>NZ_JAFMJZ010000064.1 GCF_017853185.1 Mycolicibacterium sp.
TCCACAGGATCATCAGCAGCACGCCGAACAGCAGGCTGGCCACCCCGATGATGAAGACCACTCCCACCCCGGCCAGTGAGGCGCCGGAGTTGTCCGGCTGAGCCATCTGGTAGGCCTCGATGATGCCGACCGGGATCAGGATCAACGCCGCGATCCCCGGCAGGATCACCTGCCCGAATGCGGTGCGCCACGAGGCGAACGCGGTGTCGCGGAAGTACAGCACCGAGGACACCGCGACCACGCTGTAGTAGGTGATGATCGCGATGCCCACGCTGTAGACGCAGTCCTCGACGATGGAATCGCTGACGAAGGTCAGTCCGCCGTAGATCGCCAGGGTGGTCAGTCCGATGAACCAGGGGAAGGGGAACGCCGGGTCTGCCTCTCAGACCGGATACTCCCAGATTGCCCGCCTGAGAGCGGACGCCATCACCGCGTTCCTCTACCCACTGCCCCAGCGCTGATACAGCCCGCCTCCCAATGATGTGTTCTATCGGAAACGATCCACACCACCATTGGCTGCGCCGAGGACCCAGCCGCTACAGTCGCGCGCCGATCCTGCCCACCTGCCCGCGCTGATCGCTCACCACAAGCGGTACTGGTCGGGCTGCCCGAGCAAGGCCGCCTGGACTGCATCGTCGTCCCAGCCCTCGCGCACCGCTTCCCGCAGCGCCCGCGAGCGCTCCAGCCGCGCCGTCAGACCTGCGCCGTGCGTGACGATGGCGCGCCGCCCACCTCCCCGCGCCATGAACGCCATCCGCCGCATGTTCTCGCTCTGCGAGCCCAGGACGATATGCGCGCCAACACCCGCCTCAACGTCTGCGGCCGTCACGCTGCGCACACACAACGGCAAATCGCACAGGTGCAGCACCAGGTCATCGGACGCCAGCACCCGGCCCTGCAACGCCACCGCCGCCGCGTAGCGCGACGTCCGCACCACATGCGGGTACGCGCCGCGCCGAATGGCGAACCGCCCATACCCGTCGGAACCGATAGCACCCACCCACAGATGGCAATCCCCCGGTCGGGGACCGCACACCACCCGTGAGAAGAACCGGTCCCGCTCCGCAGCGTCGGCAATAGGGTCGACCCGCAGCGCTAGCGGTTGCGAAACCCGCCGCCGCCCAGCCGCCCGAGCCCCTGAGACGCCCGCAGAGGCGGCCGCGGCGCCCCTGCTGCCCGACCGGTTTCCGGGGCCGTCACACCTCACCACAGGGCCCGTTAGAGCCGTGCTTCGGCGGCAGCGTCGGCAGCGTCGATCACACCGGCGATATCCGCGTCGTTCGGTGGCGCATCCAGGTCGCTCGATAGTGGCGCCGCCGGTCGCGATGCCCCGTTCTGCGTCGCCGGTTGGCTGTCGGCCGCACCGCCGCCGGCCAGGCCCAGGTATGTGCGCACCTTGGCCACCGTGATCTCGGCCTGCTCGGCGATCGCCGACAACGTCTCACCGCGATCCAGCATGGCCTTCAACGCCGTCCCCGCGGCGGCGCGGTGCTGTTGGCGCCGGGTCTTGGCTTCGGTGGTGACCTTGGCGATCTGCTCGCGCAACCACACATCCACATCGTCGTGCAACTCCGATTGGACGAAGAACTCCGTCAGATCGGTGATGTTGGCCCGCTCGCGGGCCTCGCGCTCAGCGGCCCGCTTGGCCCGCACTTCCATCAACCGCGCCCGCGTCGCGGCTTTTCGGCCCGGCGTCCGCGGCGTTTTTTGTGCTGCTTGCTCATCCATTCCCCGATGCTAAGACACCCTGCCGACGCCCCCCGTACTCCTTGCCACGTCCCCAGTCACCCCCTCCATGCACACTTCCGCACCCCCTTTTGGTTCCGACCCGTTCACAGGCCCACTTTCAGACCACCACGAAGCCCACACACCTCTTGCATTTAGGTCACGGTTGGGTAACTGCTGGTCAGAACGGTGCGGCTTGGAAGCGACGGGGGGCCGTCGCCAACCTGTCTTAGGGTCCGATTCATGAGGTGGATGCGGCGATGATGGGCATCCACAAACTGACCGCCGGGGACGGATATCTGTATCTGGTGCGGCAGGTGGCGGCCTCGGACGCGACCGCCAAGGGCCGCACCACGCTGAGCGACTACTACAGCTCCAAGGGCGAGTCCCCGGGGGTGTGGACCGGCCGGGGCCTGGCCGCTCTGGGTGCCCCCGCGCGGGGATTCCACGACGAGCAGACAGCGGACCAGCCGCTGCCTGCGAGGACACCGGAACGCCTGTCCAAGCTGCCACGCAGGATCAAAGAGGCGGCGGCGCAGGTTCAATCGCTGTGGGCGGTACCGGAAGGCTCGGCGGTCACCGAGGATCAGATGCGCAGCCTGTTCGGGCTGGGGTTGCACCCCAACGCGGTGGCACTGACCGACGCTCTGGTGAAGGGAAAGGCCGGTAAGGCCGGGGCGGCGGCCGCGGTGAAACTGGGCCGGCCCTTCCGGATCAACCCCGGCGAAACCGAATTGAACCGGCGACTCGCGGTGGCCTACCGGGATCACAACCTCAGCCTGGGCAAGCCCTGGAACACCGCCATCGACAGCGCGCTGCGGGCGCAGATGAAAACCAGCATCGCCGGGGAACTGTTCGCGCAGCAGTATGGGCGGGCGCCCAGTGACGACCGCGAACTGAGCGGTTTCATCGCCCGCGAGTCCCGCGAACTGACGACCTCCACCGCCGGGTACGACTTCACCTTCAGCCCGGTCAAAAGCGTGTCGACGCTGTGGGCGTTGGCCCCCATCGAGGTGGCCCGCGTCATCGAGGAATGCCACGACCGGGCGGTCAACGACGCCCTGGACTTTCTCCAGGACGAGGCCTGCTTCACCCGCACCGGCACCGACGGCGTCGCCCAGGTCGACACCGAGGGGTTCATCGCAGCGCGGTTCACCCACCGCGACAGCCGCGCCGGTGACCCCGACCTGCACACCCATGTCGCGGTCAGCAACAAGGTCCGCGCCCTGACAGGGCAATGGCTGGCGCTGGATGGGCGGCCGCTGTTCCGGTCTACCGTCGCCGCGTCGGAGGTGTACAACACCCGGTTGGAGGGCTACCTCGGGGCGGCGTTGGCGCTGCGCTTCGCCGACCGCGGTGACGCCGCCGAAGGCCTGCGGGCGGTCCGCGAGATCGTCGGCATCCCCGCCGCGCTCAACGAGGGGTTCTCCGCGCGACGCAGCGCAATCACTGCGCGGGTGGCCGAGTTGTCCAAGGCGTTCCAGGCCGACCACGGGCGTGAACCGAGCACCCCTGAAGCGTTGGCGCTGAGCCAGCAAGCCACCCTGGAAACCCGGCAAGCCAAACACGAACCGCGCTCCCTGGCCGAGCAGCGCCAGGCGTGGCGCACCCAGGCCACGGTGATCCTCGGCGACACCCGCACCGTCGGCGACGTGATCTCCGCGGCACTGAGCGGACCGCCCACCGTCGCATCGGAGGTCACCGACGCCTGGATCGCCCAGACCGCGGCGGCGATCATCGCGACAGTGTCGACCACCCGATCGACCTGGCAACGCACCCATGTCTTCGCCGAGGCGCAGCGCGTCGTGAGGGCGGCGGGACTGGGCAGCGACGACGGAATCGCAGGGCAGTTGACCGAGGCTGCGCTGTGCGAACCGTTCAGCGTCGAACTAGGTCTCGACGCCACCGCAGAGCTGGGCGAACCGCGCCGGCTGCGCCGCCGCGACGGCACCAGCGTCTACCGGGTGCACAACACCGCGAGCTACACCAGCGAGGAGATACTGGCCGCCGAGACACGCATCCTGCGGGCCGCAACACTGACCGACGGTCGCACCGCCCGCCCCGAAGATGTCGATATGGCGCTGCTGCGCCAAGCCGCCGAAGGCCGCGCACTCAACGACGGCCAGGCCGCGCTGGTGCGGGCGATGGCCTGCTCAGGCAACCGGGTGGCGCTCGCGTTGGCCCCCGCCGGGGCTGGGAAAACCACCGCGATGGCCGCGTTGGCGCGGGCCTGGGAAGATTCCGGCGGCCACGTCATCGGGCTGTCCCCCAGCGCCAACGCCGCCCAAATCCTGCGCGCGGAGATCGCCGTCGACGTCGCCGACACCGTCGACAAGTTCAACCACATGGCGGCCGACCCCGACGGCGGCGGGCACGGCGATCCGGCGCGGGAGTGGTTCGAGGGCATCGACGCCAACACCCTGCTCATCGTGGATGAGGCCGGCAAAGCCGGCACCCTGGCCCTCGACAGCGTGATCGCCACGGCGTTGGTCCGCGGGGCCAGTGTGCGGCTGATCGGCGACGACCGGCAGTTGGCGTCGATCTCCGCAGGCGGGGTGTTGCGGGATCTGGCCGAGACCACCGAACTGACCACACTGTCGCAGATCATGCGGTTCGCCTCGGCCGCCGAAGCCCAGGCCGGGGCCGCACTGCGGGTCGGTGACCCCGCCGGTCTGGCGTTCTACGCCGACCACGGACGCATCCACGTCGGGGCCACCGACACCGCCGCGGCGATGGCCTTCGCCGGGTGGCGCGCCGACGCCGAAGCCGGGCTGGACTCGCTGCTGCTGGCCCCGACCAACGACATCGTCAGCGACCTCAACGCCCAGGCGCGGCTGTGGCGGCTGACCCGAGAGGCCGAGTCGGCCACCGCCACCGACCCAGGCGCGGTGCTGACCGAAGCCCGGCTGGCCGACGGGTTGTCGGCCTCCGTCGGCGACACCGTGGTCACCAAAACCAACGACCGCACACTGACTCTGGGCCGCACCGACTTCGTCCGCAACGGCTATCGGTGGACGGTTTCAGGGGTCTCAGCCGACGGGTCGATGACCGTCACCCACAACGAATCCGGCCAGCACCTGCGGCTCCCGGCGGCCTATGTGCGGGCCAGTGTCCGGTTGGGATACGCCGCCACGATCGACTCCGCGCAGGGCGCCACCGCCCGCCACCGCTGCCACACCGTCGGCCACGACCGACTCAACCGCCAGCAGGTCTACACCGCGCTGTCGCGCGGCGTTGTCGAAAACCACGTCTATCTGTCCACCGCCGAAGTCGACCCGCACCGCATCCTCAGCCCCAAGGCCACTCACCCCGACACTGCGATCGACGTGCTCACCGCCGCGTTGGCCCGCGACGGCGCCCAGGTGTCGGCCACCACGCTGCGCCGGCGTGACACCGATCCCGTCCTCGGGTTGGCCGCCGATGTCGCGCGCTACACCGATGCGGTGGGCAGTGCCGCCGAGGCGCTGCTCACCCCCGCGCAGAGCGCCAAGCTGGACACCAACGCGGAGTTGATCCATGCCGGCATCACCCGCTGCGAGGCGTGGCCGGTGTTGCGCAAACACCTGGCGCTCATCGCCGCCAATGGGCGTAACCCGCTGCAATGGCTCAAAGCGGTCGTCGAACGCGGCGGCCTGGACCACGCCGCCGACGCGGCCGCCGTGGTCGATTGGCGCCTGGATCCCAGCGGCGCGCACTCCGGTGGCACAGGCCCGTTGCCGTGGCTGCCGGGCCTGCCCGAAGGTGCCCGCGGCACCGCCGACTGGCACGACTACCTGGCCGCCCGCCACACCCGCGTCACCGATCAGGTCGACGCGATCCGCGCCGCCGTCGCGACCTGGACCGTCGCGACCGCGCCGCGCTGGGCGCGGCCCCTGTTGGACACCGACCGGGGACTGCTCGCCGATCTGGCGGTCTTCCGGGCCGCTACCGGCGTGCCCGCCGAGGACACCCGAATCGCCGGCCCGGAGGTGTTCGCCGACCGCACCCGCGCCGAACAGGCACGCCTGGAAAGCCGTGCCGCGGCGATCATCGGGCGCCCCGAGACCGAGACCGGCCGCTACAACGACCTCCTCGACAGCCTCAACCCGCACCTGCGTCGCGACCCGTACTGGCCGCACCTGGCCAGCCACCTGGCTTCGGCTGCCCGCACCGGAGTCAACATTCACCGGCTGGTCACCAGCGCCGCCGAACAAGGTCCGCTGCCCGACGAGCTGCCTGCCGCCGCCCTGTGGTGGCGCATCAGCGGCACCCTGTCCCCCGCCGCCCTGGACACCGCCACCCCCGGTCTGCGACCGGTGTGGCTGCCGGCGCTGAGCACCGTGTTCGGCACCGCGCTGGCTGAAACCATCGCCGCCGATCCCGCGTTCCCCGCCCTGGTCAGCGCCGTCGCCGCCGCCGACCCGCAACGCTGGACGCCGCTGGACCTGCTCACCGTCGCCGCCGAACACCTCGCCGACGCCGACCGCCGCCTGACCCACCCGATCCGCCACGACGAGTACGCGCGGCTGATGACCTACTCCATCGACCTGTTCACCACCGCCGCGCCCTACGAGCGCGACCTCAACGCCGAACCCGTCGCCGCCGAGCCGCCGATGACCCCCGAGGAGGAAGAAGCCCTTCACCATCTGCACCCCGACCCCGGTGCTACCGCCGGCGACTACCCGCCGGCCGCCACCCTGATCGACTTCGATCGCGACGACGACGCCCTGCTCGCCGCGCTCGGCGTCGACCTTGACCAGGAACCACCGCAGGACGACGAGGTGCTGCCCCTGGACTTCGACGCCCTGTATGCGCCGTTCGAGCCGGGCACCGGTTTCGAGGACCAGTACCCCCGCGCGGTGCTGCCCGAGGTCGGGCTGCGCCGCGCACTCGACGATGTCCACGGGCTGCGCGACCGCTGCACCGCCCAGGCCGCCGCCGTGGCGGCGTTAGCCGTACAGGTCGAGAGCTTCCACGGGCCCGCCGTCGAGGCCGCCATGCCCGCCATTCGTGATCTGCGCGACCGCGCCGACGCCGACCGGCCCTACCTGTCCGCGGTGCAGGCAGTGCTAGCTCAGTGGTCCGACGCCGATGACGCCTACGAAGCGGCGATGACCGCCACCACCCAGGCGCGGGACTACCTCGCGGCGCTCACCGCCGCCCCCGACACCACCCCCGAGGACCTCGCCGCCGCCCGAGCGCACTACCAGTGGACCCAGACCAAGGTTCCCGACACCGCCCCCGCCACCCAATTCTGGGACGAGCTGACCGCTGCGAAAACCGCCCGCGAACACGCCGCCGGCGGTGCGGGCAACATCGTCACCCACGCCGACGCCGACGCCGCCCTCGCCGCCGCCAACAACGCCGACCGCCGCCAACTCCAAGAAGCCCGCAGCGAGCTGCGCCGCCTGCGCCACGACCTCACCCGCGCCGAAAAAATCGCCGCCCGATCCTTCGCCGCCGCCCAACTCACCGACGCCGGTCACATCGTGGACCAGATGGACGCCATCGGCACCGAACTGCGCGTCCTGACCGCCGCTGGTGACCTCATCACCCAGCCCCGCCTGACTCTGCCCGAGCGGGCCACCGCATTGGCGCCCATGACCGCCCACGCCCTCGCGCGCCTCGCCAGCACCCCCTTTGCGCTCACCGTCGTGCACGCCTCAGCGCGAGCCCCGTTCCTCAACGCCATGGCAGTGCTGCACGAGGCCGCCACCGCCCAGAACCGCCCCGTCCTGTGGTGCGACGCCGCCGAGACCGCCACCGACGACACCGCCGGCGCCGCCGACCACTGGACCGCCCTGGCTCAAACCCAGCACGACCTACAGGCCGGATGGCGCCCCGCACCCGGCACCCTGCTGGTCGTCGACCACGCCGCCGACGCGCCACCCGAGGTGATCGCCGACCTGGCAGAAGCCGCCGCCGCCGCCCAAACCCGCGTCATTCTCATCGACACCGAACCGGGAACACGCTGGCCTCAACCCCCCTCAGCGCCGCTGCTGCGGCTGCTGCAAGCCGACCTCCCGTGGGCGGTCACACTCACCACAGACCACCGCCCCCTGACGTGGCTGCCCAGCGGCCCCGACCTCGACCCGGCCCTCGTCCAGGCCGCCGCCCTCGCACCCCACCTGCACACCCCCGACCTCGCCGCCGCCGTCGCCCAGCGCGACGCCCTGCGCACCTCCCTGCGCACCGCCCACACCATCGACAGCCGACTGGCCGACATCGCGGCCCGCAACCGCGACCAGGGCAACGACGGTCGAACGCGGCAGTAGTTTCCCCGATCGGGTGGCCAGTGGACACCTCCGACCGGATGATCAGTAGGGGCGTGTCGGCCGGGGATCGCGCCTGGATCTCGGTGTGCTGGTGTCCAGCCGTTGCCTGGATTCAGGCCCCGTTCGCTATGCGGGTGTGGGATCGCGCAGATCCCTCACTGGGCGAGGCGGTCGGTGATGTCCCGCACGATCTTGGCGGCGCGGTCGGTGACCGCGTCGGCACTGGAGACAGCGACATCGACCACGATTTCCCCCTGCGCGGTGATCGCATGTTCAGTCACCCACCCGCTGCGGTGGGTCGCCGCCACCGACAGCACGCCCTCGCCGAAGTGCGGCTGTTCCACCCGCCATACCGCACGACCGGCGGTGTCGAGGGTCTCCACGCTCATGCCTGCGCAAGCCGCCCACCCGGTGCGGGCGGCGGCGACGAACTCCCCCGCCGCACCCGCATCGGGGAAGGCGATGACAGCCTGATCGACAGAGCGGCTCAGCACGGCACCGGCAGTGTCGGTGTCGTCCAGTCGGCGGCCGCGAACGTCGTTGGCACTGCTGGCGTCGTAGGCGGTGGTAGAGGCCGCCGAGATCGCCGCGCCGCAGAAGGCGTCGGAATAGGTCCTGCCGGCGGCTGCCGCGTCGGGCATCGTCCGGTAGCTATCGGCGGTGTGCAGCCCTGGTGCGTCAGTGATCCGGGCGATGTCGGGATCATCGAGCAGCAGCGTCTCTAAGGCCGTTTCTGCCGGGGTGGCGACGGCTGTCCCGCCGGGGTGGTCGGCACCGCCGACGTCGGTTGTGCACCCGGCGATTACCCACACGCACACCGCGGTCACTGCGGCGAGCCCGGCGCGGCGAACATCGGTGCTGAGGCGGCGGCAGGCAGGGCGGGGTGAGGTGGTCACGATGCGACGACCTGCCAGTGCACCACTCTCGGGGACACCCGGATGCGCTGGATCACCTGCGCGCGGGCCATGCTGACCAGGTGCCGGTACACCCCGGTGGGCCCGTCCTGCGCGGTGCGGGGCACCGCGACGACATGCCAGTCCCGATGGCATTCCAGCACCCGCAGCTTGCGCGAGTGAGGCGGCGCGTCGCAGAGCAGTGCGCAGGGAATCGCCAGGCGATCGCAGCGCCACGGCATCATCCGGGCCAGCTCGGAGGTGCTCATGGCACGGTTGCTGGCCCGCAGGGCGCCCAGCAGTTCCGCGCGGATCATCATCGTGTCGGCAGTGGTCATGGCTGCCGCCCGGCCGGCACCGAACGCAGCGGCCCAGCGGCGGGCAGCGCGTGCAGCCGCGGCCGCGTGGGAATGAGCAGCGCAAGGCCGCGCGCAACACTGCGCTGCGCGGGATCGCCGCCAGCCATGTCCTTGGCCCACCGACCCAATTCGGGCTGATCGGTGGGGACCAGCGCCGCTAAGGTGACCACCATCGCCATCAGGTCGTGATGATCGGTGTTGAGCAGGCCGCGCCACACGTCGGCGGGATCGACCTGGCGGGTGTCCTCGACCAGAGCGAGGGCATCGGCATAGTGGCGGCGGCATTGCTCGACGCGCTGCTCACTGCCCGAATACCGCAGGGGCGCAGCGGCGTCCATCCCGAGGCGGTAACGCAGTTCGGCGGCCACCTCGGAGTGCGCGAGAAGCAAGCCGACGCGCACCACCGACTGCATAGGCCACTGTTCTGCGGTGTCGGCGTCGCCGGGTCGCCACCCGTCACGGCGGAACTCCGCGGCATGGCCGCGCACAACGTCTCCCACCGCAGCGGTGACTACTCCGTAGACCTCGGCGACCGCGGCCCGCGTGTCTGGGTGTGGACCCGGGGGCAGTAACTCCTCGAGAACCGCGACCCCGACGGCTACCAGTCGGTCGCGGCGGCGGGCGGCGCGCGCCTGACTCGCGCGCGCAGCGTCGCTGGCGCGTTCGGCAGCTGTGCGGACACGATCGGTGGTACGCCGGCTGCTGCTGGGTTGCGGCGCGCTCATCCCGTGAGCCCCGGCCGGTCAGAGTTGATGACGGGGGCCGCCCCGCGATCGGGCGTCCGCTGATGGGCGGTGACCAGTTCGGTCAATGTTCGGCGTTCGGCGTCGTTGAGTGTGGCCAGGTGCGCGGCGAGCAGCGTCGACGTCGGGGTGCGGCCGCGCCGGGCTGGCGGCGCCGCGGTGAACCGCTGCAGGCCGTCCTCGTCGGTGGGCACGGCGTGAAACCACGACGCCTCGAAGTCCACCAGCTGCCAGCGGTAGTCGTCGCTGAGGATGGTCGCGAGCCAGTAGCCGATCCGCACTGTCGCCGACGCGGCGAGCGTGCTGCCGGGAATCGCCCACGGATGAATCTGCTCCGGTCGGGCCGTGATCGGCACCCGCAACCGCAACATCACCTCCAGGTGCGCGAGTGGCCGGGCGTTGGCCTCGCCGAGCGTCCTCAGCGCGGCGCACAGATCGTGGTGCAGGGTGCGGTGAGGGGGGGCGGCGGTGTCGCTCATCTCGACGGTGTCGCCCGCGGGTGTCAGCGCGGTCGCGACGCCGGGGCCGAAGCGGGTGAACCGCCAACCGTGATGGAGCAGACGGGTCGCGCACCAATGGGCCTGCGCCAGAGCGGTATCGCTGTCCGACCCCCCTGGCTGGGTACGGACACGCCGTGCGGGGGTCGCGGCGCGTTGTGTGGTGCGGGGCATCGGGGACTCCTAACTGTTGGGTGCCGGTGTACTGCGGTGCGGTGGTGCTGGTGCTCGGGGGGAGGCGGGCGCCGCGGCGGTGTCGGAGGGGCGGCTGTCGGTGGGTCGCGCCTCGGCGGGGGGCTGCGGTGAGGCGTCGCGGCGCGCCCCGTCAGGGGGGGTCGCCGGTGGCCGACCTGGCCGGGGTGACGCCGCAGACAATCCCGGCGCCGGGGTGCTCGCCGAGGACCGGCCCGCTGTGCGCTGCGCCACCCCGACGGCCTTCTGGGCGACCATCGCCCCGACCACCACTTCGGGTGCAACGACCCCGGCCGCGGTCCTGGCGGCGGCGCCCGCCGCCGCACCCGAGGCGGCCGACCCGCCCGCGGCGGCCGCCGCGCTGGACCCCCCTGCGGCGGCACCGCTGCCCGCGGCTCGCCCTGCGGCGCCCGCCGCGCTGCGGGCACCGCCCGCGGCGGCGGTCGCTGGCGTAGAGGCCACGCCACCGGGTGCCCCCGTCGCTGGCGGCGCTCCCGCAGTGGGCGGTGCCGTTGCTCCCCCGCTGCCCCCGCCGGGTCGGCGGGGCGAGGCCGATGCCGACGGTGCGACGGGCGGGTGGCCACGGCGGCCGGGCTGGGTCGGACCGGCCGACCCCTGCTCGCCGTTCTGCCCCGGCAGATGTGCGGAGTCACTAGGGCCGAACTCGTGGCCCACCCGGCGCGCGCCGTTGCGCAGTTGCTGCATCTGGGCCAGCGGCGCCGCCCCGGCGGCCCCCACCTTGACCACGCTCTTGGCCATCGACAGCGGTCCGGGCAGACCCCCGTCGCCGAAAGCGTGCAACATTTTCCGGAACGCCAGCGCCGCCGCCCAGGACAGCAGCACCAGCATCAGCAACTTCAGCAGCGGTGAGGTGATCTGGACGCCGCCGGCGAAATTGCCCTGCATCACATGGCGCATCAGGATCAGCAGCACCCCCAGACCGGCGGTCGCGAACATCATTTCCAGACCGTGCACGACCGCCCGCAGCGCCGCTTTTTTGGCGAACTGGCGCTGCGGGCCGGGAGCCACGGCGACGGCCGCGGCGGGCACCAGGATCAGCACGTTCCAGAACGCCTTGAAGCCCACGCGCAGAACCTCCGCTGCGATGTAGCACAACGCGAACAGGGCGGCCATCACGACCAGATTCAGTAGGAAGAACAGCCCGACCGACTCGCCGCTGAGCTGTTGGGCGTGGGCGTAGGCGTCCAGCGCCCCGCAGTCCTTGATGGCCGTCGCCGGCCCCTGCGGGGTGCGGTTGTGCATCAGCGCCGCATCCCAGGCGTCGGCGCATCCCGGGCGGGCGTCGATGACCTGACCGAAGTTCATCAGTTGCAGGCTGTGGCGGGCCAGCACATCGACCATCCACCCGGTGAGCTGGTTGACCTGGGCGTCGTTGATGGTGGACCCGTCGGTCACGATGGGGCCGTTGTTGGCGACACCCATCGCCACGGTGAATCCCAGCCAGCGGCCCATGCCCAGCACTCCTTCGGGGCTGGTCAGTTCGGTGACCGGATCGCGCAGCAGCCACGCGGCGAGCAGGATCACCACGAAACCGCTGGCCATGATGCCGATTCCGCGTCCGACGCCTTTGGTAAGCGCGATGACCCCGCCGATGATTAGGCAGATCATCAGCGCGGTCGGCACCACGTGCAGATGGGTGAGCACGGCGTTGATGTTGGCCACGATCGGGGCGGCGATCGCGGCCAGCCACAGCAGCCACGTCGTTCCCAGCGCGAACTTGATGACCCAGATGCCCATCGAGCAGATGAACAGCAGGAACCCCGTGCAGGCTCCGAGGGCGGCGGCGACCTGCGAATAGGTCAGGGCGACGGTGATGTTGTCGGCGAGAGAGGGAATCCAGGTCCCCGGGTCGGTGATGTCCATGTCGGTGCCCTGGTGGCGCATCGCCTCGATCACGTCCACCGTGGAAAACAGGTAGGCGCCGATCGGAATGCCGCGAGAGTCGCGTAACCCGCTGAAATCCAACGCCGACCCCAGCCCCGACGCCGCGGCCGCCGGTGCGGTCAGCAGCATCGCCATCGCGCCCAGCCACAGCGCCTGACCGATGACCCAGGCCCGCCGCACCCGCGGGTGGCAGTACAGCCACGGCGCCAGCCGCCGGCTCAACACGGCAACCCCGCCGGTGGCGGCGGTGGACCGGCACCCAGATTGCGGGTGTCGAACGCGCTGATCAGTTCGTGTTGCACGGGGGGCAGCAGATCCACCAGACCCGCCCGGCCGAACTCGTCGAGGAAGTAGGCGTAGCCGTGGCCTTCCACGGTGCGCAGGTCCAGCACCTCGGGGTACTCGTCGGGGTCGATGCCGATCTTGCGGTACGCCTCGACCGCGTACTGCCGTTCGCTGGGCTTGAACGGCGTGACGATCCGGTTGGGCAGGTCCTGGGTGCTGATTCCGGCGAAATGCTCGACGTGCTGGGAGATCGCGATCAGCCCGTAGCGTTCTTTGCGGCCCTGGGTGACGATGCGCAGCGCGTCGTCCTTACCGACCGGCGAGGCGAAATAGCTACGCGCTTCCTCGGCGACGAACCAGCCGAAGCTGTCGGGCCGGCGATGGGGACCGGTGTAGGTTTCGCGGGTCAGCGCCGCGATCATGCCGTAGATGGCGAATCCCGCCCGCGCCCTAGCGGTTTGGCGCCGATACAGGTGCAGTTCGTCGGTTTGGGTGGTGGAGGGCAGTTCCAGGTCCGCGGTCAGCCACACCACGGCGTCTTTCTCCGCGATCGGCGGCACCGGCAGCGACTCGTCGAACATGCAGCGCAGGTAGTCGACGTTGGCCCACATGTCCAGCCGGGCGGTCAGGTCTTCGTACTCGCTGGCCGCACGGCCGGTCAGGGAGTTCAGGTAGCGCACCAGCCCACCCATGCTTTCGGCGACCCGCTGATCGGGGCGCAGCAGTCCGCGCAGTTGCCGGGCCACCACCCCGTCGGTGTCGACCCCCATCATCGGCAGCAGATGATCCAGCGTGCGTTCCACCGCGATCTCGCGGCGGAAGATCCGCAGACCGTCCATCGAGACCGCGCCGCGTGCGGGGTCAAGAACGGCGATCCTGTCCCCGTGGTGGGCCAGGGCGGTCGACCATTCCCGCATCGTGCCGGGATCGGTGATGGAGGTTTGCGAACCGCGTTTGATCAGCGCATCGACAATCCGTTTGGCGCACTGCGACTTCCCGCCGCCGGGGGGACCGAACAGCAGCAGCCCCGGCGCGCCGCGCCGGCCTGCCACACCCTCCAGATCCAGCAGCACCGGGGATGCCCGTCGGGTCGCCAGGTTGCGACCGATGAGGATGCCGCTGCTGTTACCCAGCGCGCTGGACACCAGCGGTGAGAACCGTGCCCAGTGCTTGGTGGTGGTGGGCTGGCAGTACTGGTCGCGCGGGGCGCGCTCCTCGCTGCCCGGCAGTCCGATCTGCCACAGCGCCACTTGAGCCCCCCCGCGCGGCCCGCGCAGCGTGGTGTCGAGTTCCTCGGCGAAATGGGTGTGCAGGTGTTGCACCGCTTGGGCGGTGGCCTCCGCGGAGGCCGAGCCGATCGCGGCGACGGTGGTCGATTCCACCTCCCGCTCCAGGGTGGAGGCCCGCAGTTCGGCGTTGTAGTCCTCACCGCTGTGATAACGCTCGATCAGATCGGAGTGGCTGGCGCGGCGGCCGGTGCGCTGGAAGCTCTGATCGTTGAGGTTGCGTTGGGCGCGGTCGACGCGGGTCAGCGCCTTTTCGGCCGAGCGGATGGTGACGTGCTGGAACCAGTCCACGTCGGCGTCGTCGACATCGACGTCGTACAGCGAGAGCAGCAGTTCCGCGCGCGGGTAGGCCAGGCCGCCGCGGGGAAGCTGCGACACCGGCATCATCGTCTGATAGCTCGACGGCCCGTCGCCGGTCTTGGTGCGCAGCACCGGCCGCAGCGAGGGCAGCGCCCGGCGCCACCACGACCGGTTCGCGCGGCGAGTCTGCTGATCGCCGAGATCAATGTCGTCGGGGGCGATGGCCTGGAAGTCCTGCGCCGTCAACCGATCCGGGCCGCCCGCATCGTGGGGGAACGGCACCCTGAACACCCCGCGGTTCCAGTGCCGGGCATACAGCCAGTGAATCTGGCGCGGGGTGGCCGCGACGGCGGCGAACTCCGCGGGGATCTTGACCAAGATGTCCTCGACCAGCCCGCGGTATCCGGCCAGCGACTGCGGGTCGTCGGGGTCGCGGCCGATGATCACGGTCGCCGCCTTGGCGACGCCGCCGACACCGCTGCGTCCCACCATGCCCGCGTCCACCGGGATACGCAGCCCGAAAATCTGTTCGTAGAACGGTTCGATCTGCAAAAACGAGTCCCAGTCGCGGACCTCATCGACCCATTGGTCGCGGTCGGTATAACCCTCGAGCATCGCCCGGATGGTGCGCCGCGGTGACAGCGGCGCGCTGACGCCCCACAGCACCATGCCCGAGGGCAGTTGGCGGGTCAGCGGGCGGTGGCGCCGCGCGATCTGATCTTTGAGAGCGAACGCCATCATGCCGCCGGGCTGACCGGCGACGAGGAACTCCGCGTACACCCCGCCCTGGGTGAACACCAGATTGCCGATCACCTCTTTGGGTGCCGACAGCCACGGGTCGCCCCCCTCGAGTGCGGCGCTGCGTCGGGTCCGCGCCAGTCCGGTCAGCGCCCACCACACCCGGTGCAGCGGGGACGGTTTGCTGACCGGGATTTGCCGTGCCGCCGCCGTCAGGCCGGCGGTGGCCGCCGCGCCCAGCAGGAAGATCGCGACGGCGTGCCCGGAGTCGTACCACGCTCGCGTGGCCAGGAACGTCGCGGCGATCCCCAGCAGGAAGGTCGCGCCGTCCCATACCCGCCACGGCGCGAACCACAGTCGGGTGTTGTCGTCGATGTGGGAGACATAGATCGGGAAATCCCGAACATCGGTGAACACTCGCGCGGTCTCGCGCCGGAACTCCTCGCTCATCTGTTGCTCATCCCCCGCTGCCCGCGTCGCTACTGACCGAACTGGCCGGTGGTGATGCCGCCGCCGTGTTTGTCGACCGTGCCCTTCACCGAGGTGGCCAGCCCGGCGCCGCCGAGGATGATTGCGGCGATCGCCACACCGCCGAGTACCTTGCCGGCCGCCGCCCCGAACCCGCGGGTGAGCGAGAACGCCCCGGAGACGCCCCCCACGGCGATGGCAATGATGGCCAGCGGGATTCGTGCGGCGTCCCACAGACCGGGGATCGCGGTGAGCAGATCCCCCGCGGCGAGAGTGGTTTCGATCATGGTCATTTCCTTTCGGTGGGTGGGTGAATCAATGCTTCGAACTGCTGGGCTACACCGTCAGGGGCGATGGCCGCCCCGAGCCGCCGCCGGCTAGATAGTCGAAAACGTCGTGCAGTGCCAGCAGCATCGAGTCCCGCCGCCGGTCATCGAGGTCGATGGCACGGGCCGCGGCGGCCATTAGGGGGACGTGGCCGCGGCACAGCTGCTCGACCTGCCGCCAGCCCGGTTCGGCGCTGAGTTCGGGATCGGTGTTGTCCAGTGCTTTTGCCGCCCAACATATTCCGCCGCCACACCCGGCTGATGAGGCCGCGTAGAGCAGGCTTGCCAGCGACATCTCGGCGTAGGTCCGCCAGATGCCGTGCGGGTCGCGCAGCGCGATCTGCGGGCACGCCTGTGCCGTCTGCCGCATCAGGGTGGCGGCCGCGGCCACCGCATCCGATGCGGTGCGAATCGTGGTTGTTGGATCAGTGAGGCTCACGATGGGGCTTCCCTTCCAGTGTGTGTGGCTGTCATGGGGGTTGCGCGCCGCTACTTCGCGGCGCCCGGGGAGACCACAACAGGCACCAGATCGTCCTCGACCGACATCGCCGGGGCCTGGTCGAGCGCTGCGATGACCCACCGCCCGCCGACGCCCTGCAGGGTCAGCGGATACACCAGCTGGGTGGGGGCGAATTGCGATGTGACCGCATCCACGCGGGCCAACACCTGCACCGATTCGCCGTCGGCCGGGACCGCGGGCGGGGCATCAATCGCGGTCAGCGAGGTCAGCGCGACACTGTGGTAGGCATCTCCCAGTCCTGAGATCAAGGAGTCGGCGGTGACGTAGCGATCCACGCCGCCCGCCGAGGTCAGGTAGGCGGTCAGAAACCCTGACACCGCCGCGAACGCCGGATCGCTGGCCGCCAGTGCCACCGGATAGGTCATCGGCAGCATCGCGCCGGGACCCGGACCGCCCACCCTGGCGGGCAGGCTGATGGCCTGCGGCCCGTACTTCGACCACAACACCGGCACCCGATACAGCGCGCGGGTGGGGCTGGCCGACTCATACGGGCGCTGGGTCACCCCCACGACCACCGAATAGACCTCGGCGTCAGCGGCTTTCCCGGCCAGACCGGTCAAGGTCACCGCGACCACCGTCGGTGCGGTGATCACCACGGCAGGGGTCGTGGGCAGCTTGAACCCCCCGGAGTCCTTCGCCACAAACCCGGTGAGCACATGCGCATCGTTGGCGGTGGCGGTCAGCCACACCGAGACGAAATCCTGGGCGAATGAACTCACCACCGCCGACTTGTTGACCACCGTGCGAGCCGGTCCCACGACATCCACTGGCGAGCCGAACAGGAATTGCCACACCAGGTGCAGGCCCGCCAGCGCCGCCAGGGCCCGCACTGCGGGACGGCCGAGGCGCGAGGCCATCGACTGCGACCGGCCCAGGCGCGCCTGCCAGGTTCGACTGATCTTCATGTGCTGGTCCCTGCTCTGTTCGGATCGGTGCCGGCGGTGTGGGCGATCAACGCCACGCGGGAGTCGGTCACAGTGGTTCGTGGCCGATGATCTTCAGGCTGCTCACCGCGAACGTGTGATCAACCGGATCGGAGTTCGGTGTTCCCGCGACGAACGGGTCACCAGCGAAGGTCGGCGGTGTCGGTAGGCCCGGCAACAGGTCCGGCGACGCTGCCGCCGAGGTCGGGGCATCAGCCGGGGGCCGCGAGGTCTGCCGGATCAGCATCCGGACTTTGGAGGCCAGCACCCGCTGGACGGGTATCACCGCCTCGCCGTGCACATTCTTGGTGTCCTGAGTGATCAGGGTCCGCTCGGTGTCGTTGAACGCGTACTGCACCGTCGTGACCACCCGGTGCTGCGACCACTGCGCCGCACCGCTGGCGTCCTGCCCGGTCCAGCCCGGGGTCAGTGAAATCGCGGTGATGACATAGGTTTTCGACAGGTCGATATCAATCACCTGACCGTCGATGCCGTCGCGCACACACACAAATGCGTTGCGGGGATCAGCGCCGGCCATCGTCTGCGCCGAGGTGGACCCCGCCGGGCACGACCCGGAGGCGTCGGCACTGTAGGGCAGTGGCCGATCTCCGATCGCCAGCTGCTCTGCTGGTGCGGGAGACTGCGACGGGGGCGCGGCGACCGCCGGGTCGGCGACCGTCGCTTGGCGCACCGCCACCTTGGTGTCGCCCCCGCCGTAGAACATCGT
>NZ_JAFMJZ010000065.1 GCF_017853185.1 Mycolicibacterium sp.
TGCGTTTGATCTGTTCGATGAACATCGCTTTGGCTTCGACTTTCTGCCACATGAACGTGTCGAAGGAGCCTTCGGTGACGTAGTTGAGGATTTCCACGGCCGCGTTTTGATTGCCTTGGCGGATCACCCGGCCTTCGCGTTGCTCGAGATCGGCGGGCCGCCAGGGAACATCGACGTGGTGCAGCGCCACGGCCCGGGTCTGCACGTTGGTGCCGGTTCCCATTTTCTCCGTCGAGCCGAGCAGCACCGACACCGCGCCGCGGTTGCATTCATCGAACAGCCGCAGCCGGTCCTCGGCGGTGCGGGCGTCGTGGATGAACCGGATCGCCGCGGGGTCCATGCCCTGCTCGACCAGCTCGTCGCGGATCGCGGAATACATCGAAAACGATTGGCCCTGCTTGGGAGTGCCCCGGTCGCAGAAGACGATTTGCAGCCCGCCGGTGCGTTCCATGGGGGCTTTGGTGTCCGGGGATACATAGACGTTGTAGGCGGTCTGGTGGTGGATCCGCATGATCTGGTCGGCCACCGTTTTCGCGCGGGAGGTCTCGGGTTTGGCCAGGTGCGCCAGCCGCGGGTCCAGCGACACGTTGCGGCCGTCGTTGCTGATTTTGAGGATGTTGTCGAGGTCCATGCGGCGCGGGTCGATGTTCTGAGCGCGGTGGGCCAGGTCGGTGATGAAGTCCTTGACCTCCTGGCTGGGGGTGATCGTGACGATCTTGCGGCGACCGCCGACCAGCCCCGGCAAGGTGAGTCCTGTTCTGCCGCTGGCGACCTGGGTGCGGGTGACGACATCGGTGAACGCCGAGGACAGCGCGAGCAGTTCTTGCAGGTTGGTGAACTTGCCCACGCGGGTGACCGGGTGCAGTCCGGTCCCGGTGGCGTTGGCTTCCACGGTGTTGACCGTGGCGGTGAAGGTATTGCCCCAGTCGTTGATGTCGGCGGTGCCGCTGTCGGCGAGCAGGTCCGGTCGCAGGTAGGACTGCATCACGTACAACTCGCCGAGACTGTTGGCGACAGGGGTTCCGGTGGCGAACGTCGCCACCCGCTCGACCACCTCCGCGGGCGGTGTGCCGGCGGCGATGGCTTCATCGCGGCGGCGCTGCCGCAGCACCATCAGTTTGAGGTCGAGGTCGGTGGCCTTGGCCGACCCTGACGGGCAGGCGAGTTCGCGGATCTGCGACAGCCGGGTTTTGTTCTTGTAGTGGTGGGCCTCATCGACGAACAGGTAGTCACACCCGGTCTGCTCGAAGGTGACTCCGGTGTCTTTCGCCGCGGCTTTCTGAAGTTTCTCCAGCTTGGTGCGCTGACGTTTGAGCGCGGCCTCGATCATCTTCTTCGTCAGCGGATTCTCGGCGGTGCGCAACTGTTCTTCCAGGGCGCTGAGTTCACGGTTCTCGTAGTCGGCCCGGATGTCGGGGTGGACGTTGATGCGCTCGAAGACCGACTGCGGGATGATCACCATGTCCCAGTCGCTGGTGGCCGACTGGGCGGCCAGCCGGCGGCGGTCCTCGGCGTCGGCCCCGGTGGCGCCGATCAAGAGTGTTGACGCCGGATACCACCATTTCGCTTCCCGGGCGACCTGTTCCAGGATGTGGTTGGGAACCACGATCCAGGGCTGTTTGACCAGGCCGAGGCGTTTGAGTTCCATCGCACCCATGAACATGGTGCCTGATTTCCCGGCGCCCACCACATGGTCGAGCAGCACGGTCGGCTCGGCGATGATCCGGGCCACGGCGTTGCGCTGGTAGTAGTGCGGGGTGAAACGCGTGGACAGGCCCGGCAGTGACAGGTGCGACCCGTCGTGAATGGGGGCGCGAAGGCTGTTGAAGCGGGTGTTGAACTCGGTGACCAGTTCCTCGCTGCGGGATTCGTCCTCCCACACCCATGTGCTGAACCGGTCCATCAGCTTGCCGCACTTGGCTTGTGCAGCGACGGTGGCGGCGCGGTCGATGGGCGGTCCGCCGCGCAGTTCGACGTCGGCGGGCGGCCGGTTGACCACGATCGTCTGAGAGTTCAGGGCGGCCTCGAGCAGGTCGATCGCGTCGCGCTGCCCGGTCCCCCACGTCTCGGTCATCGCGACGGTGTTGCGCGTCCAGGCGGGGCAGTCCACCGCCCACTTGCCGTTGTGGTGGGCGATGGTGATCCGCCGCGCCTCGAGCACTTCGCGGGCGAACTGTTCAACGATCTCGGCTCTGATCCACGGCCCACCCAGGCGGGCGCTGATTTGGCTGGCCATCTTGTCGGCCGGCATCACCTGGCGCAACGCGTGGACATAGTCGGCGTAGATCGGGTTGGTGTCGGCGGCCGCGCGGGCTTGGGCCAATTTACGTCGGACGTTGCCCGACAGGGCGGTGACCGCCGGGATGAGTTGGTCGGGGTCGCTCAACGACGGATAGACCAGGCCGTGCAACTGTTCGCGCACGGAGTCTTCGGTGTCTGCGAGCAGGGCGGCGATGTGGGCGACATCGACACGCTGATGCTGGTCCAGGCACACCGCGAGCGCGTCGTGGATGTTCTCGGCCCAGGTGATGGTGACCGGATCGGCGAGCAGATCCACCGAGAAAATCGGCGCCTTGGTGGGCAGACCGGTCTCCTGATCGACCCCTTCCAGGGATTGGAGGGTGCCCCAGCCGGGGTCTGCCCGCAACGCCTTCACGATGTGCGGCTGGCGTTTTTGCGGGGCGGCGGGTTCCCACGCGGCGGCGTCCCATTCGGCGGCCAGGTCGGCGGGGATGTCGCTGTCGTGATCGTTGTTCTTGGTGCGCCACGCCATTTCGGCTTTGGCGACGGAGTCGTCGTGTTCGGCCTGGGTGCGGGGTTTAGGCTCGGTCATCTTGAACCGGTTGATCGGGCCGTGCTTGGCGACGTAGGCGTCGTAGATCCGGTTCAGGTGGGCGCGGAGCTGCTCGCGTTGCGGACCGGGAGTAGCGGTGCGCTGCGAGCGGGTGACCGCTTCGGCGGCATCACGCAGCGCGAGCAATTCCAGCGTCTCGGCCATCCGGGTCTTGAAAATAGTGACCGGTTCCCAGCCGTTGCCCTGCCACGCCTGCAACGATCGGCTGTCGGGGTCGAAACGCAGTGAGTAGAGCGGGATTTCACCGTCGCTGGATCGGGTCAGCAGCCCGGCGTCGAAAGATATTTCGGTGACGTCAACCAGGGTTTCCGGGGTGGCGGTCAGCGCTTTGCCCCGTGCTCGGGCGTCGCTGATGATCGCCGAGAGGCGCTCAGAAAGTGCCGCGGCCACATCAGTGCTGTCGCTGGTGACGGTGAGGCTGTCGGTGCCGTAGGGGCCGTGGCCGGCGCCGACGACGCCGATGATGTGGTCGGGATTGCGGTGGTAGTAGCTGTTGATCGCGAGGTCGACCATGCCCTCAGCGGAGGGCACCGGCATCTCGGCGGTCTGGACCCATTCCAAGGTGGCGGGGTCGATCTCCTCGCCCGGTTCGCGGCGGCGCAGCACCAGTACGTCGGTGACGACGCTGGTGCCCGCAACACGTTGAAATGCGTTGTTGGGAAGGCGTACCGCCCCGAGAAGCTCCGCGCGGGCGGCGATGGCCTGGCGTGCCCGAGGGTTGGTCCCGTCCATCGTGAAATGGCTGGTCAGTGCGACAACGTAGCCACCCGGCGCGGTCAAGTTCACCGATTTGAGCAGGAAAGCGTTGTGGATGGAAAACCCGCCCGGGTTGTGCGCGGGGTCGGACACCGCGAACTTCCCGAAGGGCACATTGCCGATGGTGGCGGCGAAGCTGTCGTTGGGCACGCGAGTGGATTCGAAACCCTCCAAACGCACCTGCGCCGAGGGATACAGGTGCGCGGCCACCGCCGCGGTGATCGGATCGTTCTCCACCCCAACCATCTGAGCGTCCGCGGGCGCCAAACCGATGAAAGTGCCTGCCCCGCAACCGGGCTCGAGTACCCGCCCACCGGTGAACCCGGCCTCCTGCACGGCCTGCCACATCGCCGCGGCGATGGCCGGGTCGGTGTAGTGGGCGTTGAGGATGCTCGCCTCGGCGGCCCGGTACTGGGCTGCGGTGAGCACCGATTTGAGGTGCTCGCGCTGCGAGGCGAAGGTGTCGCGACGCACGTCGAACACATCGGGCACAGCCCCCCACCCCGACCACCGCGCCAGGACCTCCTGCTCGGCGAGAGTGGCTGGGCGCCCGCCGGCCTCCAGGCGGTGCAGCAGGTCGATAGCGGCGATGTTGGCCTCGATACGGCCGCGGGCTCCTGAGGGGACACGGACCGTGGTGCCCAGGGCGAAATCGGTGGCGGGTGCGAGGTCGGCGGGCACCGCCACCGGGTCGGCGTCGACCACGGTCAACGCAGGCGGCGGGGTCGGGGTGTCCTGCGCCGGCGCCGGCGGTGGGGCCGCGACGGCGCCGGTCTCGGCGGTGTCGATGGAGGACACCACCGACAGCGCGGGCGGCGGGGCGGGCGGCGTGGACTCCCCCGACGCAACCTGCACCGTCGGCACCGTCGGGGCGGGGGTGGCGGGCCGGCGCACGGGGGGCAGTGGCGTTCCGCCGGGGTCGACGACCCGCGGGTCCAGGGGCTGGTCGAAGGTGTCGTCCTCGTCGAACAGCGAAAGTTGATCCTCGGCCGGCAGTGCCGCCTTCGTGGTGCGGCGGCGGGCTACTCGGGGGCGCGTTTCATTCGGCACAGCATCTCGTTAATCTCGGGGACCAGGTCCTGGGTCAGTTGATCGCGGCGGTTTCTGGGCACGGGGCGGTCCTCTTCCAGGCGTGCCGCCAGCAGCATCGCCCCCAGTACCCGGAACATGGGGGTGTGCTCGGGCCACAGCTTGCGGGCGTGGTCGGCGACGGCGTCGGTGGGCTCGGCGACCTGGTAGCGGTGGTCCATCCAGCGTTTCTCCCATGGCACGCCGCTGACCGGCTCGGGCGGGATCGCGTCGCCGTCCTCGTCCAGCGGGATTCTGTCGTAGAGGCGTTCGCGGACCACCGCCTCACGGGCGGTCTCCATCGCGGTCGCACTCAGGCGCACGCTGGTCTCGAAGTCTGGCTGCCGGCCGTGTTGGGCCTGCCAGGCCCGTAGCGACTCCTCTCGGATGTCCATCGCCAGGTCGCCGGCCTCGTCCTCCAAACGGTCTGCCCACAACGCGATGAACGTCTCGCGCTGTTCGGGGGTCCACTCCGTCGGCATCGCCAACCACGTGCCGTAGACCTCCGACACCGGCGCGTGCATCCATCCCATCGCTTCTCTCCCCTTCCCACTCCCGCTGCTGACCTTCGGCGTTGACCTGTTCCACAGCAGACGTTCGCCCCCGACGCCGATGCTCACGGGCGTTCCTCGGCAGAGCGCGGCGGGTAGAGCCGCGGGTCTTCCAGATCACTGATCACGACCGAGATTTGGCTCATCACCCGCTCGACATCGGAGAGCACCTGCTCGATCGCCTGATCCTGACGCTGAAGCCGGGCTTTGGTCTGCATCAACAGGTCAAACGCCGCGTTGAGCGGCACCACCGCCCGGTGCGGCGACGCCAAGTTGCCGCGCGGTGTGGGCTTGCCGCCGCGCAACACCTCCAATGACGAGCCTGGCTCCCAGTTGGCGAAGGTGTCGATGCGGTGCAGGGTTTCGGCACTGGGCGCATACCCGCGGCTGCCCAGAGTCGCCATCGTCGACCGGCCGGGCCCGCCGATTTGGGCGAACCGCTGCTTGCTGATCCCCAACTCGGCCAGCCGCTCCCCCACCAGCCGTTTCAGTTCGTCGTAGTGGTAGGTCGACTGGTCGTCCTTGGCCATCTCGAAATAGATCGAGTCCAGCGCCCCCTCGTCCAACGCCGTCTCCGGGTTGGCCGCCGCATACTCCCGTGTCACCGGTTCCTTGCCGTAGAGGACGGCGTGCGCCGACCCCGGCACCCAACTGAGCAGTTCGTCGAACTTGGCCAGTGTGACGAAGCTGGGCACCCGGCTGCCCGGCTTGTTGAGGCTGTGCAGCGTCGAGCGGCTCACGATGCCCAGCTTGGACGCGGCCAGGGTGCTCATCCGCAGATCGGCGAGCCTGGCCTGAACGTGTTTGGCCAGCAGAGCCACGTTCGGTTCACCGTCGTGCTCCTCGGTGAGATAGGCGATGCTGGACACAGCACGCGGCGTCTCGGTGATGGTGTCGCCTCCCAACACTGGCAATCGAACAACGTCCCCGCCTTGTGCCCAATCTTAGACCGGAATTGCACAACGATACACAGAGGCGCACACGTTGGGCGCGACGTGCCGGTTAGGGTCGGCTGCCGAATAGGTATCGACGCGAACGGCGTCATCGACCCCGGCGTGGCCCGCGCCGGCGCCGCGGTCACCGCCCGCCTGGTCAAACTCGACCTCTCCCGGCGCAAGCCGGCCCGCGACGGCATCATCAACGCTGGCTCCCTGGCCGTGTTGGAAGACGGCAAGCGCTGGCCGCGCACCTCCACCCTGCGCCCGCAGTAGGCCCTCGGTGGGCGCTTCAGATCGACGGCGGGTTCACTCGTGCACACCTTGGGACTGACCCCACGGCGCGGGGTTCGCCGCGGTCATCGAGGCGAGCCACGCGTAACACCCTCCGTCAGTCCCGCCCCCTACCGCCTGATCTGCACGCTGAGCGCCGCATGGTCGGTCTCCCCCGCAATGCGCGGGTTTTGGTCGAATTCGCATCCCACCACCCGCGTCAGGAGCTCGGGGTCGGCGTAGGCGCGGTCGATGCGAAATCCGTTGTAGGACTTGCCGTCCTCCCGTGAGTAATAGGAGTACTCCCGCCCCTCGGGGTGGGCGTGCCGCCACAGGTCGGTGTAGCCGGCCGCGACCAGGGCGTCGAGCAGGTCGCTGCGCGGGAACGGCGTCGAGGTCGTGTCGGCGGGGTTGGTGCCGGCGTTGAAGTCCCCGATGATTACCTCGACGCCTCGGGCCCGGCCGTCGGCGATCAGCGCCTCCAGGTAGGGCACCCGCTCCTCGGTGGGCACCGGCACGTAGGCGGCGCACAACCCGATCCCGGCGGTGTGGAGGCACCACAGATGCCGCGGGTCCAGCCCGGGTGCGAACGGCCGCTCCTCGATGATCGGCCGCCGGGAGGCGACCGCGACCGCGTTGCGCGTCGGATCCGCATCCCGGGCGTAGCTGAACACATAGCCCGCGGCGGTCAGCCGCTGCGCGAGGGGCGCGGGCCTGCCTTCCTGGAACTCGGTGAGCACCAGCTCCTCGGCGCCGTACCCCAGCAGCCGGGCGGCGAGCATCTCGAGGCGCTTCGGGCTGCCGCCGTGGCAGAGGTTGAGGGTGACGATGCGCAGGTCGTCGTGGTGGGTGGCGGCTGCGGTCACGGGTTTCTCCCCTGACGGCTTCGCTCTAGAACCGGCCCCGGGTCTCTCCGGCCCCGTCGCGTTTGCCGACCATCCACACGATCACATCGAAGCTGCGGATCACGCTGATGCCGGGACTGCCTGGTAACGGATTTCGGCGACCAGGTCGGCCGGGTGTCCGCCGTCGGCTTGCAGGTGCGCCCGCAGCGTCAACCAGAAGTTGGCCCTGGGCGGATGCCCCAGTGGCATGTTCCCCGTGAGTGAGGCCATCTTGTTTTAGAGTCCTGTGGCCCGTGGACGGGTCGGAAGAAACTATGAAGCACATGGCTGGACGCAAGAAGCATTCGGCGGAGGACGTGGTCCGCAAGCTGCGCCCGGCGGACGAGTTCGCCGCGGCGGGCAAGACCAACGAGGAGATCGCCGCGGAGCTGGAGGTCTCGGCGGCGACGCTGTACAACTGGCGGCGCACCTACGGCGGGATGGAGCTCAACGCCGCCCGCGAGATTGAAGCCTGCAGCCTCGCATCCGTACCCGAGGGAAATCCAGCTTGGAGAGCGCGATGAGTGCTGCATATCAGGTGGGTTAGGCCGTTCGGACTTGGTTTACCTGCTTGCACTGCCAGCACTCATACGTGGCGTCCGCCGACGGCACATTTTGAACGGCGTTGCATCGCGGACAGTACTCCTTGCGTGTCGCTCGCGGCGGTGGTGGAGCCGCGCTCGGCAAGATCGACACTACGACAATTCCTATCACGCCTGTCAGCAGGCCAATAGCAAGCCAGCCGTAGTAGCTGCGGTTCTTAAACCTCGCGATTACACCGGTGACAACGCCGGAGATCAACAACGCGACGAGAAGCGCCGTGATAGCTGATGAATCCATCGGGCTGATAGTAGCGGAGCATTGTTGGGACAGTTGAAATCTGGACACTCGCCGAGAGCCCAGAAGTTGGCACCTACGACAAGGCCAGCGACCAGTGGACGCATCCCTTCGGATCTGGCACCGGCATGATCGTTTACGCGGTGGTGCGAGAGAACGTCAAGGTGATCGTTCTACGTTTGATGTCAGTCAATCCCTGAGATGCTTCCTATCCAGCTATAGCGATCATCATCACGAAGCCGCCCCGCCCCAGCTCCTCACCGCCGCCACACGTACACCCGGTCGGAGGCGTCCATCAGCGGCGCGTTCGGGTCACCCTTCAGATACCCGTTGATCCACAACGGCTTTCGCATCGAACCGCCTGGTCCACACCGCTGATTTCTCCAATGCCCGCTTACCAGGAAGCGCTTGGTGATCTTGCGGCCTGAAGCGCCGGCACCGTCGCGGTCGCCGCCGGGCAGCCGCCGTAGCTCGATGATCGACACCGCCTCGGGATCCGCCCCGCCGCCGGCGCTGTCGCCGGAACCGGCTGCGCCGCCGCCGATCACACGCACCGTGCTGACGCTGGGCTGTCCCATCAGCAGCCACGCACATCCCAGCACGCTCAGCGGCGACACCGCCCCGCCCTCGAGGCGGTGGGCGACCGGCTCCTCAAGGGCCCACAGCCCCATCGGGTGGGAGAGCAGCGGCAGCCGCGCCAGACCGGGGTTGAGCTGGGCGGCGATGCGGTCGCTGCGCACCGCCGCGCTCACCGCCACCCCCGAGCCGGTCACGCCCCACAGAAACGCGTCGATCGGCATCTCGATGCGCTGATCACTGCCCGGCACCGGCCAGTCGAAGCGGCCCACCGGTTTGGCCCAGCACAACAGCCCGAACTCCGCCGGGATCGCCGCGGCCGGGGACCATTCCGGCAGCGAGGCCGCCGCCCCCACCGCCAGGTCGGTCATGTCGCGGGCCACCCAGTACAGCCGCGAACTGCGCAAACCGCCCACGTCCCGCTCAGCCTGGGCCAACACCTCGGCCGGCGCCTCGCCCTGCCGCTGCGTCTGCTCCAGCCCCTCCTCCAGGACGTCAAACCACTGCCGGCGCAGCGCCGGCAGCGAGGTGGGTGCCCACGGCGCCCCGCCGCGACGGGTCACCGGAGCGGACCCTGCTGCATGGCGGAAGCGTAGGGCAGTTGACGCGGGCTGCGATCCTGGACCGTCGCCTCAATAGCGTCAGGACGCCTTCTGCACGCCCTCAAGGCATAGCGTTCTGAGAAGCTCAGGAACGGTGATACCGCGGCGCTGGGCTTCCTGCTTAAGCGCGAGGTGGTCGTCCGGGGTGAAGCGAACGCCGACAAGTTCGGTCATTTGACGGGTCTCCGACTTCAGTCTGGCCACGTCCCGCTCCTTCCGGTCGCCGTCGCGAGTGTCGTTAGTTTACGACGTGATGCGCTTAAATAGCGGCATCGCCGCCCCTTGACACTCTGTGTGTCGCTAATATGCTCCTAAATAACGACATCAAAACGGCAGATTGCTTGAATGGCTCGGCACTGCGCTTCATCCGGAGCAGAGTGCCGTCGAGTGCGATTCCCAGCCTTACTAGGAGTGCGGACGTCCCGGGCATGACAGAGCGCAAGCTGCCTCCGCCCGGTGTGGAGACCACACCGGGCGGTCCTGTCGTGTCACTGGCGGAGGCCGCCGCCCGACTGAATAAGGATCCCCGGACGTTGATCGCACGGATCACCAGGGGTGAGCTGCGCGGCGGGGCTGAGCCGCGCCCGAAGCGACTGCGCTGGTATGTCTACGCCGACGAGCTTCCCACTCCACCGGCCACGTCGGATTCGGCGTCTACGACGGCGGTCGACGAACTGCGCGCTCAGTTGATGTCACAGATCGAGGCGAACCGGCTGTTGATCGCTGCGCAGCAGGATCTGCTGGAAGTAGACGCCACCGTGGCCGATAAGTACCGTGGCGTCGCTCGCCGGTACCTCGATGCGCTTTCCCAGTTCATGACTCCGGGACATCTCGGCGAGCTAACCGTCGATCGGTGAGCGGCCCTCAGCGATGAGGGTCCTCATGCACGGATGATCCGCCGGCCAGCACAGCGAGCAGCGTCGCGACGCCGGACTCACCCAATTGATCCCGCAGGGCCGTGGCGAGCAGTGCGGGCTCGGTGTTGAACTTCGTCAGCGCCGCGGCGATCACCCGCGACGGCGATGGCTGGCGATCACCGGGCGTCGCGGAGGGGCCTTTGTCCCGGACGCGCTCCTGCGCCGCCCGCCAGCGGAGCACCTGCTCCTCCAGCGGGACGCGGGCGAGGTTGCGGGCCTCTCTGATCGCCAACTCGCCGCGGCGCAGTGCCGTCTGCAGCTCCGGCGCCAGTCGAAGTAAGGCCAGCCGCTGGGACACCCAGGCGCCTGTCCGGTGCAACCGTTCGGCCGCGTGGTCGGCGCGGCCGCATTCCTCGACCAGCGCCTGCACGGCTTTCGCCTCTTCGATGACATCGAAGTCCTCACGGTCGACGTTCTCAACGATGGCCGCGGAGATGAGGGTGACCCGGTCGCGGGCGACGGCGTTATTGATGGAGATGTCGAGCTCCGAGCGCCCGTACTCTCGCGCCGCGGCGAGCCGACGGCAGCCGTTGACGACGACGTAGCGGGTTTCGATCCCGTCGTCGGGATAGAGCGCGTGATAAGCCTCGCGGGTCACCACGGTGACCGGTTGGAGCTGAAGATCGGCGATCGAGGACAGTGCGCTCAGGTCGCCGAGGTCCTCCCGCGGGTTGCGGGGGTTGGCCGTGAGGTCACTCAGTGGGACCGATCGAGGCGGCGTAGTCGGCGCCTCGGCATCCATGTCCACCGGCGAGTGCTCGCCCACCGCGGCGGTGAGATCTGCCAAGTTTGTGCGCTTACCTCGAGCCATGTCCTACGCCTCTCCCCCTGTAGCGATGATCTCGAGAGCGAGTTTGTAGAAGTCCTCCCGGGCCTGCAGGGCGACGCGGTTCGCTGGGTACTCGGTGACCACCTGTCCGTCCGCGCTGGCCCTGGCATGCAGTTTGTAGTGGCGGATCACGGTGCTGGCGAGATTCCATCCGTTGGCTTTGACGAAGTCCCGCGTCTGGTTGAGGTCACTCACGCCGTCTCGGGGATCCCAGTTGTTGATGACCACCTTGTAGGGAAGACCCCGCGGTTTGATGACCTTGTTGATCGTCCTGGCAGTCGGATCAAAGCTCAGCGGCTCGGTCTCTATGGGAACGATGATGTCGT
Organism: Mycolicibacterium sp.; assembly: GCF_017853185.1. Classification (GTDB taxonomy): domain Bacteria; phylum Actinomycetota; class Actinomycetes; order Mycobacteriales; family Mycobacteriaceae; genus Mycobacterium. The sequence continues at coordinate 11,409 of NZ_JAFMJZ010000065.1, forward strand.
CGGCGACATCAAGTACCGCCCGCAGCGCCTCGGCGGCCGGCCCCTTTCCGAGCGGGTCGGCTCCGCTGTCGCCAGCGTTGAGGTCGATCCACCCCGGGGTGTCGACGAAAACCTGCTTGATGCCGGGGAGTTTCTTGATCCGTCTCAGGTTCTCGATGTCGTCGTGCGCCTGAGCCACGTGAAACGGCAGTGAGTCGATCCGCGAGGCCCACCACACCGCCGAGCCCTGCGGGTCGACCGAGATCGCCGCGACGGGAGAACTGGCCTCCGGATCGTCGTCGTTATTGAGGACATCGGCGGTCACCGCGGCGAGGTTGACGGCGATCGTGGACTTGCCCACCCCGCCCTTCTGGTTGAGAACGACGTGAACAGCCACTAAGGCCCTCCCGTATGCTTCGCCCACTCAAGTGGGGTACTTCGGATTGGTCTTCCGCAGAGTACCGAGGAGGTCCGCCCCTCTCTCTCGCCGACACGCTCACTGGTCGATTAACCGCGGTTAATCGCGCCACTCCCCCGTCCAATTAACTGCGGTTAATCAAATCCGCGCTGCTCAGACAGCTCCCGGCGATCATCACGTCACCGTGTCATTTCGTCACGACGTGACCGGATCACCCGGTCACACAATCACCGTGTGACCGGGTGATGTGGTGACCGGGCCACTCCGTCACCGGGTGACCGCATCACCCCGTCACCCGATCACGTGATGACCGGATCACCGTGCGACTGCGTCATCTGGTGATCTCGTCACGGCATCACCCCGCGATCCGATCACTCAATCACGTCGTAACCGAGCGATGAAGTCACCAGGTCACGGTGTCACCGCGTGATCGTGTGATCGTGTGATCGGGTCACCGGGTCGCCCGGTGATCGAGTCACGTCGTCACGCTGTCACCAGGCCACCGGGTGATCGTGCGATCGCGTCACGTCGTCACCGGGTAACGGAGTGACCACATCACCGGGTGATTCGGTGGCCAAGTCACCAGGTCACGCCATCACCGGGTGATCTCGTCACCGGGTGATCTCGTTGCCGCATCACAAAGGTCACAGCATTCCGACACGCCACGGAAGCCGAGGGGGCTTGCGCGAAAACCGCTGTTCCATGGGGCGTACCACTGCACTGAAGGAGTTCAAGTGAAAGCCGATGTGATAGCCGTCGCCAACCACAAGGGCGGGGTGGGTAAGTCCTTCACGGCGGTCAGCCTCGCCACCGGCCTGGCCCGCGGCGGGTGGCGGACCCTCCTGGTGGACTGCGACCCGCAGGGGAACTCCACCACCATGTTCGACCCGTACGACGACGTCGAGTTCGATCTCTACGACCTCATCCAGGACGAGGAACTGCCGCCCTACAAGGTCATCCGCCAGACCCGGGTCGACAACCTCCACCTGATCCCCTCAACGCTGGCGGTGGCCAAGCTCGATCAGGAGCTGGTCACGATGCACCGCCGCGAGTACCAGCTAGCGATGGCGCTCGAGCCGGTCATCCACGAATACGACGCGGTCGTCCTCGATTTGCCGCCCAATCTCGGGCAGGTCGTCATCACCGCGCTCAACGCCGCCGACTGGCTCGTTGTCCCGACCGACGCCACGAAGTGGGGCAGGAGAGGGGTCAACATGTTCTTCGAGTGGTCGGAGGCACTGCGCCGGCACCAGGTGCTCTCCGCCGAGGTGCTGGGCGTCTTGCTGACCAAGTACGAGCCGAATACACGTGCCAGCCGTGAAGTGCTGGCCGGCCTCCGCGAGGACGGCGTCCCGCTGTTCAACACCACGATCCCGAAACGCACCGCGGCCGAACGCATGATCAGCGGGCTGCATGTGCTCGGCGACCCGGAGGCGGATCCCGATCTGTCTCAGGCATACGCCAACTTCACCGTCGAAGTCATGAAGCTCGTCAACGAAGGCCGCCAGAGGAAGGGAAAGCATCATGCCTAAGAAAGACGTCGAATCGGCCATCCTGGGGATGCTGTCCACAGCCGGCAGCGAGACACGCCCGCTGCGTCCGGTAGCCGCTGAGGACCAGGACGCCGCGGACACCGATACCGCACCGCTTGGGGGCACTGACCGCGCAGCGCCTGAAGCAGCGATGGTGAGGGAGGATCCGGCCGAGGCCGCGGCGGTGAATGCCGCGCAGAGCACTCCCGAGCCGGAGCCGGTGCAGCCCGACCAGGCCGCCCCGCCGCGGTCGATCACGCCACCGCCGACGCGAAGTTCCGGCGCGAAAGCCGAGGCGCCCCGCACTCTGCGGCTGCGGCCGACCGCCGCGGCGGCTCTACGCGAGGCGTGGCTGGAGGCCAAGCACGAGGACGTCCTCCTCACCGCGCAGGACTTCGCCTCCGACCTCCTCGAGGAGATGCTCAAGATCCGCCGGCGCCGGACCAAAGCTGCGAGCTGATACGACCGTCACAGTGGCGAAACGCCGCCAATAAAGTAGATCGGGTTCGGTTGGCTTACCCCGGCGGCGGAGTTGCGTCGCGTCGACGGAGCGAGTCGATGACCTCGCGCAGCGTCCGGGCGGTCGCCTGAGCCTCGGCTGCGGCGAGCTCGGCGGCGTGAGCCGCAGCGCGGGAATCCTCGGCGTCTTTCGCCGCGGCGGCCGCGCGTGCCGCCAGCACATCGCGGTCGGCCTCGGCCGCCGCGAGATCCCGTTGCAGCTGTGCGTTCTCGGCTTCTGCGGTCTCGGCCCTCGACACTGCCGCGGCCAGCTCGGCGAGCGCCTCGGCCTCGGCCTGAACGAGGACATCCCTCTCAGCGGCGGCGGCCTCGGCGTGTTCATCGCGTGCCACCGCGACGGCCGCCGACCACAGCGGGTCCAGGACCCGGGTCAGGACGTCGGCTGGGGGAGGGGAGACGTCGCGGGCCGGCCGGTTCGCGCGCAGCCACCCCGCGGCGGTGTCGGTACTGACCCCGGCCCGCTCTCTCAGCGTGCGGACGGTGATCGGCTTGCCCTCAACGCTCAAAGCCGCGAAGGCGTCAGCCAGGGCGGACGCATTGTTGGTGGTCTTGCTGGGGGACATGACATGCCTTCCGGGTCCGCGAGAGTAATGGAGTCGCGGCCCGTGATCACCCCGTCACCGCGTGATCGGATCACCGGGTGATCGGGTGATACTGCCGCAGCCGGGTGGGGCCGACCTCTTACTCAGGTACAATGGGAACGTACCCGTAACACGGAACGTACCGACTTGTTTCCGAGTGCCTCGTCAGATTCCCCTGGCTGGCGTGAGGATGCGGGCCCCGAGCACATCGGCGAGCAGCTCCAACGCAACGAGCTCATCGTCTGGGGTGCCGTGGTCCGGGGGGCCGTGCGCCAGAACGGCGGCCAGGTACTCCTGCTCGTCGCCAAAAACGTGCTCGGACGGTTCCGACCCCGATGACGAGGACTCGTCGTCGGGGAGGGCGAGTCCTCTCATCTGGTCCTGCAGCGCCAGCCAGTCGTGCCAGGCCGCCCGCTCGTTGCGGAAGCGAGCGATTCGCTCGGAAAACGTCTCGTCGAGGTGGTGGGCCGCGGCGATGTCGTCGAGCCTGACCGCTCCAACAACGACGGTCCGTCCGAGCCGTGCGATCAGCCCAGCCGTGGCCAGGGCGGAAATGGCCAGCTGGCCGCTGCGGGCGCTAACCCTGGCGGCGGCGTAGATATCCGCCGGTCTCGTCATCCCCGCATGGGCGATGAGGTCGTAGACCGCCCGGTGCTGGCGCCCCAGAACGCTCCAGGCCGGGTGCACATCAGCGACGATGACCCGCTGCGGCGGCACGGGTGTCAGCCCGTCGGGGTTCTCGGTGGTGAGGGCGTAGAAATCAGCTTCGCGCCCGACCGCCCGCCGTACCAGCAATATGGGGGAGCCCACCATTTCCCGCGTCCGCCGCAGAACCTCGAAGACGGTAGTGGGCGGAAGCAAGCCGGCCGACAACGACAGCGAGCGACCGCCAACACCGACCACCGGGGTCCCGGTCTTGACCTCCCCAGCCACAGCGGCTTTGATCGCCAGCGCCTGAAATACATCCCGAACCGTCCACCGCAGGGGGCTGCGGGCGAATTCGTGGTCTGCCCAGGCCAGCGCGTAGGCCAGCCACCGACCGACCGGCCCCTCGGCAGCTCCCCCCCGCTGTGAGTAGTTATTCCTGTGTGCGGACCGATTCGCTTTGGCTACCGTCGCCGCGGTGTAGCGGAGAGCGGCGGTGACGTCCCTCGCCAATTGGGCGTCGGCCCGGCCCTTGTGCTTCCGGATGTAGGACTCGCCGAGGCCGCTCCAGGGCTGCCCCGGCCGGCTGGCGGCACGGATGTCGGCGAGGCTAGAGCCGCGGAGGACGGCGTTGAGCACTACGGACATTCGCGCCTCCGACGGGCTCGGCCAGCGGCCTGGCTCCATGGCTCCGGTGGCGGCGAAGGCGGCCACCGCGGCGGGGAAGGGCTTTATCCAGCGGGCGTGCTCCACCAGGCGTTCGTCCTCGCCGGCGCCGGTGGTGTGGCCCGCGCTAGCGGCGCCGGGTTGAGCTGGTGAGGTCGCAGGGGAGGGAAGGGTGCCCAGCAGCGCGTAGAGCTCGGGCAGCAGCGTGGGTGCGCTGCGTTCGGTGAGGGTGTTGACGGCGTCGGCGAGGGTGCCGTCGAGGGCCCGATAGCCGCCCGCGCAGGGGGTTCCCGGGACGCTGATGCACCCCTCGGCGGGGTTCTGCATGGGGGTGATGTCCAAGCTGGGCAGCCGGGATTTCAGTTGCCGCATCAGCGGCTGGACTTCGTCGAAGCTGGCGGTGGTGCCGATGGCCAGCGGGACCAGGATGTGGCGGCCGCCGTTGGTGGACCGGTCAGAGACCAGGCGGGCGCCGCAGGTCACCAACCAGCCGCGGGCGCGCTCGAAGTCGGCATCGACCTGCGCGGCGCCGTGGGTCTTGCTGTCGAAGTCCAGCGCCAGGAGTGTGGTCCGGCGTTGGGTGTAGAGGTAGACGGCGGCCATCTCGGCCGGCAACGTGTCGGTGAGGCGGCGCGTTTTGAGATACGTCTTGGTGTCCGGGTCGAATACCTTCATGCGTCCGCGGCCGGGCTGAGAGAGCCTGCGGGCGAGGCCTTTCCACACGGCGGCCGGCGGGGACACGGACATGGTCATCGTCGCGCCGATGACTGCGGGCGCACCTGGGGGAGCACCGGGGATGTCTGCCGCCGCAGCGGAGGGTGGGCCGCACGGCGTGGAGCAGCCCGGTGAAGTGCGGGGTACGGCTGCCCCGGACCATGTTGAGCGCATGGACGTACGGTTATTGCGCGCAACGACGGGCGGGTCGTACCATCGGAAACGTTCGTCGAATCAACCCTTCGGATGTGAGCGAACTGGCGAGGATCCGGTGCCTGCAAGCAAGTGGATCTCGTGACATAGAAGGAGCGACTGTGGCGGTTGCTCCCGTGAACCCTCCCGGCTAGCTGGGAGGGTTCACTGTTTGGGTGGGTCGGCTGACACAGTGCAGCGCAACCGCGGGAATGCGGCCGAGTGTGTGCGGTCGGGACGCCATCGGCACCTCCTCTCTGACGTGTTCGGACGGCCGACTCGGTGGTGCCCCCCGCGGCGACGGTTAACCGTCTGGTCGCCGGGGACGGTTAACCGTCTCGATGGGGAGTATGCCCAGCGACCCGGGGTGTTGGCCGCTGACACGCCGGAGCGGAGGACTGGCAGCGTTCTTACCCACCTCCGGTCACACATCGCTACCGGTCGGACTTCTCGGGTACCGAGCGCTGCCGGGCCAGCCGCCGCCTTCGATGTCGCCATCGAGGCGAGCGGTCGTGCAGTGCCCCACTGCGGGGCGACCGTGCAGATCCCGCCCGTGGCCGCCTGATTGTGATGGGCGACGCGGCGATTCGGGGCCATGAGCAGCTCCTGTCGGGAGAAGTCCACCCCGACGACCAGCCTTACGGGCTGCCGGGGTGTCGGGCAGCACTTGCGTATCCGCCGCTCACGATACACACTAATGCACATAAGTGGACACCTATGAACATAATTTGCACACACCTGGAGAGGGTTGATCCTGTGTCATCGACATCGCCTGTTCCCGCCATCGCGCTCGATTCCGAGGCAGCCGCGTTCGACGCCGAGGGGTTGCGCGCCTACGCCGATCAGTTGGAGCAGTACGGCCGCCACGACCACGCCTCGCTGGAGGAACTGCGCCATGCCGCAGGGCCGATCTATCACGCCTTCATCGACGCCAAGCAGGCCGAAGGCCAGGCGCGCACGGCTGCCTATGCGCGGGCGGCGGCCACCGCTCGGGCGATGGCCGACAAGCTCGACAACACCCGGCTCACCTTTGAGAGCGAAGATGCTCAGGCGGCGGCGGCGATCCAGTCGATCACCGGCAACGCGTAAAACAGCGGATCGCGCACGCTCCCATGCAGTACCTCGACGCTGACCCGCAGGCCCTTTCCGGTGACGGACAGGGCTTGCAGCAGTGCGCCCCCGGCCCCGCCGGGGGCGGCGGGTGCATACCGGCGGGCACCGATCCGATCTCGACGGCGGTAGCGGCGTCGTTTTCGGTGTGGGAGGCGGGCCTGGAGTCGCTAATGGCGCATTCGCAAGCGGTGCGAGTCGCCGGCGGGCTGGCGGTGGCCCACACCGCGACAGTGCTCGACGACACCGATCAGGCCGGTGGCACCACCATTTCCTCGCTGGCGAGCGCCCCGGCCCCGTCACCGGACGCCACCCTGGCCGGCGG
>NZ_JAFMJZ010000219.1 GCF_017853185.1 Mycolicibacterium sp.
CTGTTCCTGCGCTACCGCGACGATGCCGCCGACTATGACGCCGCGGCGTCGTTCTACTGACGAAAGGTCATTTCATGCGCTTGCCTGACGGGCTTGTCTCCACGCTGCTGGAGGTGGCCGGACTGATCACCGTGACCGCCGCTGCGTGGCTGTTCGCCCCGCTGGCGGGCCTGGCGATGGCCGGTGTGCTGCTGGTGTTGCTCGGTTTCGTGCTCGGCAGCAGGACTGACCTGTGAGCCTGTTCACGCGTCCGCAGCGGCGCTCGGTGTCCTACCAGGATGTGTGGGGCGCGGATGTCTACGCCGAGGTGGCCAACGACTACGCGACGTTCGTCCCGGTGTTCGCGGCGACCCGGCTGCTGTGCGATGCGGTGGCGCAGACGCCGCTGCACGCCTACAGTGACGCGGGACGCCAGGAGCGCCAGCCCGCGTTCCTGTCGTCACCGAGTGCGCGGGGTACCCGCTACGACTGGATGTACCGGCTGACCTACTCGCTGTTGATCCGCGGTAACGCTTTCGGTGTGATCACCGGGGTGGGCGCGGACGGCTGGCCGTCGAGCATCGAGTGGTTGAACCCCGCCGACGTGTCGGTGATGGACGACACGGCGACGCTGCAGCCGGTGTTCTCGGTGATGGGCCAGCCGGTGGCGCCCGGCGTGATCCTGCACATCCCGGCGTTCCCTCTGCCGGGCCGCGTGCTGGGCATGTCGCCTTTGAAGGCGTTCGCCACGACCACGGAGGTGGGCTGGCAGGCGATCAGGTTCGGCCGGGACTGGTTCCGCAACAACGGCAACCCCGGTGCGGTCCTGAAGAACACGAAACTGGACACGATCCCGAAGCCGACGGCTGACACGATCAAGGCCCGGTTCAAGGAGGCGGTGGCCGCCCGCGATCTGCTGGTGGTGGGCCGCGACTGGGACTTCAACTCGGTGAGCATCCCGGCCGAGGAGTCGCAGTTTCTGGCCACGATCAAGGCCACGGCAGCGCAGGTCGCCGCGATCTACGGGGTGCCGCCGGAGCGGATTGGCGGGGAGGCCGCGAGCAGCCGTTCGTACGCGAATCTGGACATGGATCTGCGCTACGTGCGGTCCACGTCGGTGGCCGGTTGGCTGACCCAGATCGAGCAGTCGTTGACGAAACTGGCGCCGGGTAGGCGCTATGTGCAGTTCAACATGGACGCGAACATCCGCGCCGACACGTTGACCCGCATGCAGGCCCATGAGATCGCCTTGCGTACCGGCATCGAGACGCAGGACGAGGCGCGCGCGGTGGAGGACAAGCCCCCGATGACACCGGACGAGCAGGCGGCGTGGCTGACGGCCTACGGCCCGAAGCAGCAGGCGGTTCCGGCGACCCGCGAGCAGCCGCAGCAGGTGCAGCCGATCGTGGTGCAGATGCCCGAGGTGGATGCCCGCACATTAACGACGGTGGAGGCACCGGCGGCGCCCGCCCCGGCGCAGATCCACAACCATGTGGCGACCCCTGATGTGCGGGTGAACGTGGAACCGCCGCAGGTGACTGTTGAACCCGCGCAGGTGCGTATCGACGCACCGATCACGGTGGAGCAGCCGCAGTCCGAGCCTGTCACCACCCGTAAGACCATCATCCGCGACGACTCCGGCGCGGTCATCGGCATCGAGGAGACACGGTGAGTAAGAGCAACGCGACTGAGACGGCTCTGCTGTCCTACATTTTCACTGCGGTGGCGCCGGCGTGGGCCGCGGCCACCGACCTGGAACTGATGCTCACCGAAGGAGTCCTATCGTGAAGTCACCCGAGGTGCGCACCGTGCGTGCGGCCGTGGAATTCCGCGCGTCCGGCGGGGTCGGAACGCTGGTCGGCTACGCCGCCAAGTTCAACAAGACCTCCCGCAATCTGGGCGGCTTCGTGGAGCAGTTGGCCCCGTCGGCGTTCAACAAGAGCCTCGCCGACGGTGTGCGCGTGATGGCCCGCTACAACCATGAGACGCTGCTCGGCACCACCGATGCGGGCACGCTGCGGCTGAGCGTGGACGACATCGGTCTGCGCTACGAGATCGACATGCCTGACACGACCGCGGGCCGCGACGTGTCGGTGCTGGCCGCCCGCGGCGATGTGCGATTCTCCTCGTTCGCGTTCCACACCCACGCCGACGGCGACGAGTGGGGCTACACCGAGAGCGACTTCCCGCTGCGCACCCTGCGCAGTGTGCAACTGGTGGACATCGCCCCGGTGGACGACCCCGCCTATCTGGACACCGAGGCGGGCCTTCGGAGCCTCGCCGACACCGCAGGGCTGGACCTGGTGCAGGTGCGCGCTTTCGCCGCCCGCAACGATCTGCGCGCCCTGCTGAAGAAAGACCTCGACCCGACGGTCGAGGAGCCACAGACCCCCACCTCCGAGCAGGACGACATCCGCTCGGCGTTGGATGCTGCCCGCCGCCGCCTGGAGCTGCTGCGGGCACCCCGGTAGCCGGACAGCCCCCAAGGCATCCGGTTCGACCACCCCATCCATCCCCACGTCTTGTAAGGAGACAAACCATGAGTCTGGTCAAGCAGATTCTTGAGCAGCGCGCTACCGCCTGGAGTGAGGCGAAGGCGATGCTCGACACCGCCGAGGCAGAGGGCCGTGCCCTCACCGCCGAGGAGTCGCAGAAGTTCGACACCATCAACGAGACCCTGAGCACCCTTGATGCGCAGCGGCAGTCCATCGAGGACGCCGAGAAGCGCGCCAAGGACGCATCCGAGGCAATGGAGCGGTTCAACGCCGCCCCCAAGCCGGAGCACACCGAGGCCCGCAACGTGGAGGACAACCTGCGTTCGTTCCTGCGCGGCGAGCGTCGCGCGTTCGACACCAACGAGGGTCTTCCCCCGGTCAACTTCCGCGACCTGACCAAGGGTTCGGCGACGGCCGGTGGCAACACCGTCCCCACGTCGTTCCGCGATCAACTGTTGGCGCACATGATCGAGTCGTCCGGCGTGCTGTCGGCCGGGCCGACGGTGCTCAACACTGGCTCGGGCGAGACGATCGAGGTGCCGGTCACGACCGCGCACTCCTCGGCCGCGCTCACCACTGAAGGCTCGGCCATCTCCGAGTCCGACCCGGCGTTCGCCAAGCGGACGCTCGGCGCCTACAAGTACGGCGTCATCATCCAGGTGTCCCGCGAGTTGGTGGACGACACCGCCGTGGATCTGCTCGGCTACCTGTCGATGCAGGCTGGCCGCGCCTGCGGCAACGCGCTCGGTGCGCATCTTGTGACCGGCACGGGTTCTTCGCAGCCCGCCGGTGTGGTCACCGGCGCCACCACCGGCGTCACGGGCGGTACGGGTGTCACTGGTGGGTTCACCGCTGACAACCTGATCGACCTGATGTTCAGCGTCATCGCGCCGTACCGCAACAGCACGTCCTGCGGTTGGCTGATGAAGGATTCCACGCTGGCGGCTGTCCGCAAGTTGAAGGACACCACCAACCAGTACCTGTGGCAGCCCAGTCTGCAGGTCGGCGTCCCCGACACGCTGCTCGGCAAGCCGGTGCGTACCGACCCGAACGTTGCCGCCCCCGCGGTCAGCGCCAAGTCGGTCGTGTTCGGCGACTTCAGCCAGTACTTTGTCCGGCTCGCCGGCGGGGTGCGCTTCGAGCGTTCCGATGAGTTCGCGTTCAACGCGGACCTGGTGACGTTCAAGGCCGTGGTGCGCGGCGACGGCATCCTCGCCGACCAGACGGGCGCCCTGAAGCTGTTTGTTGGGGGAGCCAGTTAATCGGAACTCCAGTTCAGGTGTTATGCGCCTGACCTCTGGTACCGGGTGGCGGCGTTCTTCTCTCGCTGGGCGCCGCCGCCCACCCCCGCTAACCGAAGGGAGACGCCATGCGCGTTCAGATGAAAGCCACGATCACCGGCACCCGCAACGGTGCCGACTGGCCTGCCGTGGGCGAGTCCGTGGACCTGCCCGACGGCGAGGCCACCGACCTGCTTGCCGCCGGTCTGGCGGTTCCCGCTGCTGCCCCCGAACCGGAGAAGGCAGCCGCCCCGAAACCGCGGTCGAAGCGACCCGCCGCAGAGTCCCGCTAGGAGACCGCCGTGCCCATCGTCGTACCTGACGCGCTGCTGAGCGTTGAACTGCTGGAGGAGTACCTGCAGCGGTCCATCGCGGCCAGGGACGAGGCCAGCGCCGATGCGGCGGTGTCCTACGCGCGCGCCCTGGTGGTGCAGCGGATCGGGTTCGACCCGGCGACGGCGACGGTGACCGACTACAC
>NZ_JAFMJZ010000066.1 GCF_017853185.1 Mycolicibacterium sp.
CATCTGCAACCTCCACAGCTAGGAAATTGCATTGACCGTATGAATCCACCTCGCACTTTGTCTGCGTGAGTCCTAACTCAACGCGAATGAATCAGAGATCGAGGCCGATGTCGAGTACCCGCACCGAGTGGGTCAGCGCGCCGACGGCCAGATAGTCCACCCCGGTGCCGGCGTACTGCGCGGCGTTCTCCAGGGCCAGGCCGCCCGAGGATTCCAGCATGACCCCGGGCGCCCGGGCGTCGCGGCGCTGCACGGCCATCTGGGTCTGCCAGACCGGGAAGTTGTCCAGCAGGATCAGCTGCACGTCCTCGCCGAGCACCTCGTCGAGTTGCTCGAGGGTGTCGACCTCGACCTCGCACGGCAGATCCGGGGCGGCGGCCCGCACCGCCCGCAGCGCGGCGACCACCGATCCGGCCGCGGCGACGTGGTTGTCCTTGATCAGGGCGGCATCGCCCAGCCCCATCCGGTGGTTGACGCCCCCGCCGACCCGCACCGCGTATTTCTGCAGCGCCCGCAGTCCGGGCAGGGTCTTGCGGGTGTCCCGGATGCGGGCCTTGGTGCCGTCCACCGCGTCCACCCAGGCGGCGGTCGCGGTGGCGATGCCGGACAGGTGACAAACCAGATTCAGCAGGGTGCGCTCGGCAGTGAGCAGACCACGGGTGGGCGCCTGGACCTTCAGCAGGCACTGGCCGGCCTCCAACCGGGTTCCGTCCTGCACCCGCTCCAGCACCTGATAGCCGTCGGGCCCCAACACCTCGTCGAGCACCATCAGGGCGACGTCCACGCCGGCGGCCACACCGGTTTCCCGGGCCACCAGCGAGCCGATTGTGGTGGCGTCGGCCGGGACGGTCGACTCGGTGGTGACGTCGGGGCCGTAGCGCAGATCCTCGTCGAGGCCCCGGCGGATCGTGATGAGTGCCTCGTGGCGTTCAGCGTCGGTGAGCATTCCCGTCATCGCGGTCACTGCGTCACGGGCTCGGTGACGGCGATGCGCCCGTCGGCGCCGGCGCGCACGTCGAACGAGACCGCCTGCGCCGGATCGGTGTCCGGGAAGTCGCTGCGGTGGTGACAGCCGCGGGTCTCGGTGCGGGCCAGTGCGGCGGCGGCGACCGCCTGTGCGGTGACGGTCAGCGCGGCGTCCTCGAAGTCCGCGCGGGTCGACATCCGGCCGGCGATCGCGCGGTCGAGGACGGCGGCCAGCCGATCGAGGCCGTCGGCTTCCCGGACCACCGACGCCCATCGGGTCATGGCCTGCTGCAACTCGGCGCGGTCCAGCGAAACACGCTGGGCGCCTTTCATTTTCACCGTCGCCGTCGGGGCGTCCACCGCGGCGGCGTGGTCGGCGGCACAGCGACCGGCCCGGGCACCCACCACCAGACCTTCGAGCAGACTGTTGGAGGCCAGCCGGTTGGCGCCGTGCATCCCGGTGCGGGCCACCTCCCCCGCTGCATAAAGGCCGGGCAGGCTGGTGCGGCCGTGCACATCGGTGCGCACCCCACCGCAGCTGTAATGGGCACCGGGAACAACCGGGATCAGATCCTCGGTCGGGTCGATCCCGGCGGCGCGGCAGGCGGCGTTGACGGTGGGGAACCGGCGGGCGAAATCCTCGACGCCGCGGGCGTCGAGGAACGCGCACTCGTCGCCGCTCTCCCGCAACCGGGCCTCGATCGCCGCGGCGACGATGTCGCGCGGCGCCAGATCACCCAACGGGTGCACGCCGGCGGTCACCGAGTCGCCACGCGCGTCGCGCAGCACCGCTCCCTCACCGCGCAGCGCCTCGGTGATCAGCGGGCGCCGGCCGGTGCCGGTGCGGTCGAACAGCATCGTCGGGTGGAACTGGATGAACTCGATGTCGGCGACCTCGACGCCGGCCCACAACGCCAGCGCGATGCCGTCGCCGGTGGAGCCCTCCGGATTGGTGGTCGCGCTGTAGAGGTGCCCGAGTCCACCGGTGGCCAGGATGACCGACGGCGCGTGCACGATGCCGATGCCCTCGGGATTGCGCACCAGCACACCGGTGACCCCGGATGAGTCGTGCAGCACCTCCAGTGCGGTGTGCTCGCGGCGGATGTCCAGCGATGCGGCGGCGTGGTCCAGTGCCCGCTGCACCTCGGCGCCGGTGGCGTCACCGCCGGCGTGGATGATCCGGCGCCGGGAGTGCCCGCCCTCGCGGGTCAGCGCCCACTGGCCGGGCTCGGTCTCGTCGAACCGGGCGCCGTCGGCGACGAGATCGGAGACCGCCTGATAGCCGGCGGCGACGATCGAATAGACCGCCTCGGGATCGCACAAACCCGCACCAGCGGTCACGGTGTCGGCGACATGGGCCTCGATCGAGTCGTCGGTGCGGGGCAGCACCACCGCGATCCCGCCCTGGGCGTGGAAGGTCGCGGTCTCGGCGGCCTTGCTCAGCAGCACGGTGCGGGCGCCCTTGCGGTGCGCGGCCAGGGCGGCGGCCAGGCCGGCCACGCCGGTCCCGACCACCACCACGTCGGCCCGCTGCTGCCAGTCGACGCCATCACTGCCGGCGCCGCAGGCGATCCTGCTCGTCATTCCCCGCCGCCGGGCTGGCCGATGCCGATCATCCGGGTGACGCTGGCGCGGGCCAGACGGGCCGTCTCGGGATCGACGTCGACCTCGTCGGCGCCCTCGGTCAGGCAGCGCAGCAGAGCGGCCGGCGTGATCATCTTCATGTACTTGCACGATGCGCGGTCGTTGACCGCCTGGAAGTCGATTCCCGGTGCGGCCCTGCGCAACTGGTGCAGCATGCCGACCTCGGTAGCCACCAGAACCTGCTTGGAATGCGAGACCTTCGCGGCGTCGAGCATGCCGCCGGTGGACAGGATCTTCACCCGGTCCGCCGGGAAGGCGCCCTCGCCGGCGAGGTACAGCGCCGAGGTGGCACAGCCGCACTCGGGATGCACGTAGAGCTCGGCGTCGGGATGGCTGCGGGCCTGTGCGGCCAGTTCGTCGCCGTTGATGCCGGCGTGCACATGGCATTCGCCGGCCCAGATGTGCAGGTTGTCCCGGCCGGTCATCCGGCGTACGTGCGCGCCGAGGAACTGGTCCGGGCAGAACAGCACCTCGCGGTCGGCCGGGATGGAGTTGACCACCTCGACGGCGTTCGACGAGGTGCAGCAGATGTCGGTCAGCGCCTTCACCGCGGCGGTAGTGTTGACGTAGGACACCACCACTGCGTCCGGGAACTCGGCCTTCCAGGCAGCCAGGTCGTCGGCGGTGATCGAATCGGCCAGCGAGCAGCCGGCCCGCTGATCCGGGATCAGCACCGTCTTGGCAGGGCTGAGGATCTTGGCCGTCTCGGCCATGAAATGCACGCCGCAGAACACGATGGTGTCCTCGGGGGCCTCGGCGGCGATCCGGGACAGCGCCAGCGAGTCACCGACGTGGTCGGCGACGTCCTGGATGGCGGGCAGCTGGTAGTTGTGCGCCAGGATGGTGGCGTTGCGCAGCTTGGCCAGCCGGCGAACCTCCGCGGCCCAGTCCGCGTCGCCCTCGATGCCGGTGTAGCCACCGGGTCCGTCGACGATGCGGGCGGCCAGACCCGCGACTTCAGGATTCAGGACGCTCATCGCGACTCCCTGCTCTGCGCTCGAGGTTTTCGACTTACAATCGAAAACATGACTCATAGTAGCACTCAACACGAGGTGCTGGCCGCGGTATTCCAGGTCCGGGATATCGAGTCCGGCAAACCGGAGCTCGACGTGCTGTTGTGGCAGCGGGCCCTGGCGCCTGAACGCGGCAAATGGTCACTGCCCGGCGGCCGGATCGGCGAGGACGAGGACCTGACCGACTCGGTCCGCCGTCAGCTCGCCGAGAAGGTGGATCTGCGCGAGGTGGCCCACCTCGAGCAGCTGGCGGTGTTCTCCGACCCGCACCGGGTGCCCGGCGACCGGGTGATCGCCTCGACCTTCCTCGGACTGGTTCCCTCCCCCGCCACCCCGGCGCTGCCGACGGACACCCGCTGGCACCCGGTCAACGCGCTGCCGCCGATGGCGTTCGACCACGGCCCGATGGTGGCCGACGCCCGGGCCCGACTGGCCGCCAAGCTGTCCTACACCAACATCGCATTCGCCCTGGCGCCAAGGGAATTCGCGCTCTCGACGCTGCGCGACATCTACAGCGCCGCACTGGGCTACCCGGTGGACGCCACCAACCTGCAACGGGTGCTGGCCCGCCGCGGCGTGATCATCCCGACCGGCACCACCACACATCCGGGTCGCACCGGAGGCCGGCCGGCCAAGCTCTACCGGTTCACCGAGTCCCGATTGCGGGTCACCGACGAGTTCGCCGCACTCCGTCCGCCGAGCGTGCCACGCTGAGTCCGCCGAGCGTGGCACGCTGAGTCCACCAGGCGCGGCGACTGGCTTCTTAGATCATTCTTAGGTTTAATGGATGGGGTTATGACGAGCGCGAGTGGGGCGGTCAGTCCCGAATGGATCGGCCGGGCCCCGCATCAGGTGCTGCGGCGTGGTGAGCGGCCGATTCTTCCCGCCAAGGACCCGTTCTACGAGCCCCCCGAGGGCTTCCAGCACGCCGAGCCGGGCACCGTCCTGCGCTCCCGCGACGTGCAACTCGGTTTCCTGGGCCTGATCCCCCAGAAGATCAGGGCCACCCAGCTGCTCTATCGCACCTCCGACCTCAACGGAACTCCGCAGGCCACCGTCACCACCGTGCTGGTTCCGGCCGGGCACGCCGCGAATCACGTCCGCCACGTGGTGTCCTACCAGTGCGCCATCGACGCGGTGACCTCACGCTGCTTCCCGTCGTACACGATGCGTCGCGGAGCCAAGGCGCTCGGTTCGCTGTCCCAGTGGGAGTACCTGCTGGCCGCCGCGGCCGTCGCCGAGGGCTGGGTGGTGTCGATCCCCGACCATGAGGGTCCCGACGGTTCCTGGGGCGCACCGCGCGAACCCGGCTACCGGGTGCTCGACGGCCTGCGCGCCACCCTGAGCTTCGAGAGCTTCGGGCTGGCCGCCGACAGCCGGGTCGGACTGTGGGGGTACTCCGGCGGCGGGCTCGCCAGCGCCTGGGCCGCCGAGATGCACGCCGACTATGCGCCCGAGCTGAATCTTGTTGGGGCCGTGCTGGGTTCGCCGGTCGGCGATCTCGGCAACACCTTCACGCGACTCAACGGGTCGCAGTGGTCGGGCCTGCCCGCCCTGGTGATCGCATCGCTGGCCAACACCTTCCCGAGCCTGGGCGACGTGGTCGACGAGCACTGCACCGAGGATGGCCGCGCCACGCTGAAGAGGCTGGAGCGGATGACCACCGTCGAGGCGCTCGTCCGGATGTTCCGCAAGGACGTCGACGACCTGCTGGTGCCGCCGCTGCACGAAGTGGTCGCCATGCCGGAGGTGCAGGAGGTGTTCGACGCCATCCGGCTCGGAACCACCGTGCCCGGCGTCCCGGTGCTGATGGTCCAGGCGGTGCACGACTCGGTGATCAACGTCGACGACATCGACACCCTGGCCCACCTGTACTCCCAGGGCGGCGCACAGCTGACCTATCACCGGGACATGTTCAGCGAGCACATGCTGCTGCACCCGATGTCGGCCCCGATGACGCTGCGCTGGCTGATCGACCGCTTCGCCGGCCAACCGCTGGATTCGCACCTGGTCCGCACCAAGTGGCCGACCCTGCTGAACCCGATCACCTACGCGGGCATGTGGCGCCTCGGCGGCATCGTCGGACGGGTCATGCTGGGTGGACGGGTTCCGTTCCGCCCGCTCTAGACCGCCTGGATGTCGGCGGTGACCGCCCCGGTGAGGCGCACCAGATCGTCCGGCGCCAGGGCTAGGTCCGAGCCGCGCTTGCCGGCACTGCACAGCACCCGGTCGAACTCGAGAGCGGATGCGTCGACGACGGTCGGCAGCCGCTTGCGCTGCCCCAACGGTGAGATGCCGCCGAGCACGTAGCCGGTCGACCGCTCCGCCGCACTCCGTTCGGCCATCGTCGCCCGGGGCCAGCCCAGCGCCGCGGCGGCGGCCTTCAGCGACAGCTTGCACGGCACCGGGACCACCGCTATTCCCAATTTCGGGGCCCCCAACCCCGATGGGCCCGCGATGACCAGCGTCTTGAAGATCTGTTCGGGCAGCAGACCGTGCTCATCGGCGAGTGCCGCCACCGCCTCCTCGCCGAACGATTCGGCGCGGGCGTCGTGGTGGTAGGTCAGCACCTCGTGCGGGACACCCGCCGCGACGAGGGCGGCTATCGCCGGGGTGGCCGCCCGAGACACCTAGGCCGATCCCAGATCGTCTCGGGGCGTCGCGGCCGCCATCAGCGCATAGACCAGCACGGCCATCGCGGCCGGCAGCAGCAGGGTGACCGCGATCTGAAACGGGTTGTGCCCCATGAAAACCGGCGGCGCCTCGGTGAAATAGGCCACCCGGTTCTCCGGACTCAGCGGAACACCCTTGCGGTCAGGGGTGCCGTAACGCCAGTGCGCGCACGCGGCACCGGTCCCGGCGGCGGCCGCGCCGGCCAGGGTCATCCCCGCCCACAACGCGAGCACCATCCGGGGGCCGCGTCGCGCCCGCCACTGCCACACCAGCACTGCGGCGATCACCGCCAGCATGGAAAGCAGTCCGATCAGCATCGCCGACGCGACGAACACGTTGTCGGCCTCCCGTCCCAGGAAGCCGTCCACCCGCTCACCGGACTTCGCCAGGCCGGTGATGGTGTGGATGGGGGGTGCGATCCAGGCCCACGCCACTCCCAGTAACGCACCCGAGACGGTAAGTCCGGCAAGAACTTTCACCAGCACCTTCACCGGCGGGTGTCCAGGTCGGTCGAGTCGACGTGTCCGTGCCGGGAGCACTCGGCCCACCAGCCGTCCGGACGGACCTGCACCTTCATCCGCCGCCCGCACTCGGCACAGAACCGCGGCGGTTCCAGGCCGAGTTGGGCGGTCAGTGGCACCACCTCGCCGTGCAGTTCGCCGGTGTAGATGTTGTAGTTCCCGGCGCCGACCGCGGCCGGCAGGTGATCGCTCATCAGATGCTGGCGTTAAGAGCCTTGATCGGCATCTGCAGATCGTCGAGCAGTTCCAGATCGGACTCGGCGGGGCGACCCAGCGTGGTCAGGTAATTGCCGACGATCACCGCGTTGATGCCACCCAGGATGCCCTGCTTGGCGCCGAGGTCGCCGAGGGTGATCTCGCGGCCACCGGCGAAGCGAAGCATGGTGCGCGGCAACGCAAGACGGAAGGCTGCGACCGACTTGAGCGCCTCGCTGGCCGGCATCACCTCGAGGTCGCCGAACGGCGTTCCGGGACGCGGGTTGAGGAAGTTCAGCGGCACCTCGTGCGGGTCGAGCTCGGCCAGTTCCGCGGCGAACTCGGCGCGCTGTTCGAGGGTCTCCCCCATGCCGAGGATGCCGCCGCAGCAGACCTCCATGCCGGCCTCGCGCACCATCCGCAGCGTCTCCCAGCGCTCCTCCCAGGTGTGGGTGGTCACCACGTTCGGGAAGAAGGACCGCGCGCTCTCCAGGTTGTGGTTGTAGCGGTGCACGCCCATCCCGGCGAGCTGGTCCACCTGCTCCTGGTCGAGCATGCCGAGCGAGCAGGCGACGTGGATCTCGACCTCGTTGCGGATGGCTTCGATGCCGGCGGCCACCTGGGCCATCAGCTTCGCGTCGGGTCCGCGGACCGCCGCGACGATGCAGAACTCGGTGGCACCGGTCTTGGCGGTCTGCTTGGCCGCCTCCACCAGGCTGGGCACGTCGAGCCAGGCACTGCGCACCGGGGAGGCGAACAGGCCGGACTGGGCGCAGAAGTGACAGTCCTCGGGGCAGCCGCCGGTCTTCAGGCTGATGATGCCCTCGACCTCGACCTCGGGACCGCACCAGCGCATCCGAACCTCGTGGGCCAGGGCGAGCAGTTCCTCGAGCCGGTCGTCGGGCAGTTGCAGCACCGCGAGCACCTGCTCGCGGGACAGCCCTTCGCCGCGCTCAAGTACCTGCTCACGGGCTTGTTCGAGGACGTCCACCACTGCCTTGGTCACGCAGGACACGTTAGTGCACCCGCTCAGCCGATCAGAATCTGGTCGACCCGCTGGTCGCTGTCCCAACGACGCATGCCGGTGATCCGGGCGGCCAGGTCGCCTCCGTTCGGCAAGCCGGCGCCCTGCACAGCGGCCAGCGCGGGCCCGATCTGCTCAGTGTTGAACCGGCGGCCGAGGGTGGCGTGCGGCGTCCAGTGCCCCGGGGCGCAGTGCGGGTACGGATCCCCGGTCACGTACGGCAGGGCCAGCCGGTAGACCTCCGCGTGCACGGCCAGCAGATCCGCCGAGGGGACGATGAGCCGGGCCAGGCTCAGCTTCGAGCCGCCGAACACCAGCGGTGCCCCGATCACGGCGTCGAACGGCAGCCGCTCCCCCAACTCGCGCAACACCTCGTCGACGCCCGCGCTGATCCGCTGGGCGGCGAGCAGGGTGATGTGCGGCCGGTTGGTCGGAGATTTCACGTGTGACTGGCTGGGCAGCCCGGCCTCGGTCAGGGCCTGCCACTGCGCCCGGATCGCGTGATCGCTGTCAGGGTCGAGCAGCAGCTCGATCGAGTGCGCCATCTCAGGTCAGTCCGCCGGCCCAGTCCGGGTCGACGGCAGCCCGGCTCATCACCGCGAACTCCGCCGGCGAGAGCGCACCCGCGCCGGCGGGCAGCACCGCACGCACCGGCGCGAGGGCCTCGAGGGCGTCCCGGTTCGAGAGCTCGGCGGCGCCGGGGTTCTCCGGCCAGGATCCGATCACCAGTCCGGCACAGGAAAGCCCTTTGTTGCCAAGGGCTTCCAGCGTCAGTGCGACGTGGTTGAGGGTGCCGAGCCCGGCAGCACACACCACCAGAACCGGGGCATCCAGCATGACCGCGACGTCGCGCAGCGTCACTCCGCCGGCGGCGAGTCCGACCAGCAGGCCGCCGGCGCCCTCGACCAGCGTGAGCCGGCCGGGTGCGTCCGCCGCGCGCACCGCCTCGACGATCCCGGCCAGGGTGGGCAATGGCCGGCCGGCCAGCTGCGCCGCGGCGACCGGGGCCAGCGGTTCCGGGTAGCGGGCACCGGCGACCAGATCGGTCACGCCGGCCAGCCGGCCGATCTCGACGAGATCGTCGTCGCCCGGTCCGTCTCCGTCAACGGGCCTGGTTCCGGTCTGAACCGGCTTGCAGACCGCGACGTCGATCCCGCGGCCGATCGCGCAGGACGCCAATGCCGCGGTGGCGATGGTCTTGCCGACACCGGTGCCGGTGCCGGTGACGATGAGAACGGTCATCGGCGACCGATGACGGCGAGAACGGTCATCGGCGACCGATGACGGCGAAAACGGTCACTGCCGTGCGGCGGGCGGCACCGCGGCCAGTACCGCGGTCAGCACCCGCCGGGCCAGATCCAGATCCTCACCGGTGAGTGAGGCACGGGCGGTCAGCCGCAGCCGGGAGGTGCCGGCCGGAACCGTCGGCGGCCGGAAGCAGCCCACCAGCAGGCCCGCCTCCAGGCAGGCGGCTGCGGCGGCCACGGCGGGCTCGGGCTCACCCAGCAGCACCGAGACCACCGCCGATTCCGGAACCTCCGGGATGTCGACTCCCGGGAGGTCGCAGATCTCGGCCAGGGTGCGTGCGTTGGCGAGCACGGCCAGCGGCCGCCAGGGTTCGGCGGCCAGCACCCGCAGCGCCGCCAGGGCCGAACCGACCGCGGCCGGGGCCAGCCCGGTGTCGAAGATGAACGGCCGGGCGGCGTCGATCAGGTGGTCACGCAGGGCCTCGGGCCCCAGTACCGCACCGCCCTGGCTGCCGAGTGCCTTGGACAGCGTGGTGGTGACCACGATGTCGGGCGCACCGGCCAGGCCGACCTCGTGCAACAGTCCGCGGCCGCCGTCTCCGCGAACGCCGAGACCGTGCGCCTCGTCGACGAGCAGTACGGCGCCGTGCGCCCGGCACACCTCGTGCAGCCGGCGCAGCGGGGCCAGGCCGCCGTCGGTGCTGAACACCGAATCGGTGAGCACCAGCGCACGCTCCTCCTCGCGGTTGGACAGCGCGGCGGCCACCGCGTCGACGTCGCAGTGCGGGGTCACCACCACCCGCGCCCGGGACAGCCGGCAGGCGTCGATCAGTGAGGCGTGCGAGGCGGCGTCGGAGACCACCAGCGAGCCGGGCCCCGAAAGTGCCGTCACCGCACCGAGATTGGCGGTGTAACCGGAGGAGAACACCAGCGCCGATGCGGCGCCGGTGAACGCGGCCAGCTCGGACTCGAACTCCTCGTGCAACTCGGTGTTGCCGGTCACCAGCCGCGAACCGGTCGCGCCCGAGCCCCAGATGCGCAGCGCGCGCACACCGCCTTCGATGACGTCCGGGTGGTGCGCCAGACCGAGGTAGTCGTTTGAGGCGAGGTCCAATTCGTGCGGAACCGCCGAGCGGGGCCGCAGCGACCGGCGCAGCCCGGCCTGCCGGCGCTGCTGCTCGACGGTGTCGAGCCAGGCCAGTGGCGTGGTGTCGGTACGGGAAGCCATCGGCTCCTACCCTAGGGCCCGCGCAACCTCGACCATGGCCGAGGTGATCTGGTCTATCTCGTCCGGGGTACAGATGAACGGCGGCATCACGTAGATCAGATTGCGGAACGGCCGCAGCCACACCCCGTGATCCAGCGCCACCGGGGTGGCGATCCGCAGATCGACCGGCTCTCGGGTCTCGATGACCCCGATCGCCCCGAGGACCCGTACGTCGGCCACCCCCGGCAGGGACCGGGCCGGCTCCAGTCCGGCGGTCAGGCCGGAACTGATCTCGGCGACCCGGCCGCGCCAGTCCTGGTTGAGCAGCAGTTCCACCGAGGCCACCGACACCGCGCAGGCCAGGGCGTTGGCCATGAAGGTGGGTCCGTGCATCAATGCCCCGGCCTCGCTGCCGCTGATGGTGTCGGCGATGTCCCGGGTGCACAGGGTGGCCGCCAGCGTGATGTAGCCACCGGTGAGCGCCTTGCCGACGCACATGATGTCGGGCGTCACCCCGGCATGGTCGGCGGCGAACATCTCCCCGGTGCGGCCGAAGCCGGTGGCGATCTCGTCGAAGATCAGCAGCACGCCGTGGCGGTCGCAGATGTCCCGCAGATCGGTCAGGTAACGCGGGTCGTGGAAGCGCATCCCGCCGGCGCCCTGGACCACCGGTTCGACGATCACGGCGGCCACCTCGTCGGCGTGGGCGGCCAGCTGCGCCTCGAAGGCGGCGCTGTAGGACGGGTCGTAGCGCGTCGGGACCGCCGGCGCGAAGACCTGTTCGACGAGCACATCCCGCCACAGCGAGTGCATGCCGCCGTCCGGATCGCAGACGCTCATCGGGGTGAAGGTGTCGCCGTGATAGCCGCCGCGCCAGGTCATCAGCCGGTGCTTGCCGAACCGGCCGACGCTGCGCCAGTACTGCAGCGCCATCTTGACCGCCACTTCGACCGACACCGACCCGGAGTCGGAGAAGAACACGGTATCCAGGCCGGCCGGGGTGATCTCGACGAGCAACTGGGCCAGCCGGGCCGCGGGTTCATGGGTGAGGCCGCCGAACATCACGTGGTTCATCGTCTGCAGCTGGCGGGTGATCGCGGCGTCCAGGACGGGGTGACCGTGGCCGTGGACGGCGGTCCACCAGGACGCCATCGCGTCGAGAACCCGGATCTCGGTGCCGTCGCGGTCCAGCGTCAGCCAGGCGCCCTTGGCGCCGGTGGCGACGATCGGGGCCATCGCGCCCGCGCCGATGGTGCTGTAGGGATGCCAGACGTGCGCGGCGTCGATGGCGCTGATCTGTTGGGGGGTCAACGCCGACACGCCTGGAGAGCCTATCGGTAGATTTATCGGCGATCATGATGCTCCTGACCCCGTCCCGGCCGGCCTCCCCGGCCTCACCGCCGTCGCCCGCTGACGCGGCGACGGCCGGTTCCGCGGCCGCGGGTGGCTACCGGCACGACCTGGACGGTCTACGCGGGGTTGCGATCGCCTTGGTGGCACTGTTCCACGTCTGGTTCGGCCGGGTCTCCGGCGGCGTCGACGTGTTCCTGGCGCTGTCGGGCTTCTTCTTCGGCAGTTCGCTGCTGCGCAAGGCGCTGACGCCGGGAAGCCCGCTGTCGCCGTGGCCGCAGATCAAGCGATTGGGCCGGCGGTTGCTGCCCGCCCTGATCGTGGTGCTCGCCGCGGCGATGGTGCTGACGGTCCTGATCCAGCCCCAGACCCGTTGGGAGACCTTCGCCGACCAGACGCTGGCCAGCCTGGGCTACTACCAGAACTGGGAACTGGCGGCCACGGCGTCGAACTATCTGCGGGCCAGCGAGGCCGTCTCACCGCTGCAGCACATCTGGTCGATGTCGGTGCAGGGCCAGTTCTACATCGCGTTCCTTGCCCTGGTGCTCGGGCTGACCGCGCTGCTGCGAAATCGGTTGGGAGAACGGCTGCGGCCGGCCTTCGTCGCGGTGCTGTCGGTCCTGACAGTCGCCTCGTTCGTCTATGCGATCGTCGCCCATCAGACCGATCAGGTCACCGCCTACTACAACAGCTTCGCGAGGGCCTGGGAGTTGCTGCTCGGCGTCCTTGTCGGTGCGGTGCTGCCGTTCATCACCTGGCCGATGTGGGTGCGCACCCTGCTGGCGAGCATCGGCCTGCTGGCGATCCTGTCCTGCGGCGCGCTGATCGACGGTGTCAAACAGTTCCCGGGCCCGTGGGCGCTGGTGCCGGTGGGCGCGGCGATGCTGCTGATCCTGTCCGGCGCCAACCGTGGCGCCCACGCGTCCACCCGGGACCGGATGCCGCTGCCCAACCGTCTGCTGGCGGCGGGACCGCTGGTGACGCTGGGCTCGATGGCCTACGCGCTGT
Source organism: Mycolicibacterium sp. (assembly GCF_017853185.1). GTDB lineage: Bacteria > Actinomycetota > Actinomycetes > Mycobacteriales > Mycobacteriaceae > Mycobacterium. Next base: position 12,849 of record NZ_JAFMJZ010000066.1, read on the forward strand.
ACCTGTGGCACTGGCCGCTGCTGATCTTCTGGCTGGCCGGCACCGGCGCGCCGCACGCCGGATTCTGGGACGGGCTGGCGATTCTGCTGATCTCCGGCGGCCTGGCGTATCTGACCATGCGGTTCGTCGAGGAGCCGCTGCGTCATGGCGGCCGGGATTACGGCGGCCGGGTTCCCGGCCGGGCGACGAAGGCCGGCGGCATCGCGGTGGCACTGCTGGCGGTGGTCCTCACCGTCACCTCGTTCGCCTGGCGCGACCACGTCGCCGCCGTACGGGCCGACGGCAGGGAACTCCTCAACCTCTCCCTCACCGACTACCCCGGCGCCCACGCCCTGCTCGACCACGCCCGGGTACCGACGTTGCCGTTCCGGCCGACCGTGCTGGAGGCCGCCGACGACGTGCCGCAGTCCACCAACGACGGCTGCATCAGCGATTTCGACAACGCCGGGATCATCAACTGCACCTACGGCGATCTGTCGGCCACCCGGACCATCGCACTGGCCGGCGGATCGCACGCCGAGCACTGGATCACCGCGCTGGACGTCCTCGGCCGCGAGCACCACTTCAAGGTGGTGACCTACCTGAAGATGGGTTGCCCGCTGACCACCGAGAAGCTGCCACTGGTGATGGGCGACAACCGGCCCTACCCGAAGTGCCGGCAGTGGAACGACCGGGTGATGGCCAAACTCATCAAGGACCGGCCCGACTTCGTCTTCACCACCTCGACCCGGCCGTGGAACATCAAACCCGGTGACGTGATGCCGGCGACCTACATCGGAATCTGGAAGACGTTGTCGGACAACAAGATTCCGATCCTGGCCATGCGCGACACCCCCTGGCTGGTGCGAGACGGGAAGCCCTTCATCCCGGCGGACTGCCTGGCCAAGGGTGGCGACGCGGTGTCCTGCGGGATCAAGCGCTCCGATGTGCTCTCCGCGCGCAACCAGACGCTGGACTTCACCACGCAGTTCCCGCTGCTGAAGGTGCTCGACATGAGCGACGCGGTGTGCCGGGCGGACTACTGCCGGGCCATCGAGGGCAATGTGGTGCTCTACCACGACGCGCACCACATCTCCGCGACCTATATGCGCACCCTGACCCCGGAGCTGGGCCGGCAGATCGGCGCCGCGACCGGCTGGTGGTGATTAAGGTCGACGGATGACCTCCCCTACCGGTCCGATCGTATGGCCCGGCACCCCTTACCCGCTCGGAGCCACCTACGACGGAGCCGGAACCAACTTCTCGGTCTTCTCCGAGATCGCCGACAGGGTCGAGCTGTGCCTGATCGGTGACGACAACAGCGAGACCAGGATCGACCTCGACGAGGTCGACGTCTTCGTCTGGCACGCCTACCTGCCGACGGTGGCCCCCGGACAGCGCTACGGCTTCCGCGTCCACGGCCCGTGGAACCCGGCCGCCGGGCAGCGGTGCGACCCGAGCAAGTTGCTGCTCGATCCGTACGGCAAGTCCTTCGATGGCAAGTTCGACTTCGGTCAGGCGCTGTACTCCTACGACCTGCACGCCGCGGACCCCGCCTCGGGTGGCACCCCGCCGATGGTCGACTCACTGGGCCACACCATGACCAGCGTGGTGATCAACCCGTTCTTCGACTGGGGCTCCGACCACGCGCCGCGCACGCCGTACCACGAGACGATCATCTACGAGGCCCACGTCAAGGGGATGACGCAGACCCACCCGGGTGTTCCCGAGCATCTGCGCGGCACCTATGCCGGGCTGGCGCACCCGGTGATCATCGAGCATCTGAAGTCTCTGAACGTCACCGCCATCGAGCTCATGCCGGTGCACCAGTTCCTCAACGACAAGCGCCTGCTGGACCTCGGCTTGCGAAACTACTGGGGCTACAACACATTCGGCTTCTTCGCACCGCACGCCGACTACGCGGCCAACCACCACGCCGGCGGTGCCGTCGGCGAGTTCAAGACGATGGTGCGGGCGTTTCACGAAGCCGGCATCGAGGTGATCCTCGACGTCGTCTACAACCACACCGCCGAAAGCGACCACCTCGGTCCGACGATCAACTTCCGCGGCATCGACAACGCCGCCTACTACCGTCTGCTCGACGGCGACCTGAAGCTCTACAAGGATTTCACCGGAACCGGCAACAGCCTCAACGTCCGGCACCCGCACACCCTGCAACTGATCATGGATTCGCTGCGGTACTGGGTGCTGGAGATGCACGTCGACGGCTTCCGGTTCGATCTGGCCTCCACCCTGGCGCGGGAGTTCTACGACGTCGACCGGCTCTCGGCCTTCTTCGACCTGGTGCAGCAGGACCCGGTGATCAGCCAGGTGAAGCTGATCGCCGAGCCGTGGGACATCGGCGAGGGCGGCTACCAGGTGGGCAACTTCCCAGGCTTGTGGACGGAGTGGAACGGCAAGTACCGCGACACCGTTCGCGACTATTGGCGCGGCGAACCGGCCGCCTTGGGCGAGTTCGCGTCGCGGCTGACCGGATCGGCGGATCTGTACGAGGCCACCGGACGGCGCCCGGTCGCCAGCATCAACTTCGTCACCTGTCACGACGGTTTCCCGCTGGCCGACCTGGTGTCCTACAACGAGAAACACAACGACGCCAACGGGGAACACAACCGTGACGGCGAGAACCACAACCGGTCGTGGAACTGCGGGGTGGAGGGACCATCCGACGATCCGGAGATCCTCGAACTCCGGCACCGGCAGATGCGCAACATCGTCACCACCCTGCTGCTGTCCCAGGGCACCCCGATGCTCAGCCACGGCGACGAGGTGGGCCGGAGCCAGCGCGGCAACAACAACGCCTACTGCCAGGACAACGAGATCACCTGGATCAACTGGGCCGACATCGGCGAGTACGCCGACATGCTGGCGTTCACCCGCAAGGTGACCGCCCTGCGGACCGCACACCCGGTGTTCAGGCGTCGGCGCTTCTTCGACGGCCGGCCGTCCGACAGCCGCCACCAGATGCGCGATATCTACTGGCTCACCCGGGACGGCGTCGAGATGACCTCGGGCGACTGGCATTCCGGCATCAAATCGGTGGCGGTGGGCCTCAACGGCGAGGCGATGCGGGAACCGGACGCCCGCGGCGAACGCATCGTCGACGACTCATTCCTGCTGTGCTTCAACGCCCACGCCTACCCGGTGGACTTCGTCATCCCCGACGGACCGTACGCCCGGGAGTGGACGGTGGTGATCGACACCTTCAATCCGTCCGACGGGCATCAGGTGGTGGCCGCGGGTGCGACGCTGACGGTGCCGGGGCGCACGGTCATCGTGCTGAAGAAGACCGGTTAGGTCAGGTACCGGTAGGCCGGCGAGCCCGGCTCCAGGGCTTCGACGTGCATCCCTGAGTTGGCCATCCGGTCCAGCAGACCCTCGTAGTCGGCGGCCGAACCGAGTTCGACGCCGACCAGAGCCTCACCGGTCTCCCGGTTGTTGCGCTTGACGTACTCGAACAGCGTGATGTCGTCGTTCGGCCCTAGCACGTCGTCGAGGAACCGGCGCAGCGCACCCGGCTCCTGCGGGAAGTCCACCAGGAAATAGTGCTTGAGCCCGAGGTGCACCAGAGAGCGTTCGAGCACCTCGCCGTACCGAGACACGTCGTTGTTGCCGCCGGAGATCAGGCACACCACCGTCGATCCGGGCATCACCTCGGTCTCCAGCAGTCCGGCCACCGACAGCGCACCCGCGGGCTCGGCGATGATGCCCTCGTTCTGGTAGAGGTCGAGCATCGCGGTGCAGACCGCGCCCTCGTCGACGGCGATGACCGACACCATGTCACCGGCGCAGGACAGCGCCCGGAACGGCAGCGCGCCGGCCCGCTTCACCGCGGCGCCGTCGACGAACTGATCGACGTGATCGAGGTCGACCGGCTTACCCGCGGCCAGCGCGGCGATCATCGAGGCGGCCCCGGCCGGTTCGACGCCGAGCACCGAGGTGTTGGCCGTCCGCTCCGCGAGGTAGGTGGTGATGCCGGAGATGCAGCCGCCACCACCGACCGCGACGATCACCAGATCTGGTTCGGTGTCGAGCTGGTCGAGGATCTCGACGGCGATGGTGCCCTGCCCGGCCATCGTGCGCGGATCGTCATAGGGCGGAACCAGGGTGGCGCCGGTGCGGGCGACATCGGCGATCGCGGCCGCGGCGGCGTCGTCGTAGGTGGATCCCCCGACGATGACCTCGATGTACTCACCACCGTGGTAGCGGATGCGGTCACGCTTCTGCTTCGGGGTCTTGGCCGGGACGTAGACGCGGCCGTGCACCTTCATCGTCCGGCAGGCCAGCGCGAAGCCCTGCGCGTGGTTTCCCGCCGACGAGCAGACGACGCCGGCGTTGAGTTCGTCGGCGGACAACTGCTGGAGCAGGTTGTAGGCGCCGCGCAGCTTGTAGGACCGCACACTCTGCAGGTCCTCACGCTTGAGGTAGACCTCGGCGCCGGTGGCCGCAGACAGCCGATCGCTGTACTCCAGCGGGGTCCGCGCGGCGAAATCGGCGATCCGCACGGCAGCCTCGTCGATGTCGGCCGCGGTGATCGGCGACGACACGGAACTCCTGCTCAGGTCAGCGGACACCGCATTATGGTGCCACCGATGCGGGCGAATCAGTGAATCGGGGTGAGCACGAACACCGGGATTTCCCGGTCCGTTTTGCGCTGGTAGTCCGCGTAGTCCGGGTAGGCCGCGACGGCGCGCTCCCACCAGGTGGCCTTCTCGTCGCCGAACACCTCGCGGGCCCGGAAGTCGCCGGTCGCCGTGCCGTCCTGCAGTTCGACGTGCGGATTTTTCGAGACGTTGTAGTACCAGACCGGGTTCTTCGGCGCCCCGCCCAGCGAGGCGACGATGGCGTACTCGCCGTTGTGCTCGACCCGCATCAGCGGTGTCTTGCGCAGCTTGCCGGTCTTGGCGCCGATGGTCGTCAGCAGGATGACGGGCATACCGCGAAGATCGGTTCCCTGCGTTCCACCCGATGCCATATAGAGCTCGGCGTTCTCCCGGGCCCAGTCCAACGTGCCCGGTTCGTACTCTCCATTGAGCGGCATGGGTTCAGCCTAGTGGGCCAAAACGCTTGCGGCGCCGCGCTTATCCACAGTTGGCAGTTCATGCACAGGCAAGGCTTATCGACCCGGTGGGTGTCACCGGAGGGGCGTAATCTTTCGAACATGAGTTCGATAGCGGTGGCGTTGGAGGCGCTCGATCAGGCGGTCGAGGTGCTGGCCGCTGCTGATCT
>NZ_JAFMJZ010000220.1 GCF_017853185.1 Mycolicibacterium sp.
TCCACGGCGGGCTGCGCTACCTGGCCAGCGGCAACTTCGGCATCGCCCGGCGCAGTTCGGTGGAGCGCGGCATCCTGATGACCCGCACCGCGCCGCACCTGGTCAGCGCGATGGCCCAACTCGTCCCGCTGCTGCCGGCGATGAGCCGCTCGCAGCGTGCGCTGGTGCGGGTCGGGTTCCAGGCCGGCGACGTCCTGCGCGCCCTGGCCGGGACCAAATCCTCGGTGCTGCCGCGGCCGCGGAAGATCAGCGCCGCCGAGGCGATAGCGATGGCGCCGACGGTGCGCCGCGACGGACTCGACGGCGCCCTGCTGGCCTATGACGGCCAGTTGATCGACGACGCCCGACTGGTGATCGGGGTGGCGCGCACCGCCTCGCTGCACGGGGCGCGCATCCTCACCCGGGTCAGCGCCGCGGCGGCCACCGGCAACTGGGTACTGCTCACCGATGAGCTCACCGGAGAGTCACTGGAACTGCACGCCCGGACGGTGATCAACGCGACCGGGGTGTGGGCCGCTGAGGTGGATCCCACGATCAAATTGCGGCCGAGCCGGGGAACCCATCTCGTCTTCGACGCCGCCGCTTTCGGCAATCCCACTGCGGCACTGACCATTCCGATCCCCGGTGAGACCAACCGGTTCGTGTTCGCGATGCCCGAACAACTCGGCCGGGTCTATCTCGGACTGACCGATGAGGAGGCGCCCGGTCCGATCCCGGACGTGCCCGAGCCGACGGCGGGGGAGGTGGGCTTCCTGCTCGACACCGTCAACACCGCACTGCAGACCGCCCTGACGACCGCCGACGTCACCGGCGCCTACGCCGGGTTGCGGCCGCTGATCGACGCCGGCGAGGGCCGGACGTCGGATCTGTCCAGGGACCATGCGGTGCTGGAGTCCGGTAACGGGTTGTTCAGCGTGGTAGGCGGCAAGCTCACCGAGTACCGGCTGATGGCCCAGGATGTGCTGGACCGGGCGATCGAGGCCCGCGGGATCAGCGCCCAGCCCTGCCGGACTCATGATCTGCCCCTGATCGGCGCCCCCGCGAGTCCTGTTGCGCAGAAACGGTATCCGGGTGATCTGCCAGCCTCGCTGGCCGCCCGCTACGGCACCGAGGCCACCAGTGTGGTGGCCCGCGCGCAGTGCGAACGGCCACTCGCCCCGGTGGCCGAGGGCATCGACGTCACGCGCGCGGAATTCGAGTTCGCCGTGACCCATGAAGGGGCTCTCGACGTCGGGGACATCCTGGACCGGCGAACCAGGATCGGCCTGGTGGCCACCGATCGCGAGCGTGCGGTGGGCGCCGCCGAGGAGTTCCTCGCGTACGCCGACTGATTACAGCGGGATGTTCTTGTGCCGGCCGCGCCGGTGCGGCGCCTCGGCCAGTGCCTGGGTCAGCTTGCTGCGGGTGTGTGCGGGGTCGATCTTCTCGTCCACCACGCCGATGGCGATGGCGCTGTCCACACCGCCGGCGATGCGCTCGTGCTCAGCGGCCAGTTCCTCGTGCAGTGCCTCGCGCTCATCGTCGGAAGCGGCGGCCAGGGTCTTCTTGTGCAGGATGCCGACGGCGGCCTTGGCGCCCATCACCGCAACCTCGGCGTCCGGCCAGGCGAACACCTTGGTGGCGCCGAGTGACCGCGAGTTCATCGCGATGTAGGCGCCGCCGTAGATCTTGCGGGTCACCAGCGTGACCCGGGGCACCGAGGACTCGCCGAACGCGTGCAGCAGTTTGGCGCCGCGGCGGACCACGCCGCCCCACTCCTGATCGACACCGGGCAGATAGCCGGGCACGTCGACGATGACCACCAGCGGAATGCCGAATGCGTTGCACAGCCGCACGAAACGTGCTGCCTTCTCGGCACTTTCGGAGTTCAGGCAGCCGCCGAGACGCAGCGGGTTGTTGGCCAGCACGCCGACCGTGCGCCCGGACAGCCGGCCCAGGCCGACCACCATCGAGGGCGCCCACCGGGACTGAAACTCCTCGAAGGGCGCGTCGGAATCGAGCAGCGCCTCGATGAGGGGATGCACGTCATAGGCACGCCGCGGCGACTCCGGCAGCAGGGCGTGCAGGTCGACGTCGCCGGACTCGGCCTTGGAGCGGTCGAAATGGCCCTGCTGGCAGAAGTATTCGACGAGACGGCGCCCACGGGCGTAGGCGTCGAGTTCGTCGTCGGCGACGATGTGGCACACGCCGGACTTCTTGTGGTGGGTCTCCGGTCCGCCGAGGGACTCCATGTCGACGTCCTCGCCGGTGACGCTGCGCACGATGTCGGGTCCGGTCACGAAGATCCGGCCCTCCGGCGCCATGATCACCACGTCGGTCAGCGCCGGGCCGTAGGCCGCGCCGCCGGCGGCGAAGCCGACCACGACCGAGATCTGCGGGATGTGGCCCGAGGCGCGGATCATCGCCTCGAAGACCAGGCCGACCGCGTGCAGTGCCCGCACACCCTCGGCCAGCCGGGCGCCGCCGGAATGCCAGATGCCCACGATCGGGCTGGCCTCCTCGATGGCGAGGTCGTAGGCGTTGACGATGTGCTGGCAGCCGTCGACGCCCATGGCGCCGCCCATCACGGTGCCGTCGGTGCAGAACGCGATAGTGCGAACGCCGTTGACGGTGCCGGCGGCGGCGAGGATGCCGGAGCGGTCACGCTCGTGCAGCAGTTCCACGCTGCCCTCGTCGAAGAAGGTGCGCAGCCGCAGCAGGGGATCGCGCGGATCGAGCTTCTCGCCAACGGCGTCGGGGGCCATAGTCATGGTGGACCTTTCTGGTCAGACGGGGTCTGAATTAGTAGCGCCCGAAGGCGAGGGCCACGTTGTGTCCGCCGAATCCGAACGAGTTGTTCACCGCGTACTGGTAGTTGCCGGAGCGGGGCTCGCCGGCCACCACGTCGAGGTCGATCTCCGGGTCGAGGTTGCGCAGGTTCAGCGTCGGCGGGATGACACCGTCGCGCAGGGCGAGCACGGTCAGGATCGACTCCAGCGCACCCACCGCGCCCACCGAGTGGCCCAGCGCCGCCTTCGGTGCGTAGACCGCCGGACGGTGGCTGCCCATCGCGTTGTTGATGGCCCTGCCCTCGGCGACGTCACCCACGCTGGTGCCGGTCGCGTGCGCGTTGATGTGGTCGATGTCGGCCGGTTGCAGACCGGCGAGTTGGACCGCTCTGCTGATGGCGTGGCCGGCCCGCTCGCCGTTGGGATCCGGCGCGACCATGTGATGCCCGTCGGAGGTGACCGAGGCGCCCATGATCCGACCGAGGATGTTGGCCCCGCGGGCCTTGGCATGCTCCTCGGTCTCGATCACCATCAACGCCGCGGATTCACCGAAGACGAACCCGTTGCGATCGCGGTCGAACGGGCGGCAGGCGCCGGTCGGATCGTCGTTGGAAGTGGAGAGCACGATCCGCATCTGGGCGAAACCGGCGATCGGCACCGCCTCGATCTTGGTCTCCACGCCACCGCAGATGGCGATGTCGGCCTCGCCGTAGACGATGTTGCGCCAGGCGTTGGCGATCGCCTCCGAACCGGATGCGCACGCCGAGATCGACGTGCACACGCCGGCTTTCGCCTCGCGGTCGAGTCCGATCACCGCGGCGGCGCCGTTGGGCATGAACATCTGAATGACCAACGGCGACACCGCGCGCAGACCCCTGGACCGCATGGCGTCGTAGGCGAACACCAACTCCTCGGCCGACCCGAGTCCGGTGCCGACCGACACCATCAGCCGACGGGTGTCGACCTCCGGTGAGCCGGCGTTCTCCCAGACCCGGCGGCCCATGACGGCCGCCATCCGCTGCAGATACGACATCCGTCGGAGCTCGACCTTGTTGAGCTCGCTCTCGAAGTCCTCGAGAAGGTGCCCGCCGATCCGCACCGGCAGGTCGTACTCCTCGATGAACGGATCCTCGAGCCGGCGGATGCCGCTCTGCCCGTCGAGCAGCTTCTTCCAGGTGGTTTCGGCATCGACGGCCAGCGCCGTCGTCGCCGCCACGCCGGTGACGACGACATTGGGAAGTCCGTTACCCGTTGTCAGCGGTGCCATCGGTGCCGGAATGTCCTTTCAGATGGTCAGTACCGCCCGAAGGCGAGTGCGACGTTGTGGCCGCCGAAACCGAAGGAGTTGTTGATCGCGTACTGGAAGTCGCCGGTCCGGGGTTCCCCGGCCACGACGTCGAGATCAATCTCCGGATCCGGGGTC
>NZ_JAFMJZ010000067.1 GCF_017853185.1 Mycolicibacterium sp.
CGATGCTTTCGGGGAGCTCCCGCGGATTGATCAGTCCGGCCGCGATCTCCCGCAGGATTCGGTGCGCGCGCGCCAACTGGTGGCGCTTGCGGTACTGGCCGCCGGGCAGTTTCATCCCCGCCCACACGCCGTACTCCTCGCCGGCCTCGACGGCCCGGGCTGCGCACTGCCGTTGCTGAGCCAACGGGCAGCGGCGCAGGCAGATCATCCGGGCCTTGGTGGCGGATTGCTCGTAGACCCGGGCCTTGGCGGCGCCGTCGCTGGTGTCGTCGTCGGAGTAGCCGAACCACAGGTCCGGATCGCTCGAACACGGTCGGTAGTCCATCCCCGCCTCCTCAATGTTCAGTACAGATATCCAATACGGTGACGGAATCGTATATACGAACAGTGAGACACGCAAGTGGAATGTGGATAAAAACGTAGATACGTAGAACGCTGTGTACGATCCGATTGTGTCTGGAGTCCGACCGTGAGCCGGGAGTCCGCCGGGGCGGCGATCCGCGCCCTGCGGGAGTCGCGTGACTGGTCGCTGGCGGATCTCGCCGCCGCCTCCGGGGTCAGCGTGATGGGGCTGAGCTACCTTGAGCGCGGCACCCGTAAACCCCACAAAGGCACACTCCAGAAGGTTGAGAACGCCTTCGGACTGCCGCCGGGGACCTATGCCCGGTTGCTCGTGACCGAGGACCCGCAGGCTGAATTGGCCCAGCTGCTGGCGTCTGTCCCAGGGACGGCCGGACGCCCGGATCCGGTGCCGGTGCACCGGCACGCCGACACCGAGGTGCTCGAGGCACACGCCCAGGCGCACCTGGATTCGTTGAACTCGTTGATAGCCCGACTGCCGGCGGAGACGTCAAACGAATACGAGTCCTATATTCATTCGGTGATCGCACAGTGTGTGAAGGCCGAAGTGCTGGCGGCAAACTCCTGGCGGGTCGCGGTCAATGCCGGTGCCCCGTCGACCGCCTCGCTGATGACGCATCTCAAGCAACTGGAGTCCATTCGGACCGGACTGCTGGCCCGGATGCCGGCCGGCATCGGAGCTCGGTTCGACTCCGCCTGCGCCCGGTCGGGACTGCCGGACGCGGTGATCGCCGCACTGTTGGGCGTCGGCCCTGACGAGGTGTGGGACATCCGCAACCGCGGCGTCGTCGCTCCCGGTGTGCTGCCCCGGGTGCGGGCCTTCGTCGAGTCGCAGCAGTGACAGCCGAAGCAATGATGGCCGACGACCTCGAGGTGCTCACCCGGGCACATGGCTTGTTCGCCGCCGACGTTCCCTCTCCGGGATTGCGATCAGATGGTCAGGGGCCCGCGGTTCCGGGTTCGGCCGGTGAGCTGGCCGCCGCCTATCGCAACGCCGCCGCCATGCGAACCGATGCGCACAACGCCGCCCGCGGTGTCGACGCGGAGTTCGCCCGGATTCTCGCCGATGCCGTCCGTGGGCATGAGCGCGCGCGTCTGGACACCGCCGCCGTGCTGGCCGCCGCTCGAGCCGACCGTCCCGTACCCGACAACCCGATCGCCGCTCGGGAACTCCTGCGCCGCAGGATGAATCGTCTCCACGCGCAACGCGGCCATGTGCTCGCGGCGCGCCGCCGTGCGCGCCGCCGCCGCTCGGCACTGGCGGCATTGCGCTACCGGATGACACACAGCCGCGGCGCAACGGGTGATGCCCGGGCCGACAGCGCGGTGCGGACCGCACTCAGCAGGCTGGGCTGCCCCTACGTGTGGGGCGCCACCGGTCCGGACCGCTTCGACTGTTCGGGCCTGGTGCAGTGGTCCTATGCGAAGGCCGGCGTGCCGTTGCCGCGCACCACCTATGACCAGATCAACGTCGGGCTGCCCGTCGCCCGCGCCGACGTCCGGCCCGGAGACCTGGTGTTCCCACACACCGGCCACGTCCAGATGGCCATCGGGAACAACCTCGTCGTCGAGGCGCCCTACTCCGGAGCCCCGGTGCGGATCGCTCAGCTGGGGTCCGCGATCGCGATCCGCCGTCCGGGGTGAATTGTCGCCCCCCGGGTGTGTGCGTAGCGTCGCCGTCATGGCATCAGGATCGGGGTCATCGGGATCGGGGGAGCTGCAGCGGGGCTTCGCCGCGGCCGAAGACGCCCTGGCAGCGCGCGACGATGCGCTGGCCGATGCCGATCGGAGGCTGACCGACGTCGTCGTCGGTGCATACCGGATTGCGACCGAGTCGATCCGACGGATCGAGGGGATTCAGGCCGAGATCGACGCGACCGGTGCGGGCCCTGAGGCCGGCGAGTGCGCCCGTCTGCTGATCGAGCGCAACCGCGACCTCATCGACGCCGTTCGCTCGGCCAGCTCCGCGGCAAGAGCCAAAACCGTTGAACTGCAACGCCTCAGCGAAAACTACTGCGCCTGACGAAGGTGAATTGTCGGCCCTCGATGTGCTGAATACAGTCACCTCCCATGGAGGGTTTGGCAGCGGAGGCGATCCGTGACGCGGAGGCGTCACTGGCTCGACAGCAGACGGTCGCCGCCCAGATCGACCTCCAGGTGGTGACCGCGGTGCTCAACGCCCACACCGACCGGGATCGCGGTACCGGCGCGCTGGAACGTCTGCAACACGATGTCGAGACCGCTGTCGCGGGCCGTCCCGATCTGGGAACTCCCGCCGGGGCGAGGTCCTTCCAGCGCTACCTGATCGGAAAGTTGCGCGACATCCGCACCGTGGTCGATGACGCCGGCCTCGACGCCACCTCCCAGGCTGCACTCGCCGCGGCGCTGTCCGCGCTCTACGCATCCTCGGTCGAGGAGGGCGGGGAGAAGGCGCCGGAGTCCCCGATCGCAGATCTGGGCACCGCCGACCCGAACCCGTTGCCGCCGGAGCCACTCCCGGCAGACGCCGCCGTTCCGGCCGCCGCGGCGCAGTCACCGGCCATGCCGGCCTGGGGTTCGGCCGCTCCGGCCTCGGGCGGATTCCCGGCGATGCCGCCACCGTCGGTTCCCGACCTGCCGTCGGGCACCGATGCGACGCCGCCCGGCGACCGCGTCGGCCGTGATGAGGTCTCTGATGCCGCCGAACCGGACGCCCCGGTGCCCGACCTCACCGCCGCCGCTCCGGACCTGACGAACGTGATCACCGCCGCGGTGGCCGGCACGCCGATCCCGGAAGCCTTCGCCCGGCAGGGCATCACCGTCCCGGCCGCGGGGTCCCCGGTGGCCGATCCGGTAGAGCCCGATCAACTGATCGCCGGGGATATCGGCATCTTCACCGACCGGCACGCCCTGGCGTTGGGCAACGGTAAGGCACTCCTGGACAACCAGATTCAGCCCATCACCGCGATCGGTGGACCGGGCTTCATCGGATGGCAACATCCGCCGGATCCGATGATTGAGAAGCCATGATTGAGAGGAGTCAGGCATGACGGAGCACCTCGATGTGGCGCCGGAGGAACTGCGCCAGGCCGCACGCCGGCACCGGCTGGCCGCCGAACAACTGCGCGCCGCCCCGGCCGGCAACGCCGCCATCACGGCCAGCCTGGAGTCGCTCGGACCGGTCTTCGCCGAGTTCCGCGACGCCGGATCCGAACTGCTCGAACAGCGTCGGGTCTGCTACGAACAACAGGCCGCCGCACACGAGGACCTCGCCGACCGACTCGACCATGCCGCCCTGGCCTGGGAGCAGCACGACACCGACGCCGCCACCCGGTTGCGCACCGTCACCGAGGATCTCCGATGACCGGACACGATCCGGCGTTCGACGCCGTCCACCCCAGCGGTCAGGTGATGTTCCGCTCGGCTCCGGGTGGGTACCTGCACAGCGTCCTGCTCGGCGAGGCGGCCTTGCGCACCGACGCCGAAACCCTCGCCCGGGCTGTGCTCCTGGCCGCCGAGGTGTCCCACCTGAAGGCGGTCATGCAGATCCGAGAGGAGATCACCGCGGCCGGGCTCACCCCGTCGGCCGAACTCGCCGGCCCGGCCGATGTCGAGCGGGCACAGGAGCGGCTAGCCGGCCACCGGCTGTGTCCGGACCTCTAGTGCAGGCGGTTCAACGGGGTTGTGCCCGAACAGATTCCGGGCCCGGCGGGCCAGTTCACGCAACTCGTCGAGTTGTTGCTGCAGCATCGACTCAGTCATGCCCACACGCTAACGACGGCCGTGGACGACGGCAATTCACCCGCGGGGGATCTCGGCGTTGATGCGGTCCAGGAGGTCGGTGTAGCGCCGGGCTTCGGGATGGCCGCCGGGTTTGCCGCTGGAAATCAGACCGACGGACAACCGCCGCTCCGGATCGGCCCAGATCGCCACATTTGTCAGTCCGGTATGCCCGAACGCCGCCGGCGCATTGCGGCCGAACGGGCCGAATCGCTTGGAGCCCAGCATGTATCCGGTGCCCCACCGCATCGGCGCCAGTCCGGTTGCGACGTCGGGCCGCAGCCGCCGGCACGGATGGACCGCTGCGGCCAGGGTCTCGGGGCTCAGCACCCGGACGCCGTCGAGTTCGCCTCCGCGGCGCAGCAGTTCGGCGAAACGGGACAACTCCTCGGCGGTGGACACCGTGCTCGACGAGGGCACCACGCTGGTGAGGAACAGCGACGTGTTGGAGAACGGGATGATCTGCTGCATCGAACCGCCCAACGCGGCACGCAGTGCGGCGGCCATCGGAGCCGGCAGCGGCTTGCCGGTCACATGGCTGGGCGCCACCAACGACACGTCGGACTCGGCCACACCGTAGTTGGTCCACCGGAAGCCCAGCGGATCGAGGATCTCGGTGGCCAGGATCTCCCGGATGTTGCGTCCAGTGGCGGCGGAGACGATCTCCCGGACCAGCGGTCCCCAGGTCAGCCCGTGATAGATGTGCACCAGGCCGGGCCGGTGGATGGGCCTGAGTTCGGACAGTTTCTCCCGGGCGTAGTCGCTGTCGTTCATCCGCTTGAGGTTGGGCCGGGTTCCGGCCGTGAACGGCAGTCCGGCGAACGGCACGCCGGCACTGTGCGTCATGACGTGCCGGATCGTGGTGCGGTCCTTGCCGTGGCTGGTGTAGCCCGGCAGGTAGTCGCACACCCGGTCATCGAGTGAGAAGGCCCCGCGTTCGACGAGCATGTGCACCACCGTGGTGGTGATGGCCTTGGCGGCCGAATACACGCAGAACGGAGTCGCGATGCTGACCGGAATCTGCTTGGTCTCGAGCGGATCAGCGGGACCGTTGCCCCAGGCGTGACCGATGGCACGGTTGAGCACCACCTCGCCGTCGTAGCGCAGGCACAGCTGGATGGCCGGTTGCATCCCCGCGGCGTACCAATGCCGGGTGGCGGCCCAGATCCGTTCCACCGCTGCGACGTTCAGGACGTCCGGGTTCTCGGGGCCGACCGCCGTGACGGCATCGAGGTCGACCGGAACCCGGATTCTGCCGTCGGTCACGGCTGCCGGTGCAGAGTGGCGGTCAGGTGATGCTGGAGCGGCAGGCCCATCGCACCCATCAGCAGGGTGTAGGTCAGCTCGTCACCCTCAACGCGGATCGAACGGGCCACTGCGGCAACCTCTTTGGCGGTGCTGGTCAAACCGATCGTCGTGGACGCCAGTTCGATCACCAGGATGTCGCCGTCGGTGCTGACGGTGCCCTCGTCGATCTCGGCGACACCGCTGGGCTGGGCCAGCACCAGTTCGGCGCGACCGGCGACCGGCACCCGCAGATAGCCGGCCTCGGCGTGCATGGGGGCGCCGTCCTCGGACCGGGTCCGCTGGCTGTAGCTCAGGAACGGTTTGCCGACGTGCCCGAAGGTCACTTCCTCCAGATAGCCGAAGTCGTCGATGGTGGGGTAGTCCCCGGACCCGCGTCCCGCCCAGGTGCCGAGCAGTGGAGCCAGGATCGCGATACCGGGATGAAGGTCGGCCACCGTCTCAGGCTAGCGGGGTCCCAGGCTGACGGGGTCTCAGGCCAGCGGGCCGACCAGTTCGATCCAGTTGCCATCCGGGTCGGCGACGAACATCCAGCCCATGCCGGGGACCGGGGCGAATTCGGCGGCGGGCTGGACGATGTCGTACCCGGCGGCGGCGATGTGCTTCTCGGCGGCCTTGACGTTCTTCACCACCACGGTGACGTAGCGGATGCCGGCCTGGGCCGGACCGCCGCCCGGTGCCGCCGGGGCGGCCGGAGGATTGTCGAGGGTCACCAGTTTGAGCACGTTGGCGCCCAGGGTGTACCGCTTCATGGTGCCGCCGGGGAAGTCGAGTTCACCCTGGGCCGGCAGTCCGAGGCAACCTTCGTAGAACGCCACCATGGCGTCCAGATTGGTGGTCACGATGCCGATTTCGACGGCGGGGGCGAGCAGTTCGATGGCCATCGTCCGAGGATAACGGTCAGTCTTTGACACCGACGGTGAGCAGGTCCCACACCGCGCGGGTCCACAGCGGCCGGTCAGGGCGGCGCTGCTCGGTCACCCGGAAGCCGGCCGCGGTGAACAGCGTCCGCATCTCGTCGGGGGAGGGGTTGTGCGCCGGACTCGCCGGCCCGGTCAGCGTGCGCAGTAGCTTCGGCAGCGGTGGGCTGATCGTTGCCACCGCCACCAGACCGCCGGTCGTCAGCACCCGATGGAACTCGCGCATCGCGGCGGGCTGATCGAAGAAGTGAAATGCCGAGGTGCTCACCACCGCATCCAGCGAGCCGTCCGCGAACGGCAGCCGTTCGGCGGGGGCCTTGTGCCAGTGCACTGCGCTGGAACGTGTCCTGGCCTGCTCCAGCATGCCGTCGGACATGTCGACGCCGTGGACCTCGTCGGGATGCAGCTCTGCCTGGATCCGCGTCGCGAGAATTCCTGTGCCGCAGGCGATGTCGGCGACCCGCCGGGCGCCGTGGGCGCGAAGCTGGCCGATCACCGCGTCCTGCGGCGGACGGTAGACGCTCTCCTGAAGGAACGGAAGGTCGTAATGCGGGGCGGCCCACGTCCAGAACCGGGTCACGGCATCGTTGAACCGTCGGCCGCTGTCGGTCATGTGATGCAGTCTAGGAGGGTTACCGAACTACCCTGCGCAGCTGGGCGATCCGATGCGACGTGCGGGTCAGCGAGGCGACGGCCGAGACGATGTTGGCCGCCGTGGGCAGTATCCCGTCCGGGTCGCAGACCCGCAGCAGTCGCTGCACCTCGGCCCCCGGCACCAGAACCCAGTCCACGGCCGCGCGAACGCAGCGCGCGTGTAGTCGGTGCAGCAGCGAATAGCCGGCGGTGCCGAAAAAATCGACGTCGGAGAGATCCAGGATCAGCTGTCGATAGCCGGCCGCGTACCACTCGATCTTGTCGCAGAGGTCGGTGGCGCTGGAGGCGTCGATCTCGCCGGATGCGGTGACCAGAACGGTGCCGGCGCTCAACTCGCGGGCTCGAACCGGTGTCGTCCCGACTCGAGTGCCCGGCAGCGGCGGGACTTCAACCGAGCGGATGTGGTTTGCGATGACCATGATGCCTCCATCGGTCGATCCGCGGATCGGGTTGGGGTACCTGTGGGGGGCATCCGAGATTCGGCTGGGGAGCCCGACCCGCGAGGGTGCGCTTGTGGTTCAGGAAGGCTGTGATCTCAACCTGATGCCGAATCTACTACGGATTCCGTCGTCACGCCATGGGCCTCAGCAAACTCCTATATTCCCTTTTCGGCGATGGTTTATCGACCTGGCTCCAGATAATTTGTGGCAGACGGTGACAGAAGTGACGATGGGATCCGCAGCACCGTGTCGGCGGCCCGACCGGTGGCCATCCGTGCCCAACTGGAGGCCTGGGAGCATCGTCTGGGCAGTATCGTCGTGCCGGAGATGAGTAATCCCTATCCGCCGCCGATGCCCCAGCGTGCGCCGTCGTGCTACCGCCACCCCGACCGCGTGACGTTCGTCAGTTGCAACCGGTGCGGCCGTCCGGTCTGCCCGGAGTGCATGGTCAGCGCCTCGGTCGGTCAGCAGTGCGTGGACTGCGTGCACCAGTCCGCCCAGACCGTGATCACCCCGGCCCGCACCTGGCGGAGGTCGGGCCCGGTCCCGGTGCTCAGCTACACCCTGATCGCGATCAACGTCGCGGTCTTTCTGCTCCAGGCCGTGAATCCCATCCTGAAATTCCAGTTGGCCCTGGTTCCCGTTCTGGTGGCCGACGGCGAGTACTACCGCCTGATCACCTCGGCCTTCGTGCACTACGGCCTCGCGCACATCCTGTTCAACATGTACGCCCTGTACGTGCTGGGGCCGGAGTTGGAACGGCACCTCGGGAGATGGCGGTTCGCCGCGCTGTACGGCTTGAGCCTGCTCGGCGGTTCCGTTCTGGTGTATCTGCTCTCCGAGGTCAACGCCCCCACCGCCGGCGCCTCGGGCGCGATCTTCGGGCTCTTCGCGGCGACGTTCGTCGCCTCCAAGCGGCTCAACCTCGACGTCCGCTGGCTGGTCGGGCTCATCGCGATCAACCTGGTGATCACCTTCATGTTCCCTGGGGTCAGCTGGCAGGGCCACATCGGCGGGCTGATCACCGGCGGTGTGCTCACCGCGGCCTACCTCTATGCGCCGCAGGACCGTCGCACCCTGGTACAGGCCGGCGCGACGATCGGTCTCCTGGTGCTGTTCCTCGTGCTGATCGCCTGGCGCACAACCAGTCTGGTCGGCTGAGCTACAGCCGAACCAGGCGCAGCGGGTAGCTCAGCATGCCGCCCGGCGCGTTGTCGCAACCGGTGTCGAAGAACGACTGCAATTGACCGGTCAGGGTGACCGCGTTGAACGTGTAGACGTCGTGGGTGGGGATGATCGGGCCGTAGTAGACGTTGCCGCACCGCAGTCCGTCGGGCACGTCGACGATCAGGGTGTAGGTGCCGCCGGACTGGTGCGCCTGGGCGTACCACTGGAACGCCTTGGCGATCGGCATCGGATTCGCCGACACATTGGCGCACTGCTCCAGTCCGCCGGGCGGATTGCAGGAACTGAACGACCAGATCCAGGTGTGGAAGTCGTAGCGGCCGTCGACGTAGGCGTTGTAGTGGCCGATCTGCAGGGCGGCGTTCGCCACCGGCGCCAAGCCCATCGCGGCCGCGACCGTCATCGCCCCGGCCAGGGCCACCCGCAGTGCTCGCATCGTCGACCTCCTTCGTGCCTCGAATCTAAGTGCTCGGCCCCACCGGCTCACCCTGATTCCGCGGATCGAAACCGCCGGATGGTCCGGGAAGCCGGGATAGCATCACCGGCTGTGCTGACTGACGCGGCGGTGGGGACTCACACGCCTACGCGGTCGATCCGGCCTGCGGTGGTGCTGGCCGCACTCGGCGTGGTGTTCGGCGATATCGGCACCAGCCCGCTCTACAGCGTCCAGACGTTGTTCCATCCGAGCGGGCCGCACCCTGTCGAGATCGACCGGATGAACGTCTACGGCGTGGTGTCGCTGGTCTTCTGGTCGGTGATGGCCATCGTCACGCTCACCTACGTGACGCTGGTGATGCGGGTCGACAACGACGGCGAAGGCGGGGTGATGGCACTCGTCGCACTGCTGCGTCGATACGGCGAGGAGGGCAATCCGCGCACCGTGGCCGCGCTGACCGCCCTCGGCGTCCTCGGCGCCGCCCTGTTCTTCGGCGACAGCATGATCACCCCGGCCATCTCGGTGCTCTCCGCGGTGGAGGGGATGAAGGTCCTCGGCCCCGACTTCGCGGACTTCGTCATCCCAATCACGATGGCTGTGATCGCCGGCCTGTTCGCCATGCAGCGCAAGGGAACCGAGATGGTGGGCCGGTTCTTCGGGCCGGTGATGGTGGTGTGGTTCGCCGCAATCGCCGTACTCGGCGTGCGGGGCATCACCATGCACCCGCAGATGCTGCGCGCGCTCTCGCCCACCTACGCCTTCCACTTCGTCGTGGCTCACCCGTCGAGCGCCTTCTTCTCACTCGCCGCCGTCATATTGGCCGTCACCGGGGCCGAGGCGCTGTATGCCGACATGGGCCACTTCGGCAGGCCGGCGATCAGCTTGGCCTGGTTCGGCGGGGTGCTTCCGGCGTTGACGCTGAACTACTTCGGACAGGGTGCCGAGTTGCTCGACGACCGCGCCATGGTGGAAGCGCCGTTTTTCCTGCTGGTCCCGCAGTGGGCGCAGTGGCCGATAATCATCCTCGCCACGGCGGCCACGGTGATCGCCTCGCAGGCGGTGATCACCGGGGCCTTCTCGATGGTTTCGCAGGCGGTGCAACTGGGGTACCTACCGCGCCTGCGGGTCCGGCACACCTCCGAGTCGGAGATCGGCCAGATCTACGTGCCGTGGATCAACGGTGTGCTGGTCGTCGCGGTGCTCGTGCTGGTGGTCTCGTTCCGCAGTTCCGCGGCACTGGCCTACACCTACGGGATGGCGGTGGCGGGCACCATCGCGATCACCACGTTGCTGTTCCTCTACATCGCGCGGACGCACTGGCGGGCGCCGATGTGGCTGGTGGTCGCCGGCGGCGGAGCACTGCTGACGATCGACGTCGCATTCCTGGCGGCCAACGTCGTCAAGGTGCCCTACGGTGCCTGGTTTCCGTTGCTGATCGGGGTCCTCGCGTTCATCGTGCTGATGACCTGGCGGCGCGGGAGCGAGATCGCGATGGCGGAACGCAATCGGGTTGAGGGTCCGCTGAGCGAATTCCTCGCCGGTCTCGTGCATCGCAGGCCGGCGCTGGCACGCGTTCCAGGAACCGCGGTCTTCCTCAACCGTGCGGCCGAGACTGCACCGATGGCGTTGCGCGCCAACGTCGAACACAATCAGGTGCTCCATGATCGGGTCATCGTGTTGTCGATCGAGACGCCGCCGGTGCCGAGGGTGGACGAGGCCGATCGGATCACCGTCGACGACCTCGGCTATCCGGACGGCCGGATCCTGTTCGTGGTCGCGCGCTTCGGCTACATGGAGGACCCTGATGTGCCGGTTGCGCTCACCCGGCTCGCCCCACCGGTCGATCCCGCGACGGTGTCCTACTTCCTGTCCCGTGTCGAACTGGTACCCGGACCGGCGCCGACCATGGCGCGCTGGCGCAAGCGTCTGTTCATCGCGACCTCCCGGATCGCCACCGACTCGGCCGCGTACTTCGGTCTGCCACTGGACCGCACGGTCATCATCGGTGCGCGCATCGAGGTCTAGGCTCGACTGATGGCTGAGAGCACCACCTGCGCCATCGTCGGAGGCGGCCCCGCCGGAATGGTGCTGGGCCTGCTGCTTGCCCGAGCCGGCGTCGAGGTCACGCTGCTGGAGAAGCACGCCGACTTCCTGCGCGACTTCCGCGGTGACACAGTGCATCCCAGCACCATGCGACTGCTCGATGACCTCGGGTTGTGGGACGAGTTCTCCCGGCTGCCGCAGAGCAGGATCGACCACCTGGGCTTCGACGTCGACGGCCGGGAGGTGACACTGGTCGACTTCCGCCGGCTACGGAATCAGCCGCATCCCTACATCGCGATGGTGCCCCAGTGGGACCTGCTGAACCTGCTCGCCGAGGCGGCCGCGGCGGAGCCGACCTTCACCCTGCGCCTGCAGCATGAGGTCACCGGCCTGCTGCACAGCGGCGACCGGGTGAGCGGGGTGCGGTACCTCAGCCCCGACGGAGAGGGCGAGTTGACCGCGGACCTGACGGTGGCCTGCGACGGCCGCACCTCGACGGTGCGCCGCGAGTCCGGCCTGCCGATCCAGGAGTGGCCGGTGCCTTTCGACGTCTGGTGGTTCCGGCTGCCCCGCGACGCCGACGCCGAATACTCGCTGATCCCGCGTACCGCGCCGGGGCGGGTGCTGATCATGATCCCGCGCGAGGGCTACTTCCAGATCGCCTACCTGATACCCAAGGGCAGCGACGCATCCCTGCGGGCGCGCGGACTCGAGGCGTTCCGTGATGAGGTCGCCGCCCTGACGCCGGAGGCTGAGACCTCGAACCTGACGTCGTGGGATGACGTGAAACTCCTTGACGTCAAACTCAATCGGCTCAAGCATTGGCACACCGACGGACTGCTGTGCATCGGCGACGCCGCACACGCGATGTCACCGATGGGCGGAGTGGGGATCAACATCGCGGTCCAGGATGCGGTCGGCGCCGCTACTCTGCTGGCCGACCCGTTGCGCCGCCGCGATGTGACCGAGGCGAACCTGGCCGCCGTCCGGCGACGCCGTCTGCCGGCGGCCGCCATCACCCAGGCCCTCCAGCGCGTCATGCAACAAAGGTTGGTGGTTCCGGTGTTCGCCGGCGCGGACGGCAGGCCGCCGGCGGCCTTCGCCGCACTGCTGCAGAAGATGCCGTGGCTCTCGGCGATCCCGGCCCGGGTCCTCGGTGTCGGCATCCGGCCCGAGCGGGCACCGGACTGGGCTCGCCGCTAGCGGATTTTGGGCTCGCCGCTAGTCGAATTCGGCTGCCAGAGTTCGCTTGTCGAGCTTCTCGGTGCCGACGGTGGGTAGCGGCTGTTCGCGGATCCACCACCGGGTCGGGATCTCGAAGTAGGCCACCTCAGCAGCCATGTGTGCGGTGAGTTCGTCCACGGTGGGCACCGTGCCGCCGGGGCGGTGCACGACGACGGCGGCGAGTTCCTCGCCGAGTTCGGGATGCGGCAGGCCGAGGGCGGCGGCCTCCACCACGTCCGGGTGGCGCAGCAGTGCCGCCTCGACATGCGGGCAGGCGATGTTCTCCCCGCCCCGGATCACCATGTCCTTGCTGCGGCCGTCGATGAACAGATACCCCTCGTCGTTGAGGTGGCCGAGATCGCCGGTGCGCAGCCAGCCCTCGGAATCGACTGTCTCGTCGTGCATTCCGAGGTAGCCGAGCATCACCGTCGGGGCCCGGGCGATGATCTCGCCGGTTCCGGCGGCGTCGGGGTCGGCGATCCGGATCTCGACGGTGGGTAACGCCCGGCCGACGGTGCGGGGGAAGCGTTGCAGATCGGGCCCGGCGGCCACGGTGAAGAATCCGCCGCCCTCCGTCATCCCCCACATGTTGACCAGGCCGCGTCCCTGCAGTTGCGGAAGGCGGTTGATCAGCCGTTCCAGGAGCACCGGCGGTACCGGGGCGCCGCCGAGCGGGAAGGACCGCAGGGTGGACAGGTCGTGGGACTCGAACTCGGGATGCTCAAGTAGCCGGATCGCCATGGTGGGCACCGCACCCCAGCGCTCCACCCGTTCGGAGTCGATGAGACTGAGCACCTGCACCGGGTCGAACCGGCCGAGGTTGAAGACGATCCGCCCGCCGGTGATGGTCTGGGTGATCAGGGTGGCGAACGCGCCGATGTGGAACAGCGGGGTGGAGATCAGGTTCACCGGTTGCGGGGAGTCCGCCGGAATGTTCTGCGGCAGTTGGCGCGAGCGTGCCAGCACGTTCTGCTGGTTGGCCACCACCGAGCGGAACGGCAGTTCGACCGCCTTGGGCATGCCGGTGCTGCCGGAGGTGAACAGAATGACCGCCGGGTCCTCCTCGTCGCCCGGGCCGGGGATCGCCGGCGGCTGCGCTGAATCGCCGCCGAAACAGGCCCGCAGCTCGGCGATGTCGACCACCGGGCCGTCGATGAGCTCCGGCGCGTCGGTGATCACCGCCCGCGGGGTGGTCAACTCGAGGCAGTAGGCCGCCTCGGCTGCGCTCCACCATCGGTTGCCGAGCACCGGCACCCCACCGAGCGACCAGATGGCCCACAGCGCCAGCACCCAGTCGGGGCTGTTGTAGCCGAGCAGTACCACCCGGTCGCTGGTCGATATTCCCAACGGCGCCAACCGTTCCCGTGCCCGGTCGACGGCGGCGAAGAACTCGCCGAAGGTGATCCGCCGGTCGCCGTGGACCAGGAACTCCCGGGGCGCCCAGCGTTGCACGCCGTACAACAGGTCGGCGAAGGTCCGGGGACGGGTGCGGTAGACCAGGCCGTCATGGCCGCCGTACCGCCCGGCGACGACGTCCTGGCCCCAGGGTGGCTCCACGGGCCGATTGTGTCAGGCGGGCACCGCTTCGATCCGGGCGGGCACGTGCTTGTGCCAGGGGGTGCCGGCGTAGGCGTCGCGCCACTCGGTGGAGGTCAGTTCGTTGGGCGCCACCCCGGGAACCCGGCGCCCGCCGTCGGCGTCGATGAAGTCCACCCCGTAGCCGTTGGGCAGCGCGGCGTGCCCGGCCAGCATCGCCTCGCTGACCTCGACGGTGGCCTCGGCGCTGCCCGCCGCGGTGGTGATGCGTGCCCGGCCGCCGTCGACCAGACCGAGCGCTTCGGCGTCGGCCGCACTCACTCGCAGTGCGCCGTCGGTGTCGCGCTTGCGCCAATCCGGGTTGCGCAGAATGTCGTTCGCGGTGAAGGCGCGGCGCTCCCCGGCCGACAGCACGATCGGGAACTCGTCGGTGGTCAGCCCGGGCCGGGCGTCCTTGAGGGCGCGCAGATCGTCGAGCAGATCCGGGATGGCCAGTGCGAACTTGCGGTCCGGGTGGCCGATCAATGCCCAGTCATCGGCGTACTCGTGCTCGGTGAAGGTCACCCCGGACCGGCCGTTGAGGATCGCGGTGAACAGTGCGTTGCCGTCGGCGTGCCCGGCCCGCTGCACCGCCTTGGGGTAGGTCATCAGCGCCTTCTGGGCCAGTCCCCACAGCGCGGCCGCACCGGCCAGGCCTTCCGGCAGGGTCGGGCCCAGTGTCTCGTAGAGCACGAAGGGCAGCGTCTTGTTCAGCCCCGGGTTGGTCCCCACCGCGACGAAGAACGCCTGCAGGTAGGCATCCAGTCCCTTCTCGGCGGCCTCGCGCAGCGGTTGCAACTCCTCCTCGGTGACCACGCCGAGTTCGCGGACCAGCCGGGCCCAGATCTCCGGTTCCGGCAGGGTGCCCTCCAGCGGCTCGAACAGCCGGTGCCGCAGGTGAAAGGTGTTGTGCGGGAACTCCAGATTGAAGAAGGTGGCTTCGCACTTCTCGAACTGGTTGGCCGCCGGCAGCACGTAGTGCGCCAGCCGCGCCGTCTCGGTCATCGTCACGTCGATGACGACGAGGAGTTCCAGCGCCTCGAACGCTTCCCGGCAGGCCGCCGAGTCGGCGATCGAATGGGCCGGGTTGGAACTCTCCACGATCATCGCCCGGAACCGGTCCGGGTGATCGGTGAGGATCTCCTGGGGGATGGCGTTGGACGGCACAAGGCCGGCGACGATCGGAGCCCCGGTGACCGGCGTGCGGCCCACCCCGGAACTGCTCGCCGAGATGAGCGGGCCGAACATCGAATGCAGATGCTGGCTGCCCTTCTTGGCGAAGCTGCCGGTGAGGATCCACAGCATCTTGTTGAGGTAGGAGCACAGCGTGCTGTTGGGTGCCTGCTGGATGCCGAGGTCCTCGAACACCGAGACCGAATCGGCGGCCGCGATGCGCCGAACGGCACTGCGCAGCAGGTCCTCCTCGACCCCGCAACGCTGCGCGTAGTCGCCGACCGGCACCTCCCGCAGGGCCGCGCGCACATCCTCCTCGCCGTGGGTGTGCTCAGCGAGAAATGTTTCGTCGCAGAGGTTCTCCTGCACCAGCACCGCAGCCATCGCCGCCAGACACCAGGCGTCGGTACCGGGTTTGACCCGCAGGTGGAAGTCGGCCATCGCCGCGGTGTCGGTGAGCACCGGGTCGATGACGATCATCGACCGGTCCGGGTCCTTGGCGATGTCGTTGAGGACGGTGCGGGCCCGCGGGAAACTCTGCGACATCCACGGGTTCTTGCCGATGAACACCGACACCTCGGCGTGCTCGAACTCCCCGCGGGTGTGCCCGCCGTAGAGGTGGGCGTCCACCCAGAACTCGCCGGTCTTCTCCTGCGCCAGCGCATTCGACCGGTAGCGCGACCCGATGGTCTTGAGGAAGGCGCCACTGTAGGCGCCGCCGAGGTGGTTCCCCTGCCCGCCGCCGCCGTAGTAGAAGATCTTGTCCCCGCCGTGGTCGTCGGCGATCCTGCGGAACCCCTCGGCCACCTCGGAAATGGCGGTGTCCCAGTCGATCTCCTCGTAGCTGCCGTCCGGGCGGCGGCGCAATGGAGAGGTGAGGCGGTTGGGGTTGCTCTGGTAGTAGTCCAGCCGCAGGGCCTTGTTACAGGTGTAGCCCTGGCTCGCCGGGTGGTCCTTGTCGCCGCGGATCTTGGCGAGCGTGGTGCCTTCGGTCTGGACGACGATGCCGCAGTTGCACTCGCACAGGATGCACGCGGTCGGTTGCCATTCGGCGGACATGGTCAGTTCCCTTCGACTTCGGACTTCAGCAGGCTGCGCAGCCGCCGGTGGGTGGCGTCCAACGGGGCGACGTCGCGTTGGGTGCGGGCCAGCACGAGGGCGCCCTCCAGAGCGGCGATCACCAGGGTCGCGAGGTCGGCGGACTTGCCCCGGCTCACCCCGTCGGCGATCAGGCGTTGGGCGATCAGGTCGTTCCACCGGCCGAACGCCGCGGCGGCATGCTGCACCGCGGCGGCGGTCCGGGGATCCGGGTCGCCCGCCTCCACGGCCACCGCCATCACCGGGCAACCGGCCCGGAAGTCGGTGTCCAGCAGGCCCTTCCGATAGAAGCGCACCGCAGCGTCGAGCATCGCGGCCGCGCTGGGAGCGCCGCCGATGGCGTCGGCGACATAGCCGGCGGCATAGTCGACCGCCTCGCAGAGCAGTTGGCCGCGGCCGCCGGGGAAGTGGTGATACGCCGACCCGCGCGGGGCGCCACTGTGTTCGAGCACGTCGGCGATCGCGGTCGACCGCGCACCCCGTTCCCGCATCAGCAGTGCGGCGGAGACGACCATCCGTTCACGGGGTCCGGTCATCTAAGTATGTAACCATACATAATCAGGCCACGTCGAGAGGGTTCCCGAGATTCCGGGAGAGGATCAGCCAGCCGTGGCGATCGCCTTGGCCCAGCGGTAGTCCGCCTTGCCGGCCGGGGAGCGCACGATCTTCTCGCTGCGGATGAACGCCTTGGGAATCTTGTAGTCGGCGATGTGCTCGCGGCAGGCCTCGGCGAGTTCCTCATCGGTGGCGCTGCGGTTCTCGGAGAACTGGACGATGGCGACCACCTCGTTGCCCCACCGCTCGGACGGACGCCCCGTCACCACCACGTCGTAGACCGACGGATGGCTGGCCACCGCGCGCTCGACCTCCTCGGCGAAGATCTTCTCCCCGCCGGAGTTGATCGTCACCGAGTCGCGGCCGAGCAGTTCGATGCGACCGTCGGGCAGCAGGCGGGCCTTGTCGCCCGGGATCGACCAGCGCACGCCGTTGATGGTCGGGAAGGTGCGGGCGGTCTTCTCGGCGTCGCCGAGGTAGCCCAGCGGGACGAACTCCCGCCGCGCCAGCCAGCCGTCACCCTCGCCGGGTTCCAGTACCCGGCTGAAGTCGGCCGAGACCACGGTGGTGTCGGCCAGCGGACTGAACGTCGCGGCGTCCACCGCGGCGCCCTTGGTGGCGACGGTGGTCATCTGCGCGCCGGACTCCGAGGCGCCGACGGCGTCCATGATCATCAGACTGGGCAGCGCATTGAGCAGCCGGTCGCGCACCGTCGGGGACAGCGGCGCCCCGCCGTTGGTCATCGCCAGCAATCCGGACAGGTCGTAGTCGCCCTTCTCGATCTGGTCCACCAGGGGCCGGGCCATGGCGTCGCCCACCACCGGGATGCCGATCACCCGTTCCCGGGCGGCCAACCGCAGAATCGCGTCGGCGTCGAATTTCACGACGTCGTCGGGGACGGCGATCCAGCCGCCGGTGGTGATGGTGTTGAACACCCCCCACTGGGCGGCGCCGTGCATCAGCGGCGGGATCAGCAGCAGGGAGCGGAAGCCCGCCTGCGCGCGGGCCTGCGCCGCCAGATCGGCGTAGGAGGTGAGTTCCGCGCCGCCGGCCAGGAAAGGTCGTCCGCCCATCGCCGACATGAAGATGTCGTTCTGGCGCCACAGCACGCCCTTGGGCATGCCGGTGGTGCCACCGGTGTAGAGGATGTAGAGGTCGTCGGGTGTGGGCGTGGGCATACCGCCGGCGGGAGCCGTTGTGGCGGTGATG
>NZ_JAFMJZ010000221.1 GCF_017853185.1 Mycolicibacterium sp.
ATGTCGGCGAGTGTCGCGGGCGCCACGATCGTGACCGGTAGTCCGTTGTGCTGACCCAGCTTCCCGGACGCCAACATGTCGCGACACACGGTCTGCAACGCGTCGTGGGTGCGTTGCGAGACGGTCCGGCTGTCGGCGGTGATCTGGGCCTGGGATGGGGTGCCGGCGATGCATGGATGGTCGTCGTCGGGGTTGCAGTATCCGGGAGCGGCGAGCTTGGCGAAGATCGCATCGAGGGTCGCGCGCAGTTCGGGATCGACCCAGCCCGAAATGCGGCTCATGCCGTCGAGTTCCTGGTTCCCCAGGCTGATGCCGCGCTTTCGGGCGTGTTCGCGTTCGTCATCGAGCGTGCCGTCCTGATCGATGTACCCCATGAGTCTGCGAGCGACCTTGCGCAGCCCCTCCGGGGTCAGTCCGCCGGCCAGCTGTGCCAGTTGGGATTCGGCGGCCGTGCGGGTGCCGGGGTCGACCTCGGCCGGCAGCTGGGACATGAAGTCGCGGATCACCGTCACGTGCTCCGCGCCGATCTCGCCGCGTGCCTGTGCCGTTGCGGTGGCCGCGAGTTGGGGCTCCAGGGGCTCTCCGGTGACGGCGCGGCGCGGACCCAGCGCAGCGGCCTCGGCGATCCGCCGGCCGGCGTCCGGGCCGCTGATCCCCAGCCGGCTCGACAACACGGCCCGCCAGGACTTTGCGCCCATGTCGATCGCGGAGGCCTGGGACTGAGCATGAGTGATCAGCGCATGCTCGACGGCAGGCTGGCGGCGGCGTTGGATTTCGAGCCGGCCCAGTACCGCCAGGGCTTGCGGAGCAGTCAGGGCATGCACAGGTAGCGAGGCGAGCTTGTCCCAGGCGGCATCGAGATCGTCGAGTGCGGATGTGAAGGCGCCTTGCTCCATATGTCGAACACTAGTTCGAGCCACCGACAAAACCCGATGGTCCTGAACTGCAGTATCTATTTGCAACTCTCTGCATAATCATGCACAATGCTGCGGTGACATCGGTGGCTGTGGCCGGCGCAAGTGGATATGCCGGCGGAGAGATTCTGCGTCTGCTGCTCGGGCATCCCGGCTATGCGGACGGCAGCCTGACCATCGGCGCGCTGACCGCCGCCGCCAGCGCGGGCACCGCCCTCGGCGAGCATCACCCACATCTGTTACCGCTGGCCGATCGTATCGTCGAGCCCACCGAGATCGGCGTTCTCGCCGGTCATGACGTGGTGTTCCTGGCGCTGCCGCATGGTCACTCCGCCGAGATCGCCGAACAACTCGGCCCGGACGTGGTCGTCATCGACTGCGGAGCCGACTTCCGGCTGACCGACGCGGGCGACTGGGAACACTTCTACGGTTCGCCGCACGCGGGAACCTGGCCCTACGGCCTGCCCGAACTCCCCGGCGGCCGGGAAAGACTGCGGGGAGCCAACCGCATCGCGGTGCCCGGCTGCTATCCCACCTCCGCGCTGCTGGCGCTGGTGCCCGCCGTCGCCGCAGGACTGGTGGAACCCAGAGTGACCGTCGTCGCGGTCAGCGGTACCTCCGGTGCGGGCCGGGCCGCCAAGGTCGACCTGCTGGCCTCCGAGGTCATCGGATCGGCGCGGGCTTACAACATCGCCGGGGTGCACCGGCACACCCCGGAGATCGCGCAGGGCCTGCGGGCGGTGACCGAACGTCCGGTCACGGTGTCGTTCACCCCGGTGCTGATCCCGACCGCCCGGGGGATCCTGGCCACCTGCACGGCACCCACTACGGCCTCGATCGGGCAGATCCGCGCCGCCTACGAAAAGGCTTACGGTGACGAGCCGTTCGTGTATCTGCTGCCCGAGGGCCGGCTGCCGCAGACCGGTTCGGTGATCGGTTGCAACGCCGCCCAGCTGGCCGTCGCGGTCGACGAGGCGGCCGGTGTTCTGGTGGTGGTCTGCGCCATCGACAACCTGGTGAAAGGAACGGCCGGTGCTGCGGTGCAGTCGATGAATCTGGCGCTGGGATTGCCGGAGGCGCAGGGACTTTCGACGGTGGGAGTGGCGCCGTGAACTACTCCACGAGACTGCTGCGCGAGCAGGGCGTCACCGCGCCGGCCGGTTTCCGGGCCGCGGGTATCGCCGCGGGCATCAAGAAATCCGGTAATCCGGATCTGGCCCTGGTGTTCAACGAGGGGCCCGACTATTCGGCTGCCGGGGTGTTCACCCGAAATCAGGTCAAGGCCGCCCCGGTGCTGTGGACCAGCCAGGCGATCAAGACCGGGCGCCTTCGTGCGGTGCTGCTGAACTCCGGCGGCGCCAATGCCTGCACCGGCCCACTCGGTTTCCAGGACACCCACCATTCCGCCGAGGCGGTCGCAAAGACGCTGTCGAACTGGGGCACCGAGACCGGACCCATCGAGGTGGCGGTCTGCTCGACCGGACTGATCGGCGACCGGTTGCCGATGGATAAGGTGCTGGCCGGGATCACCGAGATCGTGCACGAGATCCACGCCGGTCTGCTGGGTGGCGACGACGCCGCGCGGGCCATCATGACCACCGACACCGTTCCCAAACAGGTTGCGCTGCATCACTCTTTGGAGTCGGGGGAGAACTGGACCCTCGGCGGGATGGCGAAGGGCGCCGGCATGCTGGCGCCGTCGCTGGCCACCATGCTGGTGGTGCTGACCACCGACGCGGTGGCCGATGCCTCGGCACTGGACTCGGCACTGCGCAAGGCCGCCGCCCGCACCTTCGACCGGATGGACGTCGACGGCAGCACCTCGACCAACGACACCGTGCTGTTGCTGGCGTCGGGCGCCAGCGAGATCCGGCCCAGCCAGGAGCATCTCGACGACGCCGTGCTGCGGGTCTGTGAGGACCTCTGCGCCCAGATGCAGGCCGATGCCGAGGGCGTCACCAA
This sequence comes from Mycolicibacterium sp., assembly GCF_017853185.1. GTDB lineage: Bacteria > Actinomycetota > Actinomycetes > Mycobacteriales > Mycobacteriaceae > Mycobacterium. The sequence goes on from NZ_JAFMJZ010000221.1 coordinate 2,877, forward strand.
GCGGGTTCTGATCACGGTCGCCGGCGCACCGAATGAGGACGACGCCGTCGTCGCCGCCCGCCTGGTCGCCCGGGACAGCCTGGTCAAGACCGCGATGTTCGGCTCCGACCCGAACTGGGGCCGGGTGCTGGCCGCGGTCGGGATGGCGCCGTTCGCGCTCGATCCGAGCCGGATCTCGGTGGCGTTCAACGGTTTCCCGGTCTGCGTGGACGGCGCCGGAGCGCCGGGTGCCCGCGATGTGGACCTTTCGGGTGCGGACATCGAGGTCACCATCAATCTCAATCTCGGTGACGCGCAGGCGACCATCCGCACCACCGACCTGTCGCACGCCTACGTCGAAGAGAACTCGGCCTACAGCTCATGACGGGGGCTAGCTCATGACGAAAGAGCAGTTGCGCGGCAAGATCGTCGTGGTCAAGTACGGCGGCAACGCCATGACCGACTATGCGCTCAAGGCCGCCTTCGCCGAGGACATGGTGGCCCTGCTCATGGCGGGCATCCACCCGGTGGTGGTGCACGGCGGCGGCCCGCAGATCAGCGCCATGTTGAAGAGGCTCGGCATCGCCGGAGAGTTCACGGGCGGCTTCCGAGTGACCACCCCCGAGGTGCTCGATGTCGCGCGGATGGTGCTGTTCGGCCAGGTCGGTCGCGAACTGGTCAACCTCATCAACGCGCACGGGCCCTACGCGGTGGGCCTCACCGGCGAGGACGCCCGGTTGTTCACCGCGGTGCGGCGCAACGTGGCAGTCGACGGGGTCAACGTCGACATCGGACTGGTCGGCGACGTCGAATCGGTCAATGCCGAAGTGCTGCATCAGCTGATCGCGGCGGGCCGCATCCCGGTGATCTCCACGATCGGCCCGGACGCCGAGGGCGTGGTGCACAACATCAACGCCGACACTGCCGCCGCAGCGGTGGCGGAGGCGGTCGGCGCGGAGACCCTGTTGATGCTGACTGACGTCGAAGGTCTGTACACAAGTTGGCCGGACCGGGACTCGCTCGCCAGCGAGGTCGACACGGCCACTCTGGCCGAACTGTTGCCCACCCTCGAGGAGGGCATGGTGCCCAAGATCGAAGCCTGCCTGCGGGCGGTTCAGGCCGGGGTGCCCAGCGCCCATGTCATCGACGGCCGGGTTGAACACTGTGTGACCGCCCAACTGCTCGAGGGCAGGAAGACCGGCACCAAGGTGATCCGATGACCA
>NZ_JAFMJZ010000222.1 GCF_017853185.1 Mycolicibacterium sp.
CGCAGGGTTGGTCGTCACCGCGTCAGTGCTACAGCATCCTCGATGACTTCGCCGTCGATGTAGTCCGTCCGGCGCGTCGCCGGCATCGTCGTTCGGCCCATTCCCCAGGTGAGGAGGCCGCGGGTGAGAAGACCCCGGGTGAGAAGACTCTGCGCCGCCGGGCGCATCAGGGCCCGACTCGGCGGGGCCAGGATCAGTGCGCCCGCGATGGTGGTGACGATGCCCGGCAGGAACACCAGGAAGGAGCCGAGACCCACCAGGACACCGTCGGCCACGGCGCCCTGCGGCGTTCGCCGCCCGCCCCGGGCCGCCGAGACCTGACCCTTGACCTGGGCCGCGGAGATCAGGACGCCCAGCATGAAGGTGGCAGCCAGCAGGACCAGTGTCCAGCCGAGGCCCACCGCCCAGATCAACAGGGCCGCGGCGACCAGTTCGATCACGGCATAGAGGGCGGTATAGCGCAGCAGTGGTCGCATCACCATGTCAGTGCAACGAGTGGCTACCGGCAGCAGTTCCGGTTCGCCCGGGCCGGATACCCGATTGTGATCACCCGCACCCCGGTCACCAACACCCAGGTCACCAACACCCAGGTCACCAACACCAGGTTCCGGCGGCACCGTAACCGCACGGCACCGCGGGGTTGTTGTGATCCGGAGCGTAGGACTCCGGATCGCGGGTCACATTGATGCGGACGTCCTTCTCGTTCGGGATCACCTCAGCCGGGGTCACGACGGCGGGCACGATGTTCTCGTTACCCGGTTTGTCGGAAGGCTTTTCGGTGCGTGGCGTACACCCGACCGCGGTGGCGCCCATCGCCACGATCGCCAGAGTGCCCAGGAGCAGTGAGCCCCTCCGCAGTGCCGTGTTTCGCATCAGAGCCATCGTCCTTCAGTCGGGTGTGGGCGTCGGGTGTGCACCTGGCCGCGGCTCAACCGCCCAGGCAGCCGGGGCCCAACAGAGCTTTGAGGTCCCCCATCAGCGCCGAGGACGGTGTCACCCGCAACGACTGGTCCAACTCGAGCGTAGTGATCCGGTCACCGCTGATCAGTCGCAGGTGTACCTGCGAGGTGCCGGGGTGTCGGCTGAGCACCTGCTTGAGCGCGGTCACCTTGTCCAAGGTGCACTGCCGGGTGGGCAGGCTGACCGCAAGCGGACGGTCGGGTTGGGCGTTGGAGAAGTCCGGCACCACAAGGTCGTTGGCGATCAGGCTGATCCGATCATCCTGGATGCGCACCTTACCGCCGACGATCACCACCGCATCGTCGGCGATCTCCGCACCCACCAGCGAATAGGTCTGCGGGAAGAACATCACCTCGATGCCGCCGGCGAGATCCTCCAATTGCGCTGAGGCCCAGGGCATTCCGTTCTTGTTCACCCGGCGGTTCACCGCCGCCAGGATGCCGCCCAGCCGTACCTGGGTGTCGTTGGCCACGACTCCCTCGAGGATGGTGGGAATCGAGGTGTCGGTCTGGGCGGCCAGCAGGTGCGCCACGCCGTTGAGCGGATGGCCGGACACGTAGAGCCCGAGCATCTCCCTCTCCAGGGCCAGCTTGTGCTTGTCGTCCCACTCCTCGTCGGGGACCTTGATGGTGAACACGGCATCGCCGCCTCCCCCATCGTCGGTGCCGCCGCCGAACAGGTCGAACTGCCCGATCGCCTCGGCCTTCTTGGTCCCGAGTACCGAGTCCACGGCGTCGGTGTGCACCAGGAACAGGCCCTTGCGGGCATGCTTGAGAGAATCGAACGCGCCGGCCTTGATCAGCGACTCGGTGACCTTCTTGTTGCAGGCGCCGATGTCGATCTTGTTGAGGTAGTCGGAGAAGTCGGTGTACCTGCCCTTCTCGGTGCGACTGGCGATCAGCGAACTCACCACGTTGGCGCCGACGTTGCGCACCGCGCCGAGGCCGAACCTGATGTCCTCACCGACCGTGGTGAAGTTCAGTTCGGACTCGTTGACGTCGGGCGGCAGCACGGTGATGCCGAGCTTGCGGCAGTCGGCCAGGTACACCGCGGCCTTGTCCTTGTCGTCGCCGACCGAGGTGAGCAGTCCGGCCATGTACTCGCCGGGATAGTTCGCCTTGAGATACGCGGTCCAGTACGACACCAGCCCGTAGGCGGCGGCGTGCGACTTGTTGAAGGCGTAGTCGGCGAACGGAAGCACGGTGTCCCACAACGCCTTGACGGCGGGGGCCGAGAAACCGTTGGCCTTCATGCCCTCGGCGAAACCTTCGTACTCCTTGTCCAGGACCTCACGGTCCTTCTTGCCCATGGCCTTGCGCAGTATGTCTGCTCGGGCCAGCGAGTAGCCGGCCACCTTCTGCGCGATGCGCATGATCTGTTCCTGGTAGACGATCAGGCCGTAGGTCTCGGCCAGGATCTCCTTGAGCGGCTCGGCCAACTCCGGGTGGATCGGCTTGATCGCCTGCCGGTTGTTCTTGCGGTCGGCGTAGTCGTTATGGGCGTTCATGCCCATCGGGCCGGGCCGGTACAACGCCAGCACCGCGACGATGTCCTGGAATCCGGTGGGTTCCATGCGCCGCAGCAGATCCCGCATCGGACCGCCGTCGAGCTGGAACACCCCGAGGGTGTCGCCGCGGGACAGCAGTTCGAAGGTGGCCGCGTCGTCGAGCGGCAGAGTCTCCAGCTCCAGGTCGATACCCCGGTTGCCCTTGATGTTCTCGAGCGCGTCGCCGATGATCGTCAGGTTTCGCAGGCCGAGGAAATCCATCTTCAGCAGACCGATTTTCTCGCAGGACGGGTAGTCCCAGCCGGTGATGATCGCACCGTCCTGCGGCCGCTTCCACAGCGGAATGGAATCGATCAGCGGCTCGGAACTCATGATCACCGCGCAGGCGTGCACACCGGCGTTGCGGACCAGGCCCTCCAGACCGCGGGCGGTCTCGTAGATGGTGCGCACATCGGGATCGGTGTCGATCAGGGTGCGGACCTCGGAGGCCTCCTTGTAACGATCATGGGTGGGGTCGGTGATCCCGGACAGCGGGATGTCCTTGGCCATGATCGGCGGCGGCAGCGCCTTGGTGATCCGGTCGGCGATCGCGAAGCCGGGCTGGCCGTAGTGCACCCGAGCCGAATCCTTCAGCGCGGCTTTGGTTTTGATGGTGCCGAAGGTGATCACCTGGGCGACCCGGTCGCTGCCGTACTTCTCGGCCGCGTAGCGGACCATCTCACCGCGGCGGCGGTCGTCGAAGTCGATGTCGATATCGGGCATCGAGGCGCGCTCGGGGTTGAGGAACCGCTCGAAGAGCAGTCCATGTTCGATCGGGTCGATGTCGGTGATCCGCAGCGAATACGCGACCAGTGCGCCGGCAGCCGAACCACGGCCCGGGCCGACCCGGATGCCGACCGAACGGGCGTAGCCGATGAGGTCGGCGACGATCAGGAAGTAGGAGGGATAGCCCTTGTCGCAGATGACGTCGATCTCGTAGGCCGCGCGCTCGACGTGCTGGGGCGGGACCCCGTTCGGGAAACGACGGGCCAGGCCGGCATCGACCTCCCGGCGCAGCCAGCTGTCCTGGTCGTAGCCGTCGGGAACGGGGAACACCGGCATCCGCTCGCGCGGCGTCCACACGTCGGCGTAGGACTGCACCCGCTCGGCGATCAGCAGCGTGGAGTCACAGGCCTGCGGGATCTCGGCGTCCCACAGCGCGCGCATCTCGGCGGCGGATTTGATGTAGTAGCCGTCGCCGTCGAACTTGAAGCGGTTCGGGTCCGACAGCGTCTTGCCGGTCTGCACGCACAGCAGCGCCTCGTGGTTGTGGGCGGCCTCGCGCGTCACGTAATGGCAGTCGTTGGTCGCCAGCGGCGGGATACCGAGCTTGCGGCCGATCTCCAGCAGGCCCTCGCGGACCCGCCGCTCGATCGACAGACCGTGGTCCATCAGTTCCAGGAAGTAGTTCTCGGCCCCGAAGATGTCGCGCCATTCGGCGGCCGCCGCGAGCGCTTCGGCGTCCTGCCCCAGCCGCAGCCGCGTCTGCACCACCCCGGACGGGCAGCCGGTGGTGGCGATGATGCCCTCGGCGTGCT
>NZ_JAFMJZ010000223.1 GCF_017853185.1 Mycolicibacterium sp.
GACGTCCAGGTCGATCTCGGGATCGGGTGTCTCGTAGTTGAGCGTCGGCGGGATGATGCCGTCGCGCAGCGAGAGGACGGTCAGGATCGACTCCAGCGCACCGACCGCACCGATCGAGTGACCGAGAGCGGACTTCGGCGCGTACACCGGGGCGTGCTCCACACCGGCGACCCGGATGGCAGCGGCCTCGGCGATATCGCCGATGGACGTCGAGGTGGCGTGGGCGTTGACGTGACCGATGTCCTTGGGCGACAAGCCCGCCGTCTCGATCGCCCGCTTCATGGCTCCGCCGGCCCGCAGACCGTCGGAGGCCGGGGCCACCATGTGGAACGCGTCCGAGGTGATGCCGGCACCCATCAGTCGGGCCAGCGGCTTGGCGCCGCGGGCCAGGGCGTGCTCCTCGGTCTCGATGATCATCATCGCGCCGGCCTCGCCGAAGACGAAGCCGTCCCGGTCCTTGTCGAACGGACGCGACGCCCGCTCCGGCTCGTCGTTGCGGGTGGACATCGCGCGCATCATCGAGAACGCCGCGATCGGCAGCGCCTCGATCATGCCCTCGACACCACCGCACACCACGATGTCGGCGTCACCCATGACGATGTGACGCCAGGCGTGGGCGATTGCCTCCGAACCGGAGGAACAGGCAGACACCGGGGTGATGACCCCGGCGCGCGCGCCGAGGTCGAGACCGACGACCGCGGCCGCACCGTTGGGCATGATCATCTGAACAGCCAACGGCGAGACCTTGCGGATGCCGCCCTCGTTCATCGTGTCGTAGGTTTCGACGATCTTCTCGCCGCCACCCAGACCGGTGCCGATGACGACGGCGAAGCGGTCCGGATCCACCTCGGGGGCGCCTGCGGCGTCCCACATCTTGCGGCCGAGGTATTTCGACATCCGCTGGACGTACGACATACGCCGAAGGTCCAGCCGGCCCATGTGGTCGTCGATCGGATCGACGAGATGCCCGCCGATCCGCACCGGCAGATCCCACTTGGTGACGAAATCGTCCTCGAGGACCCGGATTCCGCTTTCGCCTGCCAGCAGGGCCTTCCACGTGCTGTCGATATCAGCACCGAGCGCCGTGGTCGCCTCGACGGCGGTCACCACGACGTTCGGGAAGCCACCGTTAGCAGTGGAAGGCTTGCTCACTTGTCGCCGAACTTCTCGCGCAGGGCTGCGGCAGCCTCGGGGTTCTCTGCCTCGAGCTTCTGGATGTAGGCGACGACGTCACCGACGGTGCGCAGACCGGCCAGATCCTCGTCCGGGATCTTCACGCCGTACTTGTCCTCGGTCTGCACCGCGATCTCCACCATCGACAGCGAGTCGATGTCCAGGTCGTCGACGAAAGACTTCTCCGGGGTCACCTCAGACGGCTCGATGCCGGTGACCTCTTCGATGATCTCGGCGAGACCGGCGATGATTTCTTGCTGACTGGCGCCCACGTGAGGCTCCCTTCGTAATCGGTTGTGCTACTTCGTAAAACAGGGGGTAGTGCTGGTCTGGTCGGTGCCGGCCGTTAGAAGCCGGACAGTCCGTCCAGGTCTGCGGGGGTCTTGACGGCGTGCGTCGCGACGCCCCGAAGTTCTCGTTTGGCGATTCCGGTCAGAGTGCCCGCGGGCGGGAACTCGACGATCGCCGCTGTGTTGAGCTCACCCATGGTCTTGGTGCACAGATCCCAGCGCACCGGACGGGTCATCTGCGCGACGAGTTTCTCCATCGCGTCGGCGGCCGAGGCCACCGGCTTGCCGTCGACGTTCGACAGCAGCGTGGTGTTGGGATCGTTCGCGGACACCTCCGCGGCGGCAGCGGCGTAGCCGTCCATCGCCGAGGCCATGTAATGGGTGTGGAAGGCGCCGGCGGTCGCCAGTGCGCGCACCCGGGCCTTGGCCGGCGGATCCTCGGCCAGCTTCTCCAGCGCCGAGAGCGCACCGGCGGCGACGATCTGCCCGGCCGCGTTGCGGTTGGCGGGGATGAGCTCGAGGGCGTCGAGGCGGGCCAGCACCTCGGCCTCCTCGCCGCCGAGCACTGCTGACATGCCGGTGGGTTCCACCGCGCAGGCCTTGGCCATCTCCGCGCCACGGACCGCGGCCAGCTTGACCGCGTCGTCGGGTGAGATGACGCCGGCGATTGCGTAGGCGGCGATCTCGCCGACGGAGTGGCCGGCGACGACGGTCGTGGTCGGAAGGCCCCGCTTGGCCAGTTCGGCGAAGGCCAGCAGGGTGGTCGCGACGACGAGGGGTTGGGTGACCGCGGTGTCGGTGATCTCCTCGGCGGTGGCCGTGGTGCCGAGCTTGGCCAGATCCAAACCGCTGATGGTCGACCACGCGGCGATCTGGTCGGCGGCGCCGGGCAGCTCGAGCCATTCGGCGAGCATGCCCGGAGTCTGCGACCCCTGTCCGGGCGCGAGAAGCGCAATCACATCTCTAAGAGAACACTGTGAACGCCCCGATCTGGGGTGTAAGACATTATGAACCTTGTCTTAGGTTTTTGTAGGAACCCCACAAAAACGGTGTTCGCCGTGACCTCAGCGCGGCTTTCCGGCGACCTGAGCCTGCTCCGGGGCCTCGCGACCGGGTCCCACCAGCGGGGGTGTGAGCGGGCCCACCGGGGTGTTTGCGCCGATCTGCGGTACCGATACCGGGGTGACCGGATAGGCCAGCCGGCCGACGGTGGTGGCCACCCGCAGCACATATGCGTCCCGGGGGACGGTGGGGTCGCGGCCGGTGAAGTCGGCGATCCGGCGGAGTCGATAACGGACGGTGTTTGGATGAACGAACAGTTTCCTGGCACAGGCCTCAATGGCGCCGCCGGAGTCCAGAAAGGCGTCGAGGGTCTCCGAGAGCGCCGGACCGGCGTCGGCCAGCGGCCGGGTGACCTCGTTGTGCAGCGCGGCAACCGCCGAGGTGTCGCCGAGCAGGGCCCGTTCGGGCAGCAGTTCACGGGCCGAGACCGGCCGGGGCGCCCCGGTCCACCCGGCGACGGCGTTCATCCCGGAGATGGCTTCCGCGGCGCTGTGATACGCCGCGGTGAGCATGGGCGCCGTCGGCCCGACCACCACCGGTCCGGGGGAGAATGCCGTCATCAGGTCCTGCAGGAAGCGGTCGGTCGGGGACAGCGGACCGGAGATGATCACGATCAGCCAGGTGCCGTGCACGTCGGCCAGCGTGGCCCGGTCGTGCCGGGCGGCGATCTCGCGGACGTCCTCGCCGGCCAGATCCTCCCGGCCCGGCGGCGGGGTGCCCACCACCACGGTGGCCGGCGCGGTGGTGTCCCAGTTCAGCGCCGCGGCCCGGGACAGCAGTTCCGGGCCGGTGTCGCCGCGGACCACGGCGTCGACCACGCTGGCCTCCATCCGGCTGTCCCAGGATCCGCGCGCCTCGGCGGCGTCGGCGTAGGCGCTGGCCGCGGCGAAGGCCAGGTCACGGCTGTAGCGCAGGATGCCGATGGTCAGCGCGTTGAGCTGCTCGGCGTTGCGCGCCACCATCGGAACGACTTCCTCGAAGTACTCCATGGTCACCCGGACCATGTCGACGGTCTGCGCCAGCGCGATCTTGCGGGTCAGGTTCTGCGGCACCAGTTCGAAGGCCTGGGTGGTGTAGCCGACCCGGCTGCTGGGGTCGCGCATCCATTCGGCGAAGTTGACCACCGCGGCCTGGACCACCAGTTGCACGCTGGCCCGCTGGGAGGCTTCCAGTTCGGCGAAGAACGGCAGCCGCTGCGTCATGGTCTGGACCGCTTCGGTGGCCAGCTTTCCCGAGTAGCCCTTGAGTCGGCGCAGGGTCGCGTCCGGGACGTCCGCCAGCAGGGCGAGCGGTGAGCGCGGCAGCTGAGATTCCCCGGCCTGCTTGTCGCTCATCCCTAAAAACTACGCCATTTGTTGGCGGAAACCGCCAACTATCTCAGCGTTGAGTAACTCCCTCCGCGTTGAGTGAGGAACGTTGCAGACGAATCGCGAGTGGCGGTCTGCGTGGTTCCTCACTCAACGAAAAGGCGCGGCGGCCTACGC
>NZ_JAFMJZ010000224.1 GCF_017853185.1 Mycolicibacterium sp.
TCCCGTCGCGACCTGCAGGAACAGCGGCAGGAATACGATGGCGCCGAACATGGCACCACCCAGCAGGAACGACAGCGCCACCCCCGTGGAGAACACCCGACCACGGAACAAGCGCAGAGGCAGGATCGGCTCGGCGGTGCGGTGCTCCCGCCACATGAACAGCCCGGTCAGCACCGCCGACGCCGCGAGCAGCCCGATGATCGTCGGCGAATCCCACGGGTACTCCCTGCCTCCCCACACCAGCGCCAACAGCAGGGTCGACACTGCCGCCACCAACAACGCGGCACCGAAGAAGTCGATCGCATGGTCGCGGCGTACGAACGGCAACCGCAGCACCGAACTGGTGATCACCAGCGCTGCGGCGCCGATGGGGACGTTCACGTAGAACACCCACCGCCAACTCAGGTTGTCGACGAAGAACCCACCCAGCAGCGGGCCCGCCACCGACGCCACGGCGAACACCGCGCCCAGGTAGCCCGTGTAGCGGCCCCGCTCTCGGGGCGAGACGATGTCGCCGATGATGGCGAACGCCATCGCCATCAACCCGCCCGCACCGATGCCCTGGATGCCGCGGAACACGACGAGCTGCAACATCCCTTGGGACAGGCCGCACAGCATCGACCCGATCACGAAGATCACGATCGCCGCCTGGAACATCAGCCGGCGCCCGTAGATGTCCGACAGCTTCCCGTATAGCGGGGTGCTCGCCGTCGTCGTCAACAGGTAGGCCGTCACCACCCACGACAAGTGGTCCAGCCCACCCAGCTCCCCCACGATCGTCGGCAACGCCGTCGACACGATCGTTTGGTCGAGCGCGGCCAGCAACATCCCGGCCATGAGGCCGCTGAACACCACAAGGATCTGACGATGAGTGAGCGGCGCGGGCGCCGCGACCCTTACATCCGACATGATTGTACTCTACAAGCGTACTCTTGTAGAGTACAAGTGTTATGGTCGGCAGGATGAAGCTCGGCGACGCTCCCGACACCATCGTCGTCGCGGAACGGATCAGAGCAGCCTGGCGAGACCTTCGCAGGGCAGGCTCGACCGGAGCGGTTCGCACTTACCTCTACGAACCCGACGCTCCCCTAGACGTTGCCCAGGCCGACGCGCTCGACCTCATCGTGACGCACGCCCCCATTCGCATGAGCGAAGTCGCAGCCCTGCTGCGGGTCGACCCGTCCACTGCTACTCGCACAATCGCCAAGCTCCAGGACCGGACGCTCGTTGTCCGCGAGCCTGACCCCGACGATGCGCGCGCCATCCTCGTCACCCCAAGCCGGGCTGGCGCGGTACTCCATCGGAGAGTCCGGTCGCGAGCGAACGAGCTCCTCATCGAGACGCTGGACGCCTTTTCCGGGCCCGACCGCGAGCTCCTCGCCGACCTCCTCGAGCGGCTCGTCGAGGCTGTGGACGAAGCCCGCTTCGTTCGCGGCCTCCGACCGAGCCAGACCAGTCCCTGACCACGCGAGCGGGCACCGACCGGGCGCCCATCCTGCGGCGGGGTGCCGCCACCCTCGCAATCGCTCCTGCAGAAGAACGCCCTCAGCCGTCGCCGCTGGACCACCCGCGACGCGCTGCCACATCGCGATCATCACCTGGATCGAAGGCACCTGCCACCGACGCCGACGCCAAGACGTCCTCGGCCGATTGGCCCGCATGGACACGAAAGCCACGATCACCCCTCCCGCGGCTCACGCAGCCCGACGCCATGTCACCAGATCGTGCACCAGACCCTCCTGCAGCGGTCAGGTGAAGGTGAGTCCCTCGAAGTCGCCTGAGGTTCGCCAGCTGTCGATGTGGTCGAAGAACGCGAGCGGGCCGCCGGGGAACCCCAGGAAGTTGTAGCGCTGCGCGGGGGTCGGTTCCCGCCCCTCGTTGTTGTAGTAGCCAGGGGTGCACTCCAACGAGCCGGGCAGGTTCAGCGCCCGGTCGCCGTCGCCGCGAGTGAGATCGCGCAGCAACGATTGGCCGCCCAGGAGCCGCTGGATCCACGCCTCCTCGGATTCGGCGGTGACCTCGACGACGGCATGATCGTTGGCAACGGCATGGCCGACGACACAGGCGATCGTCGTACCCGTCTCGGTCATGTTGTGGGGGACGTTGGCGATGTGGTTCGACCCCTGAGTGAGCTGCACGATGAACGCGTTCGGGAATCCGTGCACGTGGATGCCATGCAGCGTCCGCATGCCTCCGGCCCAGTAATCGCTGAGGCGAACGCCGTCGCGGCCGACCGGATCGAAACCGGCCCGCGAGGTGAAATCGGTACCGACCTCGAACCCCGTCGCCCAAACGATGCAGTCGACCTCGTACCCTCGACCGTCGACGACGACGCCGCTCTCGGTGATGCGTTCGACCCCTTTGCCATCCGTGTCCACCAACGTGACGTTGGGCTGGTTGAACGCGGCCAAGTACTCGTCATGGAAGCACGGACGCTTGCACAGCTGGCCGTACCACGCCTTGAGATCGTCGGCGGTGTCCGAAGCATGGACCACGTCGTCGACTCGAGCGCGGATCTCCTCCATCTTCTCGAAGTCGGCGTCCTCGAACGCGTCGAGCAGCGTCCCGGGACCGAACTCGGCACCCGAGGACATGCTCTCGGCGATCTTGGCCTTCACGCGCCGGGAGATGTCGGTCCAACCGTCGTCAACGAGATCCTCGTCGCCGCCCGCACCGAATCCGCCCATGGTGTTTGCCGTGAAGTTCTCCAACCATCGCTGCTGCCAACCCGGTACGGCGATGCTCGCGAACCAGTCTGGGTCGATCGGCTCGTTTCCCCGCCGGTCCACCGATGACGGGGTGCGCTGGAAGACGTACAGCTCGCCCGCAGCTCGGGCCAAGTGGGGGATGCACTGCACGGCGGTGGCGCCGGTGCCGATGATGGCGAGCCGCTTGTCGGCGAGCCGCTTCATCGGTTCGCCGTCGGGGCCGCCACCGGTGTAGTCGTAGTCCCAGCGACTCGTGTGGAAGGTGTGCCCGCGGAACGATTCGATGCCGTCGATGGCAGGCAGCTTGGCGACGTGGAGCGGACCGGTCCCCAAACCCACGAATTGCGTCGTGAAGTCATCGCCGCGGTCCGTCCGGACGCGCCACACGTCGGCGTGGTCGTCCCAGGTCAGCTCCGTCACCTCGGTGTGGAACAGTGCTCCGTCGTAGAGGTCATAGTGGCGGCCGATTCGCCGGCAATGCTCGAGGATCTCAGGGGCGTGCGCATACTTCTCGGTCGGCATGTGCCCGGTCTCCTCGAGCAGCGGCAGGTAGACGAGCGAGGCGGTATCGCACTGCGCGCCCGGGTACCGGTTCCAGTACCAGGTGCCGCCGAAGTCCCCGGCCTTGTCGATGATCCGCACGTCGCGTACGCCGGCATCGTGCAACCGGGCGCCGGTCACCAGGCCGGCGAACCCGCCGCCGATGAAGGTGAAGGTCACGTGGTCGGTCAGCGGCTCACGTGGTTCCACGGGCAAGTACGGATCGCGGGCGAGTTCGCTGTCGATCCTGCGGTACTGCGCCAGGCCGTCGGTTCGGAGCCGTTTGTCCCGTTCGGCTCGGTACTTGCGGCGTAGGTCGTCCTTGTCAACGCGTCTGTTGGGAGTGCGGTCGGTGATTGCCATGGCCCTACTGTGTCCCTCTCTGATGGTGGCGTATTGAAGAGCGACGCCGCTACCAGCGGATCGGCACCCGGCGTGGTCCGCGGACCTGGCCGCCCGACCAGGTCACCGCGTCGGGGTCGGCCAGCTCGAACGTTGGGATCCGGGTGATGAGCTCCTCGATGGCGACGCGCAGCTCCATGCGGGCGAGGTTGGAGCCGAGGCAGCGGTGGATGCCTGAGCCGAACGCGAAGTGACGGTTGTTGGCCCGATCGATCAGGAACGTGTCGGGGTCGGCGAACACCTCGGGGTCACGGTTGCCCGCCGGGAATGCCATGAGGATCTTGTCGCCCGGCTTCATGGGGCACCCGCGCACTTCGGCGTCGCTGGTGACGGAGCGCGCCATGGTGACGGG
>NZ_JAFMJZ010000225.1 GCF_017853185.1 Mycolicibacterium sp.
GATTGCGCCGCTCCTCCTCGGGCCGTTCCGGCCCGCATCGTCGCGCCGCGCTAGCCCAGACCGAGCTCGCGCATCCGGTCGGCGTGGGTCTGCTGCAGCTTGTCGAAGAAATCGCCGACCTGGCCCAGCCCGCCCGGACCGGCCAGCACCAGGTCCACCAGCTCGTCGCGATCGGCCAGCACGTACTGCGCCTGGGTGATCGCCTCCCCCAGCAGCCGGCGCGCCCACAGCGCCAGCCGGCTGCGCTGCCGGTCGCTGGCCGTCACCGCCGCCCGGACGTCGTCGACGACGAACTGGGAATTCTTGGTCTCGGCCATCACCTGGTGCACCACGTCGGCCACCTCGGGCGGCAGGCTGTCGGCGATCTGGTTGTAGAAATCAGCCGCCAGCGCATCCCCGATATAGGTCTTGACCAGGGCTTCCATCCAGGTGCTGGGCATCGTCAGCCGGTGGTAGTTCTCCAGCGTCGGCGCATACCGGATCATCGCCGGCAACACGTCGACGCCGCGAGCCTCCAGGGTGTCGCGCAGCATCTCGTAGTGCGCCATCTCGGCGGCGGCCATCCGGGCCATATTGATCTTGCCGCGCAGGTCAGGGGCCATCCGGGCCTCGTCGGTCAACCGGTAGAAGGCCGCGACCTCGCCGTAGGCCAGCAGGGCGAACAGTTCGTCAATGCCGGGATGGTCGGCCGCCACGGTCATGCCGTAACTGTAGTCAGAGGTAGGATGGGCCCCGGAACCGCAGGTTCCACGGAAATGTGCGTGCACGCAGTGGGCCCGCCCTCCTCGGCGCCGGGCCCCTCATTCCGAAGTTGGTCTCTCGTGCGCGCGTGGAAACAGCACGAGGAACGGCTCGGAAGGCCCCAGTGACACATTTAGATCATCACCCCATCAGCTTCGCCCAGCTCGGCGTGCGCGACGAGATCGTCCGCGCACTCGCCGAACGCGGCATCGAGAACGCCTTCGCGATCCAGGAGCTGACGCTCCCGCTCGCACTGGCCGGCGACGACCTCATCGGCCAGGCCCGCACCGGCATGGGCAAGACGTTCGCCTTCGGCGTGCCGCTGCTCAACCGCATCACCAAGCCGGGCGAGCCCGAGCTCAACGGCGTCCCGCGCGCGCTGATCGTGGTGCCCACCCGCGAGCTGTGCATCCAGGTCTTCGACGACCTGACCGGTGCGGCGAAATACCTTGAGGCAGAAGGCCGTCCGCTGTCGGTGGTCTCCATCTACGGCGGCCGTCCGTACGAGCCGCAGATCGAGGCGCTGCAGAAGGGCGCCGACGTCATCGTCGGCACCCCGGGCCGGCTGCTCGACCTCGCCAACCAGGGTCACCTGCAGCTCGGCGGGGTGTCGGTGCTGGTGCTCGACGAGGCCGACGAGATGCTCGACCTCGGCTTCCTGCCCGATATCGAGCGCATCCTGAAGCAGACCCCCGACGGTCGTCAGACCATGCTGTTCTCGGCGACGATGCCCGGCCCGATCATCACGCTGGCCCGCACGTTCATGACCCAGCCCACCCACATCCGCGCCGAGGGCGTGCAGGGTTCGGCCACCCACGACACCACCGAGCAGTTCGTCTACCGCGCCCACGCGCTGGACAAGGTCGAGATGGTCGCGCGCATCCTTCAGGCCGAGGGCCGCGGCGCGACGATGATCTTCACCCGCACCAAGCGGACCGCGCAGAAGGTCGCCGACGAGCTCGCCGAGCGCGGCTTCAAGGTCGGTGCGGTGCACGGCGACCTCGGCCAGATCGCCCGCGAGAAGGCGCTCAAGGCGTTCCGCGAGGGCGAGGTCGACGTGCTGGTGGCCACCGACGTCGCCGCCCGCGGTATCGACATCGACGACATCACCCACGTCATCAACTACCAGATCCCCGAGGACGAGCAGGCCTACGTGCACCGCATCGGCCGCACCGGCCGCGCGGGCAAGACCGGTATCGCGATCACCCTGGTGGACTGGGACGAACTCGAGCGCTGGTCGATGATCAACACCGCGCTCAAGCTGGAGTGCCCGGATCCGGCCGAGACCTACTCCAACTCCCCGCACCTCTATGAGGAGCTGAACATCCCGACCGAGGCCGGCGGCACGATCGGCGGCGCCCGCAAGGCGCAGGGCACCCGCCCGCCGCGCGATCGCGACGGCGGCACCCGTACGACGTCCACCCGCGCCGCGTCCAGCCGCAACGGCGGCGATCGGCAGGAGCGGCCCGCCCGCGACCGGTCGCGGCAGCGCACCCGCGGCGGCCAGTCGGCAAGCGGTCACACCGAGAAGCCGGCCACCGAGGGCGAGTCGGCCACCGCGGCCGGCGACGGCTCCGGCGCGCCGCGTCGTCGTCGGCGTCGCGGCCCGCGCAAGGCCGCCGAGGCCGGCGCCGCCAACTGAAGCGATGGTCGCTCCCGAGCGCCGCACCTCAGGTGACCTGATCGCTGCGGCGGCAATCGTCGCCGTGGTGGGCATGGTCATCGCCGCGTTCTGGTGGCACAGCTCCGTGCGGTCCACCATCCTGCGCCCGGCACCGTCGAAAGCGCCGGGTCTCGTTGCGCCGCAAGCGGTTCCGGACAGCCTTCAGCAGCGCTGGACGGCGGTCAGCTCACGGACGTCGGCTCCGGTGATCAACGGCGGGAACGTGATCACCGGCGAGGGCCACGACATGGTGGGTCACGATCCACTCACCGGCGAGCAGCGCTGGCTCTACGCCCGCGACATCGACCTGTGCGCGGTGACCTACGTCTACGACCTGGCCGTCGCGGTCTACCCGGACAGCCGCGGCTGCGGTCAGGTGACCGGAATCCGCGCCGCGACCGGGGTGCGTGGGCCCAGCCGCACCGGCTACTCCGACAAGCACACCGTGGTCAGATCCGACGGCAGCGCGGTGCTGTCCTACGGTCCCACCCGGCTGGAACTGTGGCGCACCGATCTGGTGCGGATGCTGTCCTACGGCGAGATCGACGCCCGGATCAAACCGGCCAATACCGCTATCGGTGCGGGCTGCGCGCTGATGTCGGCGGCCGGCAGCGATGCCTCGGCCGCGGTGCTGGAGTCCTGCAAGGACGAGAAGGACCTGAGGCTGACGCTGCTCAAACCGGCCAAGGAGGAGGACGAGCCGGACACCAAGCACGTGGCGCTGCCCGGCCTGGCCGCCGACGCCGACGCCCGGGTGCTGGCGGTGTCGGGCACCAAGACAGCGGTGTACCTGCCGATCCCGCGCCCGCAGGTGGTGGTCTACGACGACGCCGGCAACAAGGTCTCCGAGACGCCGCTGCGCGTCCCGCCGGCACTGCCGGGCGCAACGCCCGCACTGACCCGGGCCGGCGATTACTACACCTGGTGGACCGGGACCGCGGTGATGGTCTTCGACAGCACGCTGACCTACCGCTACACCATCGACGCCCCCACGCTGGGGCCCGCGACGCTGATGGCCGGACGATTCCTGATCCCGGTGACCGACGGGCTGGCGGTCTACGACCCGGCCAACGGCACCCCGGAGCGGGTGATCCCAGTGCCGCACGCCGCCGGCGACGGGCCGATCATCCCGGCGGCGGCCGGTCCGATGGTGATCGAGCAGCGCGGCGCGACGCTGACCGCGTTCGGGCCCTAGACCTCAGCCATGGGTCTTCTCGCCGACGCGGTGCTGGTGATCCACGGGGTGTTCATCGCCTGGGCGGCCCTGGGAGCGCTGGCGGTGTGGCGACGGCCGCGGCTGGCACTGCTGCACCTGCCCGCGCTGGCGTGGGCGGTCTGGATCGAGATCTCCGGCAAGATCTGCCCGCTCACACCGTTGGAGAACTCACTGCGCCGCGCCGCCGGCGAGGCCGGCTACAGCGGCGGCTTCATCGAGCACTATCTCGGCCGGATCATCTACCCGGCCGGGCTCACCCGCGAGGCGCAGTGGACGGTCGCCGGCGTGCTGGCGCTGTTCAACATCGTGGTCTACGGACTGATGGTCGCCCGCGCCCGCGCTACACATTGAATTGTCTCGCTCC
>NZ_JAFMJZ010000226.1 GCF_017853185.1 Mycolicibacterium sp.
GTGAGCAGCGCGGTGTTCGCCGGGCTCCTCGCGGTGGTGTTCGGGATCTGGTGGGCGCGGGAACGCACCCTGTCGATCCACAGCATCATCACGACCCCGCGGGAAGGCTTCTACTGGCTGGCCGTCCTGGTCACCTTCGCACTGGGCACCGCACTCGGGGACTGGACCCTGGAGTTGACCGGCTGGCAGCCCGGGGTGGCCGTGCTTCTGCCCGCCGGCCTGATCGCCGCGATCGCGGTGGGCTGGCGACTCGGCGCCAACCCGGTGCTCTCGTTCTGGCTGGCCTACATCCTGACCCGCCCGCTAGGCGCCAACCTCGGTGACTGGCTGGCCCGTACCCGCGCCGAGGGCGGCGTCGGACTGGGAACCGCCGGCACCAGCGTGGTGTTCCTGGCGGCCATCCTGGCCACGGTGATCTACCTGACCGTCACCCGCCGCGACGTCATCGACAACCCGGACACCACCGCCGCGCCTGTCGCCGCACGACATGCTGGCCGCGAACGAGTCATGCTCGGCTACTACGCGGTGCTGGCCGCAGCCACGGCCGGGCTGCTGACGTGGGCGGGCGCGCAACCGCACGGCAGTTCACCGGCGCTGGAAGCCGAGGGCCCTTCGGCGCCCGCGGTGGCCGCACTGCCCGCCGGCCAGGTCACCGCCGCGTTCCCAGCTGCTGACCTCGACCAGTTCCGCATCATCGTCACCGACACCACGGCCAAGGTGTCATCCGGTGACCAGGCCGGCGCAACAGCGCGGATCACCGACCTGGAAACGGCGTGGGACGACGCCGAAGACCGGCTCCGGCCCCTAGACGGCGCCGCCTGGACCTACCTGGACGGCAAGATCGACGCCGCCCTCAAAGCGGTACGGGCATCCAACCCAGACCCGGCGACCGAACAACAGGCACTGAACGCCCTGAACAGCGCCCTGCGCTGAATAAGACTGTGCGAACCAGAACCATTGAGGCGCTGACACGTTCGGCTTCCGCCAGCGCTGCCGGGACGACCGCTTCAACTGCGCAGCCAGGATCAGTCCGCGCTGACGGAACTCGGAACACCCTGTCGCGGCGCCGGTTGGGCCCGCGACCACCACGACGCGGCCAGGATCACCGCCGCAGCCCAACCCGCTCCGAGCAGCCAACCGGCCAGCACATCGGTCAGAAAATGCACCCCCAGATACGGGCGGGAAAAGCCGATCAAGACGATCGCGGTCACCGTCGCCGCCCACACCGCCACCTGGACCGCCCACCGGCGAATCACCCACCGGCACAACATCCACGCCCCCAGGACCCCGATCGCTGCGGCGCCGGTGGCGTGCCCGGACGGAAAGGAGAACCCGGGCGTGGGAATCACGGCGAACGGCAAGCCTGGACGCGGCCGGCCGACCAGATGCTTGGCGACCACGATCACCAACCCGATACCTCCGCCACCGGCCAGCCCGACCAACACTGGCAGCCACGACCGCGCCTGCACCGCAGCCACCACACACACCAGCGTCAGCCACACCGCCTGAGCGTCAACCTCACCCATCCGGGTCACGACCAGCAGGACTTTCGTCAGCCACACCTCCCGATGGGCAGCCAGCCACGCCGCGACCGGTTCATCGAACGCCGCGACGCCCTCACCGTCGAGCACATCGTCGAGCAGATCGGTGAACCCCACCGCGGCAGTGCCCACCGCGACCAGCCCCGCCACCAATCCCACGACGGCGACACCACGCAGCCCCAACCAGGCCTGCACCGGGGACACCAGGGCGTCCAGGCGCACCGCGACCACCCGCAGCACCGGACCGACCAGCGGGACATCGCCGACGCGCTCCAGCCGGCCGCTGCGCGGCGGGTGCCGGGCCACCCACACCGCCAACGCCGCCACCACAACCAGCAGGCCGCCCACACCGACGCCTACCGGACCGAACCGCGCCGCCCCCAACCCCACACCGTGTCCCATCAACGGTCATCCAACCAAGCACCCGGCCGGCCACCCTGCAGGCCGCACCGCAGTCCGGCGCAATCCGCGCCCGAGCGGCCCCGGCCGCCGCCGGAGAGGGACCATCCCGCGACCGAAACAGACAACGAATGAGGAGCCAATACCGATATGGACACCAACACCCCCGAACCCCAGGACACCCCCGACCCGACCGCAGAGCAGGCCACCAACGAGATTCCTCGGACGTCGGCCCCTACCGAGGCGCTGCCACCCAACCCTCCTGCAGCTGAGGGCAAGCGCAGCGTCCTCTCCCGGCCCTGGACGTGGGTCGGTATCGCCGCGGCCGCGTTACTGCTCGGCGCGGGGATCTTCGTGACCGGTGTAGTGGCCGGGAAGACACTCGGCGGTGAGTACGAATGGCATCGCGACCACGAAGCTGCCAACAGCCAGCCGATCAAGACCGACTCATCCAAGGACGACGACGAGGCCGATGAGGCCGACCAGGCACCGGCATCGAAGAACAACCAGACCGATCAATCCCAGCTCGCCGTACCGACACCCGCGACGAAGGCGCCGAATCCCAGCAGCACGGCCTCCCCGGCACCGGCCCCCACCCCGGCGCCACCCGGTACCCGCTAGTCCCCCTGCAGCCGCAGGCCCGCAGCCAGAACCGTGGTGGTCACGCCCGCGTGCGGCCCTTCGGGTATGTACTGCGTGCACACGTTGCAGTTCGGCGGCGCGCCCCATCAGAGGCCCGCAACAGCGCACCCGAAGAAAGGCTCCTTAGGTTGTGACCACCCACCTCAGCTACGTCGAAGCCGTTATCGTCGGCCTCTTCCAAGGGGTCACCGAACTCTTCCCTGTCTCCAGCCTCGGCCACTCGGTACTGATCCCCGCCCTCGTCGGAGGGCGCTGGGCCCAAGACCTCAACGTCTCCACACCGGAATCTCCCTACCTCGCCTTCATCGTCGGGTTGCACGTCGCCACCGCCATCGCACTGCTGATGTTCTTCTGGCGCGACTGGCTCGTGATCCTCGGAGGTTTCTTCAGCTCCATCAGAAACCGGCGGATTAGCACCCGTCCCGAACGGCTCGCATGGCTGATCGTTCTCGCCACGATCCCAGTCGGCCTCTCCGGCCTCGCCCTCGAACACCTCTTCCGAACAACCCTCGGAAAACCCATCCCCGCCGCGGCCTTCCTCATGGTCAACGGAGCCGTGCTCCTGCTCGGAGAACGACAGCGACGAACAGCGCCAGCCCCGGCGAATCCTCTGCCGAACAACGCCTCTCAGCCAGCGGAGCACCCTTCCACCGTCGGTAACCCAGTGGACGACCAACTCGCCGACCAGACGATCAAGCAAGGCGTGCTGATCGGGTGCGCTCAGATCCTCGCCCTACTACCCGGCATCAGTCGGTCCGGCATCACCATGGTCGCTGGCCTACTGCGAGGCCTCTCCCACGAGGAAGCAGCACGATTCTCGTTTCTGCTCGCCACCCCGATCATCCTCGCCGCCGGTCTCTTCAAAGTGCCCGATCTCTTCGGGCCACTCGGAACCGGCATCCACGGCCAGGTATTCGCCGGCAGCATCGCATCATTCGTCACTGCCTACCTCTCGGTCCGCTTCCTGACTCGCTACTTCGAAACCCGAACGCTGACACCATTTGCGATCTACTGCCTCGCAGTCGGCGGCGTCGGCCTGCTGTGGCTCACTCTGCGCTGACTTCGTTTGAGTCTGCTGGCAGCAACGTGAGGGCCAATACCCAAGCGGAACAACGCATCGGCTCTTTTTCCCGCACAACCGTACGGTTCTCGGATTCGCCACGAAAAGCGGAAAAACTGTCTCGCCATCTTGGGCGGAAAAGCCAACAACGCGCAGTTCAGTAAGTACCGCTTTCGCCACCGAAAAGCGGAACCTACAGCTAAGGGCGGTTGTGGGTTCCGCTTTTCGATGGCGGAATTCCGCTTTTGATGGCGGAAGGATGGTGGATCCGCCGGAAAGTTGTTGGGTCGGCTACCGGGGCCCTGACCGCCAGGCCAAACTGCGGCGGTC
>NZ_JAFMJZ010000068.1 GCF_017853185.1 Mycolicibacterium sp.
CGGCGGTGTTGTCCTTCTCCAGCGTCGACATCATGATCTCGGAGAAGCCGAAGCGCTCCCGGATCTGCTCGTTGGTCCAGCCGAGCGCCTTGAGCAGCACGGTGACCGGCTGACGGCGCTTGCGGTCGATGCGCACCCCGACGGTGTCGCGCTTGTCGACGTCGAACTCCAGCCACGCACCGCGGCCGGGGATCACCTTGACGCTGTGCAGCGTCTTCTCGGTGGACTTGTCGATGGACTCGTCGAAGTAGACACCCGGCGAACGGACCAGCTGGCTGACCACCACGCGCTCGGTGCCGTTGATGATGAAGGTGCCCTTTTCGGTCATCATCGGGAAGTCACCCATGAAGACCGTCTGGCTCTTGATCTCGCCGGTGTTGTTGTTGATGAACTCGGCCGTGACGAACAGCGGGGCCGCGTACGTCATGTCCTTGTCTTTGCACTCGTCGACCGGCGCCTTGACCTCATCGAAGCGCGGGTCGGAGAAGCTCAGCGACATGGAGCCGGAGAAGTCCTCGATCGGGGACAGCTCGGCGAGCACCTCTTCAAGGCCGCCGACCGGGCTCGGATCGCCCGCCGCGATGGCCTTCTGGCGCCACTGCGGGTCACCGATCAGCCACTTGAAGGAATCGGTCTGCACGTCGAGCAGACCGGGCACCTCCAGCGGCTCGCGCAGCTTGGCGAATGAGACTCGGGCCGGCGCTCCCGGAACCGGGTTAGAAGAAGTAGTGGTCTTGCTCTGGCTAGAGACTGCCAAGATGCATCCTTCCAGCACCAATGCGAACTACTCGGTGTTCCGGCCGCGCCGGGACCTTTCGTCGCTGATCTTCGTAGGTTCGCGATGGCGTTCGCCTGTCCGGATCTCACCGACGCAGACAACACGTGCAGGGCTCTGAGCTGCTGAAACAGACTCAGACCTGGACGGCGATGTCAAGGTACGGGTGAAGGTGGGCAGGCGGCGACCAGCGCAACGTCCAAGATTACCGCACCCGGGCGCCAACCTCAAACGGCGCCTGCCGGAGCGACTGCCCGGGCACGCATGTTGGAAAACAGATTGGACCGTCGATGCCCTTCCGTCAAGCGTTTTCGCCGTGTTTGTGGGGATGAATCCGCGAGCGGTCCCTAGACCGCGGTCGGGTACTGCTGAGTACGGAAGATCGGTCCCCACACGCCCAACTGCTTGGCGCGCGACACCAGGGCGGTGTACTCGGCGTCGGAGACGAACTGGTCGCGGGTCAGGATGTAGCCGCTGTAGCCGGAGGGGTCACCGACGATCGCCCAGCTGTAATCGGGCGCGTAGTCCAGGATCCAGTAGTTACCCGGTTCGGCTGCGCTCGGCTGAGCGAAGAAGAAGCCCACGTCAAGCCGGGTATTGGCGTCATTGACCGGAACCGCGGATCCGACGATGTTGACCGCCGGGCCATTCGGGCCGAAGTACTGGCCTGAGTTCTCGACCTTGATCGAGCCGTCCGGGTTGAGGCTGTAGGTCGCCGTGGTGTTCACCAGTCCGATGGAGAAGAACTGCCGGGCGCTGCCCTGCTCGTACCACTTACCCAGGTACTGGGCGACGTCCACCGGCGGCGGGGCCGGCAGCGTCGTCACTCCGGCCCGCCCCATGGTGATGGGGAGGTTGTAGCCGGCCGGGTTGTACGGGTCCGGCGCCGCATAGTCGGGACCGTAGATCCCGTAGAGCGGCTGCCCCCCGACCGCACCGTACGGAGTGTTGCCGGCGTAGATGTCGTTGACCCAGCCGGTGGCGAAGGTCTGCAGCGCGAGCTTGGCCCCAGGCGGGGACGGCTTGACGATGAGGTCACTGCCCAGCGTGCCCAGGAACCCCCACAGCGAGTCCCCGCCGATGACGTCGGTGTGCGAGCCGTTGTCGATCTGCACGCCGTTGAACCGGTCCGGGTAGTACTGGGTCATCAACTCGGTGGCGATGCCGTAGGCGTTCCACCGTTGCGGCGGCGCGGCGATCTGATAGCCCGGGATGTTCGCGGCGGCCAGGGTGGCCAGCGAATCGGTGAACAACGGGGCGCGGGAGACGCCGTCGAACATCACCACACCGAGCAGATCGGCGGCCGCGGGGTTGCCGCTCGCCGGGTCGGCGATCAGCGCGCCGACGGCGGTGGCGAAGTTTCCGCCCGCCGAGTGGCCGGTGAGGATGAAGTTCTCCGGCAGCACACCGGCGAAACCGGCGGCGTTGGCGCTGACGTTGAGCGCCGAACGGGACCCCTCGAACATGGTCGCGACCGCTTCCCGCATATCCGCCCCGCCGAGGTAGCAGCCCGGGCAGATCGGGGTGTCGAACCAGAAGATGTTCGGTGCCACCACGATGCTGTTGGTCTGCTGGGCGAGGGCCTGGGCGGTGTCGGCGTACCAGCTCTTGAAGCCGAGGAAGCCGTGCTGGAGCCAGATGATGCCGTTGGGCGCCACCGTTCCGTCGGCCTGTGTCGGGAAGTACCAGTCAGCCGGGGCGGCGTAACCGTTTGGCCCACAAGGGATGTCGAGCACGGCGCTACCGGTGCGGACACCGGTGACACCGTTGCTGTAGGCGGGCTTGACGACCGGCACGCTGGGATCGAGTCCGTTGGATCCGGTGTTGACCGGAGCCGGGAAGGAGAATCCGAACAGCCCGCCGACGGCGTTGATCAGTCCCTCGATGATCTTGTCGCCGAGCGAGAGCTGATTGGCCACCGGGCTGGGCAGTGCGAGCGCGGCCGTCGGGCCCATGATGATCTGCTGATTGGCACCGGCATACAAGCCGAACATGGTGTCGCCGGCCGCCGGCGTGTAGCCGGCGTACATGTCGTTGATCCAGCCGGTGCTCAACGTGTAGGTGGCCGCGGTGTTCCCCGCCGGCACCCGCTGGGTGACCAGTTGCAGTACGGCATCGAAGAGCGGGTTGACGCCGAGCATCGAGTCGACGTGTGACCCGCCGGTCAGCACGACGCCGGCGAACTGGCCCGACAGCGCGCTGACGAGTGCGTTGGTGGTCATGCCGAAGGCGTTCCAGGTCTGGGCCGGGGCGGCGATCTGATAGATCGGCTTGCCGGCGGCCTTGAGGATGTTCACCTCATCGGTGAAGCTGCCGTCCAGCGCGCCATTGGAGACGCCGTCGAACATCACCACGCCGACCAGGTTGGCGTCCTGGGTGTCGGAGCCCTCACCGATGTAGTCGGAGGCCACCGCCGTGGCGAAACCACCGCCGGCGGAGTGCCCGGCGAGCGCGAACTTGCCCCTGAGTTCGTTCAGGTCGCCGGTGTACCCGGCCGCGACCGCGCTGTCGACGAGGGCGGTGCGGTTCGGGTCGAGGAACGCCGCCACCGCGGCCTGCTCGGTGGGGCCGCAGATCAGGCAGCCGCCCGAGAGGGTGAATGGGATCGACGACAGGGTCGGCGCCACCACGATGCTGTTGGTCTTCATGGCCAGGTCTTGGGCCAGTTCGGCGTAGAAGCTGTTGGTGGCAGCGAAGCCGTGCTGCAGCCAGATGACGCCCTGCGCCTGCACGGTGCCGTCGGCCTGAGTCGGGAAGTACCAGTCGGCCGGGACGGTGTTGCCGAACAGAGCACCAGGGATGTCCAGCCGGGAGTGGCCGATCTGAACGCCGGTCACGCCATTGGTGTATCCGGGCAACAGCGGCGGTTCCGCGGTTGCCGCCGCCTGCGCGCCGACTGCGGCCGCGGAGCGGACGCGGCGCTGGCCGGCAAGGGCATCCTGACCGGCCATGACGGCTGCCGGGGCGCCGCCCGAACCCCAGCCGACGGCCGACAGAACGGTCAGCAGCGCATCCGATGCCGGCGCCGGTGACGCGGCGGCTGCCACCGGCGAGGCAGGTGCCTGTTGCACGGTGGCGACGTTCTCCACGACGCCGCGGCGGAGCGTGCTGACCACCGTCAACCGGGTGGCGGCCTTGGCGACGGGAAGTTCGACCTGCGGTACCGGCGCCTCCGATGCCGCAACCGGGGCGGGTACGGGGATCTTCTGACGGGTGGAGGCGGCAGGTTCCCCTGTTGCGCGCCGGGGGGCCGCAGGCGCCGACGGGCCGGCGGTGCCTGCCCGAACCGAGCCGCGCCGGGTGCCGGCAGCGGTGCTGGAGCCGGCGGTGGCGGTGTTCGCCTGCTGACCGGTGTCGGTGTCGCCCGCGTCGGCGGTAGCGACCGCCGTCGCGCTCAGTAGAGCGCTTCCCACACCGACAAGAACTGCTCCGGTACCCAACAAGGCCCGTCGATCACCGATCACGCCATTCCCCTTCCGCGGCAACGGGCAAACGCTATCCCGATTGCCGACCGGGGAACAGAGTTAGCTGAAACCTGATGGCGCGCGTCAGGAATTCGTAAGGCGCTCTTACTCGGGGAAGCTGTGCGTCGGCAGCTTGTGGGTGCCCTCGAGGTCGTCGAGGATCACTTCCTGCGCCTTGGGCGGCAGGGTGTGCAGGATCTCACGCACCCGCGCCTGGCGGCGGCCGACGGCCTGCCGCACCGGCATGCCCGGTGTGGTCTGGAGCTGCGGGGGCACGCCCTCGATCTCCTCCAGGCCGCCGTCGGTCTGGCCGGCCTCCATGGCCGCCGCCTCGGCGGCCGCAGTGGCCTCGTCCTTCTCCTCGGACATGCCGATGGGGCCGATGCGCCGGCCGTTGAGGAACTGCTTGACGGCCGGCTCATCGCTGGTGAGCAGGACCTCGCGGGGGCCGAACATGACCAGGTGCTTGCGGTACAGCATCCCGATGTTGTCGGGCACGGTCCGCACGATGTTGATGTTGTGCGTCACGATGAGGATCGTGGCGTCGATCTGGGCGTTGATGTCGATGAGCAGCTGGCTCAGGTAGGCGGTGCGCACCGGGTCCAGTCCGGAGTCCGGCTCGTCGACGAGGATGATCTTCGGATCCAGCACCAGCGAACGGGCCAGCCCGGCACGCTTCTTCATACCGCCGGAGATCTCGCCGGGGAACTTGTTCTCGGCGCCCATCAGGCCGACCATCTCGAGCTTCTCCATGACGATGTCACGGATCTCGCTTTCCTTCTTCTTCGTGTGCTCACGCAACGGGAAGGCGGTGTTGTCGTAGATGTTCATCGACCCGAACAGGGCGCCGTCCTGGAACATCACGCCGAACAGGGTGCGGATCTCGTAGAGCTCCTTGGCGGAGCACTGGATGATGTCGGTGCCCTCGATCATGATCTTGCCGCGCTCGGGGCGCAGCAGACCGATCAGTGATTTGAGGAACACCGACTTGCCGGTGCCGGACGGGCCGAGGATGACGCTGACCTCGCCGGCCGGGATGTCCAGCGTGACGTCTTGCCAGATCGTCTGCGAGCCGAAGGACTTGGTCAGCCCCTCAACATGGATAGAAGTGCCCACGCGATTCCTTCCGGCCACACGATTTGTCCACGGGAATGTCACCTGTGGTTTCAGTCACCATAGCGCACACATGCTGGGCGTCAGTCAGGTTTGTCGATGAACGACAAATCCCCCGCGGAACGGCTGTTCCGCGGGGGATTTGCTGAGGTAGAAATTACTTGACGGTGACCTTGGCGCCGGCAGCCTCGAGCTTGCCCTTGGCGTCCTCGGCGGCGTCCTTCTTGACCTTCTCGAGGACCGGCTTCGGAGCGCCGTCGACCAGATCCTTGGCCTCCTTGAGGCCCAGGCCGGAGACGATCTCGCGAACGACCTTGATCACGCCGATCTTCTTGTCGCCGGCATCCTCGAGGATGACGTCGAACTCGTCCTGCTCCTCGGCGGCCTCGCCGCCACCGCCACCGCCGCCGCCGGCGACCGCCGCAACGGCGACCGGAGCGGCCGCAGTGACCTCGAAGACCTCTTCGAACTGCTTCACGAACTCGGACAGCTCGAGGAGGGTCATCTCCTTGAACGCGTCGAGCAATTCATCGGTGCTGAGCTTTGCCATGTTTGTTGCCTTTCTACGGACTTATTTCTGGATGTGCTTAAGCGGCGGTTTCGCCGGACTTCTTGTCCTGCAGAGCAGCGGCCAGGCGGGCCATCTGCGAAGCGGGAGCGGCGAACAGGCCGGCGGCCTTCGCCATGTTGCCCTTCATGGCGCCGGCCAGCTTGGCCAGCAGCACCTCACGGGACTCGAGATCAGCGATCTTCTCGACCTCGTTGACGGTCAGGGCGCGACCGTCCATGTAGCCGCCCTTGATGACGAGCGCCTTGTGATCCTTGGCGAACTTCTTGATCGCCTTGGCCGCGTCCACGGCCTCGCCGTTGACGAACGCGATCGCGGTCGGTCCGGCGAACATCTCGTCGAGACCCTCGACACCGGCCTCCGCCGCCGCACGCTTGACCAGCGTGTTCTTGGCGACGGTGTAGGTGGCCGTACCGGACAGCGACCGGCGCAGCTCGGCGAGGTTGGCCACGGACAGTCCGCGGTACTCGGTGACCAGAGTGGCCGTCGAGGACTTGAACTGCTCGGTGATCTCGGCGACCGCGGTGACCTTTTCAGCCTTGGCCATGCATTGCCTCCTGGAGTGGTTTGTCAACCGCAGCCAGGTCCGCAAAAACACGAACGCCCCGGCGCAGACGGCCGGGGCGCAGATAACCGCTGACACAGCGGCAGAGCCTCGTCCTCCTGCGTGGGCCGCCCGGGTGATCCCGGAACCTTCAACCGATTGCTCGGTGACCGACGGTCTTCGGTGGAACTCCGACAGAGTAGCCCGAGGTGCGCGATCAGCCCAAATCCGCCTGCTTCTGCCCGCGCTCTGCCCGCGAGCAGACGCAAACTCGCATGATTCGAGGCGTATCAATGCGAGTTTGCGTCTGCTGGACCTCAGGCAGCGCGGCTCAGTTGAACCCGGATGCGTTCACAGAGCCGTACCGGAGTGCGTCGCACATCGTCGGCGACGATGGGGATGACGATCCAGCCGGCATCCTGCACACCGGCGAACCGTGCCTTGTCGCGCAGCATCTCCATCCGCCCGGCATGCCATTCAACGCTGTCGTACTCGGCCGCCACCCGGGCGTCGGGCCACGCGAAGTCGACCCGCCAGCGCTCGTCGGCGCGGCCGCGGATCAGGTACTGCAACTCCGGGCGGGGCAGACCGTGGTCGAGCATCACCAGCCTGGCCTCGCTTTCCATCGCGGATTCGGCACGGCCGTCGACGAACGGCAGTAGGTTGCGCACTTTCACGATTCCCCGGCGTCCTCGCTGATTCTCAACCGCTTCGGCGAGGTCAGCCGGTGACGACCACCCCGACTGGAGTGCGGCGTCGAGGACGGCCAAAGCGCGCGGCCGCCGGACCACCCTCGCCATCTCGACTGCCGTCCAGGCAGGCGAAGTCGCCCGACGGCTCGAGATCAGTTGCAGCGGTGCACCTTTCCGCTGATGAACCACGAGGCCGGCAGTGGACCGCAGCCGAAACCCCGGGTCCAGGACGTGCACCGAATTGCTGCTCTCGAGACCGAACCCGTAGAGGTCGGCCGCGGTATTCATGCACGCGACGGCGTGTTCGCCGATCAGGAGGTCCAGCGCTCGCAGCTGGGTGAGCAGGTCGGGCTCGGTCGAGGAGTACACGCCTCTCCAGATCCGGACCAAGCCCCCCTTGCGCACCTGGCCATCCAGCTGCTGACGGGTCATCACGGTGAGCAGTTCGGCGGTGGTGGCCAACCCATTGCGGCAACGGATCAGTTCGACGGCGTCGCTGTGCACCGGACGAGCGTCCGCCGGACGTGCGGCTGCCGCTAGCCAGCATGGCGGGAGCCTGTGGAGACGCCCACGGGGACGGCCGAGCAGACGCAAACTCGCACGAACTGGGCCGGAAATGCGCGAGTTTGTGTCTGTTCGCGGGATGAGCGGTTAGGGATTGCGCAGCAGTGCCGCGGCGCCGACGAGACCGGCGTCGCCACCGAGCCGGGCCGGCACCACCCGCACATCCCTGATGAAGTCGAGCACCGCGTAGTCACGCAGTGCCGCGCCCAACGGGTCGAACAGCACCGCCCCGGCCTGCGCCACCCCGCCGCCGATGACCACGAGATCCAGGTCGCACACCGCGGCCACCGAGGCGATCATCGCCGCCAGCGCCCGGGCGCCTCTGCTGAAGGCCCGCACCGCCACGTCGTCCCCGGCCGCGGCGGCCTCAGCGAGTTCCCTGGCGTCAGCACCGGCCCAGCCGTGTTCGCGGGCCCAGGCCACCAGGTGCGGCCCGCTGGCGATCGCCTCCACGCAGCCTTGGGCTCCGCAACTGCACCGTGGCCCGTCCACCGCCACGATGGTGTGCCCGACGTGGCCGGCGTTGCCGGTGCGCCCGGTATACGGCCTGCCGTCGAGAACGAGTCCACCGCCGACGCCGGTGGAGACCACCATGCCGAGCATGAACGCCGCACCCTGCCCTGCGCCGCGCCAGTGTTCACCCAGCGCCATGCAGAGTCCGTCGCCGGCCAGTCGTACCGGCACGCCGGGCACCGCGACCGATGCCCGCTCGACCACCGGGAATCCGCGCCAGGCCGCGATGTTGACCGGGCTGATGGTTCCGTCCGGCAGGTGGATCGGACCGGCCGAGGAGATGCCGACGCCGCGGACCTCCCCGCCCGCCGCCGCCAGCGCGTCGGATGCCAGAGCGTCGGCGATCGTCCGCTCGGCGGCCGCCCACACCTCGTCGGGATCGGCACTGCGCGGAGTCGGTTGCCGATTCTGATGCAGCAGTTGGCCTTTCGCGTCGACGATCCCGGCGGCGATCTTGGTGCCGCCGATGTCGAGGGCAAGCGCGGGGGCTTGTTCGGCCATCAGTGTCTGTGGGTGTTGTCGGGCTGACGGGGATCGCCGGGATGCTCGTAGCCGGGGGCCAGCCACACCAGTTCGGCGCGACGCTGCTCGAGCCAGATCCGGAAAGCGCGCCGTCGGGCAGCGCCGCGCAGCACCCCGGCGACGGCAGACCCGTGCCGGCCCGGGTTTCGCCGGCGGTAATCGGCGACGCTCTCCTCGCTGACGTCGATGTCCTCAGTCACCCGGGCATAGACCGCACGCGCCAGCGGGTCGGTGAGCACAGCTCCGGCGATGCTGCCGATCTCCAGCCGAGCGGTCAGGTCGGGCAGCAATTCCTCCACACCCGGGGCGCCATCGGGCGAAACGCGGAGGGCCGATGCCTGATGGGCGATCACCCGTTCGGTCACCAGCAGTTGAACCAACCAGCGCCGCAGTTGCCGGCCCTCGCTGGTGCCGGGACGGGGCAGGGCCGCGGTCTGCGGCGAGCTGCGCAACACCCGCTCGCGGTCGTCGACCTCAGCGACCGCCACGGGGGCGCCGTCCACCGTCGCGGCGACGCTCATCGGACCGTCACCGCCACCGCCGGGGTGTAGAGCAACCGGCCCGCGCAGCCGATCCGGATCAGCGCCCACCACTGACCGGGGGTCAGCCACGGGGGCGGCGTCACGTCGAAGCCGAGTTCGACCGTCGCCCCGGCGGGCAGCACCGCGCCCCGGGCGGCCGGGCCGATCCACTCCCAGGTGCCCCACGGGCTGATCAAGTGTGCTTCCAGGGCCAGATCCGCATGGGCCCCGCCGGCGACGGCGACCGTCAGCCGGGCGGTCTCGCCGCGGGCGACGACGATGTCGGCGGGCTCGGCGACCAACCGCACCAGTTCCGGTTCGGCCGATCCGACGCTGATGACGCAGACGTCCTCGACCGTCTGCTGCCAGGCCGGCGGCACCTCCCCGTCCAGTCTGAGCTGTGCCCGAACCGGGTAGAGCCCGGGCTCGGCGTCGCCGGGCACCGTGACGAGCAGTTCCGACTCCCGATGCCCACGGGCGGGCAGCGAGTAGGTGCGATGACCGAACATCCGGGCCGACGGGTCGGCCCAGCCGGGCGGGTACTGCACCCGGACCTCGGCGTCGAGTCCGGTGTCGCTGCAGTCGCTGGCGACGGTCAGCTTCAGCCGCACCGTCTCGCCCGGTTCGGCGATGACGGACTGCGGGTGCAGGTGGGCGACGGCGGGCAGTCCGCCGAGCGGGGCGGGGCCGCGGTTGTGCAGCCAGTAACGCGCGTAAAGCGGTTGCGCCGCTTCGGCATCCGGAGCCAGCACGGCGTTCTCAGCATCGATCACCGGCGGCACCTCGAGGCGCGCGGACAGGGTGGCGATCTGATAGCCGTGCATCCGGAGCGGATCCCCGCTGGGCCGCCCGGACTTGGGACGAACGTTCTCCAGCAGATCGGCCGGCGCGAGCTCTCCGACGCCGCCGAGCGGACTGTCGATCTGCACCTCGACCGACGCGCCGGTGATCTCGACGAGCCGGATCGTGACCGCCCCGGGGTCCACGGCGGCCGGACTCCCGATGGCGGTGGGATTGCCGGCGGCCTTGAGCGCCCCCAGTTGCACCGCTCCGGCGGGCTCGACGGTCAACAGCGATCCATCCGCCGGCAGCCGGGCGTGGCCCTGGTCGGTCACGACCGGAATCAGCGGATGGTTGAACTCCGCACTGCGGCTGGGCATTCCGGCGGCACGCCAGTCCCCCGCTCCGGAGACGAGCGCGAAGTCGAAGGTGTGGCTCCAGTGCTGCAACTGGAAATTGGACCCGTCCGGGGCCTTGCGGGCCGGCGGGTCGATCCAGGTCCCCGACGGCCACCCGGTGCAGGACCGCATCAGCGAGGCATGCAGAGTCCCGTCGCGTTCGACGGCGAATCCCGGCACCCCGCGGTTGATCAGCGCGACGGTTCGCGACTCGAATACGCCACAGTCGACCGGCACATCCTGCTCGACGGTGATCTCTGCGTCACCGAGGTCGTCGACCAGCGCGTCCACGGCTCCGTCACCGGCGACGATCAGCACCGGCAACGCCGATGCCCCGCGAAGGTCGGCGTCAGGCTGCCACACCTCGCCGAGGCTGCGCTCGGCCGGCACGAACACCCGGGCAGAACCGTTCTCGGCAAGCTGCCGCTTGAGTTCGATGCCGAAGCGCGGGTCGGCGGCGGCCAGCACCTCGGCGGTGAACGGGTTGTCGTCGGGGCCGCCGAGTGCGATCCGGGCGTCGGGCAGGTTGGAGTCGACCTCAAGGTGCCCATAGCGGGTGTGCCCCGCGGTGCTGCAGGTGGCGGTCACTCCGGCGCGCACCAGGGCGACCATCAGGTCGCGGGCCGCACCTGTCCCCGCTTCAGCGGGTGCGACGACCTCGGCGACCGATACCGCGCGGGTCTGCCCGCCGACGCTGATGCGGGCGGCCGAGGACAGCCCGAACCAACCGTGCGCCGGATTGTCCAGGGTCCACGGGTGGTGCGCGGTGTCCATCGCCTTTTCGGGCGCACCGTCCACACCGGAATCGTGGTCGTGCAGCAGGCCGAAGCCGCGGCCGATCACGGCGTCGCCGACCTCGCTGACCGGCAGTGCACCGGGAACCGGGCAGGGCCAGCGCAGCCGCACCAGCCGGTCGGCGCCGGTGAATTCGTCGATCGTGGTGCGGCAGTCCAGCCGGTCCAGCCCGTGCCACAGGGTCAGGGTCTGGGTGTAGCGCAGCAGTCCGCCGATGGCGCCCTCGATCACCAGTCGCTCACCGAGCGCACTGCGGTAGGCCCGCACCTGTGCGGGGGCGGCCGACGAGCACTGCACCGGCCCGCTGGGCAGCAGGTGCCACGGCCCCTCACCGGCCTCCGGATGGGCGGGATATTCGTCATAGACGGCCAACTCATTGCCCACCGCACCGGAGGCGATCAGCTCGCGTCCGGACGCCAGTTCCACCAGCGAGGCCACCGCGCCGCCGCGGGCCGGGTCCACCCGCACCCGTAGGTGTTCGTTGCCGATACTGACGCCGTCGGCCGGCTCCCAGCCGGCGGACTCAGAGTCGGCCTCGAGGATCCGGTAGCTGCGCCAGCCCAGCGACCCGACCCCGTCAGCGCGCCACATCAGCGTGTGCCCGCCGTCCTCCACCAGGGTGGGCAGTATCGCGCCGGTGGCGTCGAACACCTGTGCCGCCGGACCCACTGGTTCGACGAGATGGACGGTGACGATGTCGGTCCGGCTGTGTGCCAGCGGGTTCCACACGACCACGGACCGGGGCGCCCCGGCGACGGCCGAGGACAACACCCGCAGGGCGCCGGTCCGGGCGGCGCGACCCAACTCCCAGGCGTCACGCCAGCCGGTCAACAGGTCGAGGTAGACCTGATCGGACTCCGAGCCGGTGATGGCGTCGTGGTGGGCCCCCCAGGCCAGTTGCACCCAGGACTTGGCCAGCGCGGCCTCCGGGTAGCGCGCCCCGCCCAGCAGGGCGGCGAACACAGCGAACCGTTCGGCGCCCAGCACCGCGTCCTCCGCGGCCCGGTTGGCCTGCTTGGTGTCGATGTAGGAGACGTCCTTGCCGGTGTAGATCGGGTTCATGTCGCGGGTCTGCGGCGAGGGCACCGCACCGCGCTCGTCGAGTTCTGCCCGCACCGCGGCGAAGAAGTCCGACGGCACCGCACAGACGAATCGCGGCCAGATGTAGCGGGCGTTCCAGTCGCGGTGGATCTCGGTCACCCAGGTGTTGGGCGGGGTGTAGTCGGTGCCGACCGGCAGCAGCACGTTGCGGGTCAGCGCAACCGACTTGAGTTCGCTGAACAGCTTGAAGGTGGCCTCCTCGGCCTCGGCCAACGAGGTCGACGAATCCATCCACCAGCCGGCCGCGTAGTGGGCCGGCATGTAGTGGGTCAGCAGTCCGACGCCCGACGGCGAGATCCACTCGAACTCGCTACGAAACTGCATCCGGCGCGGGTCACCCGAGCCGGCCATCGGCCCCCACTGATGATGCGGACCCCGCGCCCACGAACTCGACGTCAGCCCCGCGTCGGCGGCCATCCCGGGAAACTGCGGGTCATGGCCGAACACGTCGAGCTGCCAGGCGGTTTCGGGGTGCGCGCCGAGCACGTCGCGCTGAAAACCGATGCCGTGCACGAAGTTGCGGATCGAAGTCTCCGGTCCGGTGAGGTTGGTGTTGGGCTCGTTGTAGGTGCCGCCCATCACCTCGACCCGGCGCTCGGCGATGAACCGCAACAGATCGGCGCGGTCCTCGGGGTGGGCGTCGAAGTAGGGCTTGAGATAGTCGACCTCGGCGAGCACGAACTTGTAGTCGGGGTCGCGGCGGGCCATCTCCAGGTGTGCCGCGACCAACGCGAAGGCGTTGTTCTGCTTGCACTGTCCGGGCGGGTCCTCGGTCCACAGACTGGTGTAGGCGCCCTGGGTGTTCCACCACACCGGGTCGTAGTGGAAGTGGCTGATCATGTGCATGGTCCAGCCGGGCTCGGCCACGATGAATTCGAACGGCGTTTCCGAGTCGCCGGCGACCACGGTCGCCGCGCGACGCTCGCCCGGCCGGGCGCCCTCGGTGAGAACCGGGACCTCGAGGACCCCGTCCCCGGGCACGGCCAGTACCTCGCCGACCGTCGTCAGCCCGCGACCGCGAACCGTCACCACGGTGGTCTCGATCGCACCCGTGTAGGCGATCCGGACGACCTGCGCGGGGGCGTCCTCGGATCCGACGAACAACTCGCATGCCTCGGCGGCGGTCACGTGCACCCAGCAAATCTACCCGCGGAATCCGGCGCCGACCGGAGTCGCGAAATTACAGTCGTGCTGCGCAGATTTGGCAGACTGCCAAGAATGAGTTCGACCAAACCTGGGAACGCCCACCGCGAGGTCGCCAAGCTGGACCGGGTTCCGCTCCCGTTCGAGGCGGCCCGGATGGGCGTGACGGGCTGGCAGATCACCCGCGCCGGTCTGCGCGTGCTGCCCACCCTGCCCGGCAAGGGCAGGTGGGAGGACAAGGTGATCAAGCAGATCCCCAAGACCTTCGCCGACCTCGGCCCGACCTACGTCAAGTTCGGCCAGATCATCGCCTCCTCCCCCGGCGCCTTCGGAGAACCGCTGAGCCGTGAGTTCCGCAGCCTGCTCGACGCGGTTCCGCCGGCCGACACCACCGCGGTGCACCGGCTGTTCAAGGAGGAACTCGGCGCGGACCCGGCCGATCTGTTCGCGCATTTCGAGGATGAGCCGTTCGCGTCGGCGTCGATCGCCCAGGTGCACTTCGCCACCCTGCACACCGGCGAGGAGGTGGTGGTCAAGATCCAGCGGCCCGGCATCCGCCGTCGGGTTGCCGCCGACCTGCAGATCCTCAAGCGCTTCGCCCAGGTCGTGGAACTGGCCAAGCTGGGCCGGCGGCTTTCGGCACAGGACGTGGTGGCCGACTTCGCCGACAATCTGGCCGAGGAACTGGACTTCCGCATCGAGGCGCAGTCGATGGAGGCCTGGGTGTCCGGGCTGCACGGGTCGGCGCTGGGTCGCAATATCAAAGTGCCGCAGGTGCATTGGGAGTTCACCAGTGAGCGGGTGCTGACCATGGAGCGGGTGCACGGGGTCCGCATTGACGACGTCAAAGCCATCCGCAAGAAGGGCTTCGACGGCACCGAACTGGTGAAGGCGTTGCTGTTCAGCACCTTTGAGGGCGGGTTGCGGCACGGCCTGTTCCACGGCGACCTGCACGCCGGCAACCTGCTGGTCGACGACGACGGGCGGATCGTGTTCCTGGACTTCGGGATCATGGGCCGGATCGACCCGCGCACCCGCTGGTTGCTGCGCGAGCTGATCTATGCACTGCTGGTCAAGAAGGACCACGCCGCCGCCGGCAAGATCGTGGTGCTGCTCGGCGCGGTCGGCACGGTCAAGCCGGAGGCGCAGGCGGCCAAGGACCTGGAGGCGTTCGCCGCACCGCTGACACTGAAGACCCTCGGCGACATGTCCTATGCCGACATCGGCAAGCAGCTGTCCACCTTGGCCGACGCCTATGACGTCAAGCTGCCTCGCGAATTGGTCCTGATCGGTAAGCAGTTCCTCTACGTTGAGCGCTACATGAAGCTGCTGGCTCCCAACTGGCAGATGATGAACGACCCCCAGTTCTCCGGCTATTTCGCCAACTTCATGGTGGAAGTCAGCCGGGAGCACCAGAACGACGTGGAGGCCTGATGGAGATCCGTTCCGGTTACGCGCATCACGGCGATATCGAGCTGCACTACGAGGATCTCGGCGATATCAACGATCCCCCGGTGCTGCTGATCATGGGTCTGGGCGCCCAGCTGGTGCTCTGGCACGACGAGTTCTGCCAGAAGCTGGTCGATCTCGGCTACCGGGTGATCCGCTACGACAACCGCGATGTCGGCCTGTCCAGCAAGCTGCACGACCAGCGCCATGACGGGCCACTGGCCCCGAAACTGCTTCGCGCCCTGGTCGGTCTGCCCAGCAAGAGCGTCTACCGCCTCAAGGACATGGCCGAGGATGCCGCCGCACTGCTGGACCACCTGGGCATCGAGCGGGCGCATGTCGTCGGCGCGTCGATGGGCGGGATGATCGCGCAGATCTTCGCCGCACGATTCCCGCAGCGCACCGGCGGCCTGGGCATCATCTTCTCGTCGAACAACTCGGCGCTGTTGCCGCCACCGGCGCCCAAAGCGCTGATGTGCCTGATCAAGGGGCCGGCGCCGGACGCCCCCCGCGAGGAGATCGTGCAGAACTCGATGCGGGTGTCCCGGGTCATCGGCAGCCCCGGGTACCCGAGGACCGAGGAACAGTTGCGCGAAAACGCCGAGGAGGCCTACGAGCGGGCCTACTACCCGCAGGGGATCGCCCGGCATTTCGACGCGGCGCTGAGCAGTGGCAGCCTCCGTCGCTACGACGTGAAGATCACCGCACCGACCGTGGTCATCCACGGCAAGGAGGACATCCTGATGCGGCCCTCCGGCGGCAGGGCGATCGCCTCGGCGATCCCCGGCGCCCGACTGGTGCTGTTCGACGGCATGGCCCATGACCTGCCCGAGGCGCTTTTTGACCCGATCGTCAAAGAACTGCACACCACGTTTCAGCAGTTCGCGACCACTCGCTGACGACGCTCAATACCGGACTTTCGGTCCGACACGGCTAGGCTTGGGAAGCGCCTGCAGCAGACCGGGGGCAGGTATCGTCGACCCAAAGCTGCACCACAACCCGGTTCCGTGGTGATTGTGCGAGTACACGGAGAGTGAAAGCCATCATGGCAAAGGCGACCAAAGCGGACGATATGCGTCCGCACTTCGAAGACATCCAGGCGCACTATGACCTGTCCGACGAGTTCTTCGGCCTGTTCCAGGACGAGACCCGCAAGTACAGCAGTGCCTATTTCACCGGACCGAACGTCACGTTGTCCGAGGCCCAGATCGCCGACGTCGATCTGAACCTGGACAAGCTGGACCTCAAGCCAGGCATGACACTGCTGGAGATCGGCTGCGGCTGGGGCCTGACCCTGCAGCGCGCCATGGAGAAGTACGACGTCAACGTGATCGGTCTGACGCTGTCGAACAACCAGAAGGCTTACTGCGACCAGTTGCTGGCCGGGATCGACAGCGAGCGCACCTTCGACGTCCGGCTGGAGGGCTGGGAGCAGTTCCACACCCCCGTCGACCGGATCGTCTCCATCGAGGCCTTCGAACACTTCGGCTTCGAGCGTTATGACGACTTCTTCAAGAACTGCTTCGACATCCTGCCCGATGACGGCCGGATGACCATCCAGAGCAGCGTGAGCTATCACCCGATGGACATGGCGGCCCGCGGCAAGAAGCTGACCTTCGAACTGGCCCGGTTCGCCCGGTTCATCTATACCGAGATCTTCCCGGGGGGCCGGCTGCCGTCGACGAAGATGATGGTCGAACTCGGCGAGAAGGCGGGTTTCGTTGTGCCCGAGACGATGTCGCTACGCAACCACTACATCAAGACCCTTGGGATGTGGGCGGCGGCGCTGGAGCGCAACAAGGATGCGGCCATCGCCATCACCGATGAGGAGAACTACAACCGGTACATGAAGTATCTGACCGGTTGCCAGTTCTACTTCCTCGACGAATGCCTCGACGTCAGCGTCGTGACCTATCTCAAGCCGGGTGCAGCCGCGGCCTGACCTCGCCGACAAACGAAAGAAGCCCCCGCCACGCTTGCGCGTGCGGGGGCTTCTTTCGTTCGAGGATTCGCTTCGCTACTCCTCGGTGAAGTTGCGCGTCACCGACGGATCGACCGGG
>NZ_JAFMJZ010000069.1 GCF_017853185.1 Mycolicibacterium sp.
GCGCGATCTGGCGGTGTTTCGCCGTGCCTATGCCCTGATCGGTCTGGGCTGGCTCAACCCGATCAACGAGTCGCGCTGGACCAACCAGAAGAACCTGCGCACCGACCTGCTCGACGCCAAGGCGGACCCGGGCCGCAAGTACACCGCGCCGTACATGTCCGGCATGGTCGGCATCGCCTACAACCGCGCCGTCACCGGCCGCGACCTCACCAAGGTCGACGACATGTGGGATCCGGCGTTCAAGGGCAAGGTCAGCCTGCTCGCCGATATGCAGGACGGCCTCGGCATGTTCATGATGGCCCAGGGCAACTCACCGGAGGACCCGACGATGGAGTCCGTACAGAAGGCGGTCGACGTCATCAAGGAGCAGAAGGACAAGGGCCAGATCCGCCGATTCACCGGCAACGATTACGCCGATGACCTTGCTGCGGGCAATATCGTTGTGGCCCAGGCCTATTCGGGTGACGTCGTCCAGCTGCAGAAGGACAACCCGGACCTGAAGTTCATCGTTCCCGAGACCGGCAGCAGCACCTTCGTGGACACCATGGTGATTCCGTACACCACGCAGAACCAGAAGGCCGCCGAGGCGTGGATCAATTACATCTACGACCGGGCGAACTACGCCAAGCTGATCGCCGCCACCAAGTACGTGCCGGTGCTGAGCGACATGACCGACGAGTTGGCCAAGATCGACCCCGAACTGGCCAAGAACCCGTTGATCAACCCGTCGCCGGAGACGCTGGCCAAGCTGAAGTCGTGGGCCGCGCTGAGCGACGAGCAGATGCAGGGCTTCAACAAGGCCTACGCCGCCGTCACCGGCGGATAGGCCCGGCTGGATAAGAAGGGCATCACGTGGCGGGAGTAGCCAGCAGTAACCGGCAGCGCAGCAGGATCGCGCCCTACTTGATGATCCTGCCCGCGTTGGCATATCTCGGGGTCTTCTACGTGGTGCCGTTCTTCTCGCTGTTCCGCACCTCGTTGTCGACCATGGGCGGGTCCATCTACCTGCCCAAGCTCACCTTCGCGTGGGAGTTCGGCAACTACGGGCGGGCGTTGAGCGAGTACCGGGACCAGATCCTGCGGTCCTTCGGGTACGCGTTCTGCGCGACTGTGCTGTGCGTGCTGCTGGCTTTCCCGCTCGCCTACGTGATCGCGTTCAAGGCCGGCCGGTTCAAGAATCTCCTTCTCGGACTGGTGATCCTGCCCTTCTTCGTGACCTTCCTGATCCGCACCATCGCCTGGAAGACCATCCTGGCCGACAACGGCTTCGTGGTCGACGCGCTGGGCGCGGTGGGACTGCTGCCGTCCGAGGGCAGGCTGCTCTCGACGAGTTGGGCGGTGATCGGCGGTCTGACCTACAACTGGATCATCTTCATGATCCTGCCGCTCTACGTCAGCCTTGAGAAGATCGACGCCCGGCTGCTGGAGGCCTCCCGTGACCTGTACGGCACCAACCGCCGGATGTTCGGGAAAGTGATTCTGCCGCTTGCCATGCCGGGTGTGCTGGCCGGCAGTCTGCTGGTCTTCATCCCCGCGGTCGGTGACTTCATCAACGCCGACTATCTGGGCAGCACCAGGACGACGATGATCGGCAACGTGATCCAGAAGCAGTTCCTGGTGGTCAAGGACTACCCGGTGGCCGCGGCGCTGAGTTTCGTGCTGATGGCGCTGATCCTGGGCGGCGTGCTGCTCTACACCCGGGCACTCGGCACCGAGGACCTGGTGTGACCACAGCAGCCTTCGTCCCCGATCTCGACAAGCCCGGACGCAACTTCCGGGGCAGTTTCAAGCTGGGTGACTTCGCCTTGCGGGCGCTGGCCGGCGTCACACTGGCGTTCCTGTTCGTTCCGATCCTGGTGATCATCGTCTTCTCGTTCAACAAGCCGAAGGGCAAGTTCAACTACACCTGGCAGGGCTTCACGCTGGAGAACTGGGCGGACCCGTTCAAGTACCCGGCGCTGACCCAGGCCCTGAAGCTCAGCATCAACGTGGCGGCGGTGTCCACCGCCATCGCCCTGGTGTTCGGAACCCTGGTGGCGGTGGCTCTGGTGCGGCAGCGTTTCCGCGGCCGCACCGCGGTGGACACCTTCATGATCCTGCCGCTGACGTCGCCCGAAGTGGTGATGGGCTCGTCGTTGCTCACGCTGTTCCTGAGTATGGGTTGGGCCACCGGCTACGTCACGATCCTGATCGCTCATGTCGCGTTCGAGATCAGCTTCATCGCGATGACGGTGCGCGCCCGCATCCGCGGCTTCGACTGGACCCTGGAGGACGCGTCGCTGGATCTCGGCGCCAGTCCGACCCGCACCTTCTTCAAGGTGACGTTGCCGTTGATCGTGCCGGGCATCATCGCGGCTGCGATGCTGTCCTTCGCACTGTCGCTCGACGATTTCATCATCACCTACTTCGTCAGCGGCTCGACCGTCACCTATCCCCTGTACGTCAATGCCGCCACCAAGGCGGCGGTGCCACCGCAGATCAATGTGCTGGCTACCGCCATTCTGCTGATCAGCCTGATCCTGCTCGCGGTCGGAACGCTCTACCGCCGCAAGCGGATCGACACCTAGGGCTGTGTCGGTCGAAGCTCTACTGGCGACGATCCCGCCGATCGCGGTCTATCTGACCGTCGGTCTGGTCATCGGTTTCGAAAGTCTCGGCATCCCGCTGCCCGGTGAGATCGCTCTGGTCAGTGCAGCACTGCTGTCCACCCGGGAGAACCTCGGCATCAGTCCGCTGTGGGTCGGCGTCGCCGCGACGGCCGGCGCGATCATCGGCGACACCATCGGCTATACCATCGGCCGACGGTTCGGCATGACCTTGTTCGAGAAGCTGAGCCGCCGATTCCCGGCACATTTCGGAACCGGCCACGTCGCACTGGCCAAACAACTCTTCGCGCGCTGGGGCGTGTGGGCCGTCTTCTTCGGCCGGTTCATCGCCCTGCTGCGGATCCTCGCCGGGCCATTGGCCGGGGCGCTGCGGATGCGCTACCCGTACTTCCTGGCAGCCAATGCCGCCGGAGCGGTGTGCTGGGCCGGGGGCACGACGGCGGTGGTCTACTTCCTCGGCCTGGCCGCCGAGAAGTGGATGTCCCGGTTCTCCTGGGTGGCACTGGTACTGGCGGTCATCCTCGGCGTCGCCATGACCAAGCTGCTGAAGAACCGGACCGGCAAGCTGATCGCCCAACTGGAAGCCGAGCACAGCTGGGAATCCCTACGGGGTGCCCGCTAGGTGAACCCCGTGCGACCGCATCTCGTCCAGCGCCGCGGCCGACGAATCCGGCGCCACCCCGGCCGTCAGATCAACCAGCACCCTTGTGGTGAAGCCCGCACGTACCGCATCCAACGCCGTGGCACGCACGCAGTGATCGGTCGCGATTCCGGCGACGTCGACCTCGTCGACGTCATGTGCCCGCAGCCAATCCGCCAGACCGACACCATCGGCCGACCCCTCGAAACCGCTGTAGGCAGAATCGAATTCACCCTTGTGGAACACCGCCTCGACGGGGGTCGTGTCGAGCTCGGGGTGGAAGTCCGCCCCGGTGGTCCCGGCAACACAGTGCCGCGGCCAGGACGAGACGTAGTCGGGGTGGGCCGAGAAGTGGCCGTCCGGGTCGATGTGGTGGTCCTGGGTCGCCACCACGTGGTCATAACCGGGATCCGTGGCCAGGTAGGCGTTGATCGCCCGGGCCACCGCCGCCCCGCCGTCGACCGCCAGCGACCCGCCTTCGCAGAAGTCGTTCTGCACGTCGACGATCAGCAGTGCTCGCACGCGGCAACGGTATCGCTAAAGTAGGGATCCCGATGACGCACTTCGACTTCTTCGACAACGCCGAACTGCCGGTTCCCGCGGTCACCACGGAGCAGGCCCGGGCCATCACCCGGGATCACTTCGGACTGGAATCGACCGCGAGCGAACTGGGCAGCCAGCAGGACGCCAACTTCCTGTTGCGGGACGCACACGGCGAACCGGCCGGTGTTCTCAAGATCGCCAACCCGGCCTTCAGCCTGATCGAGTTGCAGGCCCAGGACGCCGCCGCCGCCTTCGTGGCCGCGGGCGAGGGCCTGCGCGCCGCGACCAACCTCGAGCCCGCCGGAGTGCCGGCAATCGCCGAGATCGGTGGTGACACCGCCCTGTTCGCCCGGATTCTGCGCTTCCTCCCGGGCGGAACACTCAGCGGCGAGGCCTACCTGAGCCCGATCCACGTCGCCGCCCTCGGCGAGGTGGCGGGCCGGACCGCGCGCGCCCTGGCCGGTTTCGAGCACCCCGGCGTGGACCGGATTCTGCAGTGGGATCTGCGCCACGGAATGCGCACGGTCGAGGTGCTGTCCGCACACATGACGGACACGAGCCAGCGGGAAACCGTGGAGTCGGCCGCGGCGGCGGCCTGGCAGGTGATCAGCGACGTCGCCGATGACCTGCCTGTGCAGGTGATCCACGGCGATATCACCGACGACAACGTGGTCTGTGACTCCGATGGCCTGCCGGACGGCCTGATCGACTTCGGCGACCTGATGCGGTCCTGGACGGTGGCCGAACTCGCGGTCGCCGTCTCGGCGGTCCTGCGGCACGAGGGCGGCGAACCCGCGGCGGCGATGCCGGCGATCGAGGCGTTCCACGCGGTGCGCCCGCTGAGTCCGGCCGAGGTGGAGGCGCTGTGGCCTCTGGTGGTCGTGCGTGCGGCGGTCCTGGTGGTCAGCGGGGTGCATCAGACCGCGATCGACGCCGAGAACGTCTACGCCAGCGCCAATCTGCATCACGAGTGGGAGATCTTCCAGCGTGCCACCGCGGTGCCACTGGATGTGATGACCGCGCAGATCCGTCACTCGCTCGGCGTCGCCCACACGGCCGAACCGGTCGCCGGCGCCGCGCTGATCGACGGACTGGATCCCGGATCTGTCGTGCGCCTGGATCTTTCGGCCGATGCCGATGCGATGGACGGCGGCTCATGGCTTGCCCCCGGAACCGAGGAGCGGTTGGCCGCCGAGGCGCTGGCCGCCGGTGCGGCCGCGGTGATCTCGACCTTCGGCCAGCCCCGGCTGACCCGGTCGGCAACGCTGCGAGAGCAGTCCCCGGCGACGGTCGCCACCGGCATCCAGCTCTGGCCCGCAACCACTTTGGCGCTGTCCGCCCCGTGGGCCGGTGTCGTCGGGATCGACGGCACCACCCTGACCCTGACCGGCACGGCCGGCACGGTCGAGGTCCGCGGCGATCTCGGGCTGGAGGTGAGCGACGGGTACACCGTCACGGCAGGTGCTGCCCTGGGCACGATCGACGGGCAGGTCTGGATCGGACTTCATCGGCATCCCTCGGATGCGGCGGTCCCCGACTTCGTCCGGCCCGAGTATGCGGCCGGATGGCTGCACAAGGTCAGCGACCCGGCGGTGTTGCTCGGTCTGCCCGCGGCCGTGCCGGCGGCCGATGACGGTGTGCTGCTGCGGCAGCGGCGCGATCGCGCCTACGCATCGGTTCAGGAGCACTACTACCGCCATCCCCCGCGTATCGAACGTGGCTGGCGCGAGCATCTGATCGCCACCGACGGTCGCACCTACCTCGACATGGTCAACAACGTCGCGATCCTGGGTCACGGCCACCCGGATCTCGCCGACGCCGTCGAACGGCAGTGGCGCCGGCTCAACACCAACTCACGGTTCAACTACGAGGTGGTGGTGACGCTGTCGGAGCGACTAGCCGCCACCCTGCCTGATCCGCTGGATACCGTGTTCCTGGTGAACTCCGGATCCGAAGCCGACGATCTGGCGCTGCGACTGGCG
Source organism: Mycolicibacterium sp. (assembly GCF_017853185.1). Classification (GTDB taxonomy): domain Bacteria; phylum Actinomycetota; class Actinomycetes; order Mycobacteriales; family Mycobacteriaceae; genus Mycobacterium. Next base: position 5,772 of record NZ_JAFMJZ010000069.1, read on the forward strand.
ATGGCGACCACCGGCCGGCACGACATCGTCGCGGTGGCTGAGGCGTATCACGGTTGGACCTATGCCACCGATGCCATCTCGACCTCGATCGCCGACAACCCCAACGCGCTGGCGACCCGGCCGGCGTGGGTGCACACCGTGCCCTCCCCCAACCCGTTCCGGGGTGAACACCGTGGAGCCGAGGCGTCGAAGTACGCGCAGGAGGCGGTGGCGATCATCGAAGACCTTGTGGCGCAGGGCAAACCGCCTGCCGCCTTCATCTGCGAACCCTTCTACGGCAATGCCGGCGGCATGGCCTTGCCGGACGGCTATCTGAAGGCGATCTACGCCGCGGTGCGTGCCGCCGGCGGTCTGGCCATCGCCGACGAGGTCCAGGTGGGCTACGGCCGGACCGGGCGGTGGTTCTGGGCCTTCGAACAGCAGGACGTGGTGCCCGACATCGTCTGCGTGGCGAAGGCGATGGGCAACGGTCAGCCACTGGGCGCGGTGATCACCACCAAGGCCATCGCCGACGCCTACCGCACCCAGGGGTATTTCTTCTCCTCCGCCGGCGGCAGTCCGGTTTCCAGCGTGGTCGGACTGACCGTGCTCGATGTGCTCGAACGCGACGGCCTGCAGGAGAACGCGCTGGCCGTCGGCGACCATCTCAAGGCGCGGATCACCGAACTGGCCGATCGTCATCCGCTGATCGGCACCGTGCACGGCAGCGGCCTCTACATGGGCGTGGAGTTGGTCCGGGACCGCGAGACCCTGGAACCGGCCGTGGCCGAGACCGAGGCGATCTGTGAGCGGATGCGCGAACTGGGTGTGATCGTGCAGCCCACCGGAGACCGGCAGAACGTGCTGAAGATGAAGCCGCCGATGTGCATCACCAGGGAGTCGGCCGACTTCTTCGTCGACATGCTCGATCGGGTGCTCACGACCGGGTTCTGAGCCAATCGCGTTGACGCCGAACGAATTCCGCGTCCACGGCGGCACCGTGGCCCGGGACGTACACCGCGTCCGGACCGCCGATCTCGAGCAACCGATCGAGCGTGTGCGGCCAGGCGGCCAGATCGGACCCGGCGTCGACGGCGGGGTCCGCGGACTCCTCGACCAGATCGCCGCAGAACACCACGGTCGGATCCCCCGGAACCAGCACGATCAGGTCGTGGTCGGTGTGGCCGCGGCCCGGGTGCTCGACGGTGAGGATCCGGTCCCCCACGTCGATCATCAGCGGGAGTAGTGGGATCTGGGCGGGGCGCAGCCCGGCCATCGACTCCTTGAGATCAGCCGGCGCGACGCCGTAGTGCAGGGCCTGTTCACGCAACGCATCAGCGCCTGCGCTCACCGCGGCAGCCACCGGACCGGTCCCGTGCAACCGGGCGGCCGGGAATCCGGCGGAGCCGAGCAGATGGTCGAAGTGGTGGTGGGTGATCACGATGTCGGTGACCATGCGACCTGTCAGCGTGTGCACATCGGCGGCGATGTCGCGTGCCTCACCAGGGGTTGTGCCGCAATCAATCAGCACCACACCGTTCGACCCTGCCACCAGTCCCACACTGACGTCGAGAAACGGCAATCGGCGGCGGTACACCCCGACCGCCAGGTGCTCCCAGTCGCGGCCCACGCCGATGACCATATCTTCGGTAGATTGGTGTCAAAGCGACGTGGCTGAGGAGAAGCGATGACGACTGGTGGCCCGATCGATCCCAATTCCTATGGGGATCCCAACATTCCCGGCTACCCCGGCGGTTATCCGCCGCCGCCGAATCCCTACGGTGGCGGGTACCCCGCACCGCAGATCGGTCACGGCTACGCGAGTAATCCCGGTGGTCTGGGCGTGCGGTGGGGTGCCCGCGTCATTGACGGCATCCTGGTGACGATCGTCGCCTGGGTGTTGGCGATGGTGGTCGGCGCGTCGAGCAGCATCTTGGTGACCGGGTTGTTCACCGGCGTGCTGATGTTCGTCTATTTCGTGGCCATGGAGGTCACCCAGGGGTACACCATCGGCAAGAAGCTGTTGGGCCTCAGCGTGCGTGGTCCTGGTGGCGCGCCCAAGCCCGACCTCAAGCAGTCGGCGATCCGGAACTCCTGGACGCTGTTGCCGGTGATCCCCTACGTCGGCGGCCTGCTGGGCATGATCGCGATCATCGTCATCGCTCTGACGATCAACGGCAGCCCGACCAAGCAGGGCAAGCACGACGAGTTGGCCGGCGGCACCCAGGTTGTGAAGCACTAGGGGTTGTGAAGAACCAGGCACCTGCTACTGGTTGCGGTTCCACTCGATCCAGCCGACTCCGTTGCGGCCGTCGGAGGTGTTGACCTTCACCCATGACCGCGGGAAGAAGCTGACCCGGCCGTCGGGGGCGACCAGTCGCACCGGCGCGTTGCCGCGGACCTCGATCTCGGCGCGCAGCGCTCCCGGTTCGAACGTCAACTCCGTGCCCAACGGCAGACCGTTGTCGGCAAGCGAGGCCTCGGCGGTCACTGACGTGGTCTCGATGACCGGTTCACCCGGCGGCTGGATGTATCCGACGCTGACCGGCGGCAGATCCGACAGGCGCAGATCGACTCCGTGCAGGTGGGTGCCGTCCTCCAGATGGAAAGCGCTCCACACCCAGTCCATGCTCCACCAGTCGCGAACCCCGTGGGAGTGGTCGCGCTGGCCGGGCACCGCGTCGAAGGTGAAGGTCTCGTCGTCGATGGTGATGGATCCCGTTATGGTGCAGGGGATTTCGTAGCGGGTGGCGATCCGGTATTCGAACGGTGTGCCACTGGTCGTCCAGGTCAGGTCCATCGCCAGGTTCGCCGGTTCACCGGCTTCGCCGTGCAGCAGCCCGGCCGGATCGTCGTACGAGCGGGCCGGGCCGGAGACCTCCACCCGGTATTCCTGCAACGGAATCGGCGCGCCGTGTCGCATCCGGATGTCACCGGAGGCGATCTCGTTGGGGTTCTGCGGCAGCGCAGCCTGGAAGTCCAGCAGCGCAACGGTGGCGATATCGGGGCCGCAGACCAGGGCGTTGATCCAGGCGACGTTCTGATTCGGAATCAGTCCGAGCCGGATCCATCCGCCGATCCCCTGCGTCTCGTCGGCGAAGTCCCAGTACCAACTCTCGTTCCACAGCGGTTCCACGCCGGGGGTGTGTGCGGACTCCTCGCCCGGATCGGGTTGCAGCGCGACCAGATTCGACGCCATCGGCAGCACCTCGAGCGCACGGGTGTCCAGCACATGGCTGGTGTGCCGGTCCATCATGGTCAGGAACATCTGATCGCCGCGTTCGGTGCGCTCGACGAGCATCGGGGAGATGATCGCCATCATCACGCCGAAGAAACTCTGCCGGCGCACCCCTTCGCGGATCTCGTCGACGGTCAGCGGCGGGTTGTCGCCGAGGCCTTCGTGATAGGCGGCCAGCAACGCGTCGTAGTGCGCGCGGCGATCCTCGGTCCGCAGCGCGCAACCGAGGAAGTAGGCGAGGTCGGTCATCGCCGGGCCCCAGGTGACGGTCTGCCAGTCCACCACCGTCAGGTCGCGCAGCGATCCGGGCCGGCCGAACAACATGTTGTCCAGGCGGTAGTCGCCGTGCACCAGTCCGTGCACCCGGTCTTGCGCCGCCTCCTCGGCGAGATAGGCGTCGAAGCTGTCGGCCAGTTTCTGGCAGACCAGTCGCTGCTCCGGGGTGATGGACTCGCCGTAGCGGTCCACGAAGCCGGCCAGAAGTTGGGTGATCAGCGCCTGGTTCACCGGCATCTCGCGGTTCAGCCAGTCCGCCTGGGCAAGGGACGTGTTGCCGATGAGGGGGGCGTGCAGCCGACCCAACTGGCGCAGCGCCATCGTCGCGTCTTCGATTGTGGCGCCCTGAATTTCATTGCCGACCTCGGCCGGCGCGGCGTCGTCGAGCAACAGGGTGAATACGCCGGTCTCCGGTTGGTAGGAGGCGTGGTAACAGTGCGCGACCGGGCCGCCCAGCTCCGGTGCGATCCGGGAGTAGAACTCCACCTCGCGTTCGTAGAGTCCGAGGGCCTGCCCGGTCCCCCGGCTCATCGGGTCGCTGGCGGCGACCTTGAGCACCACCGAGGCGGGGCCGTCCCCGTCTGAATACGTGAGACCCACCCGGTAGCACTCGCTCATCTGCCCGGTGCCGATCCGGTCGACGGTGAACCCACCGACCCGGCCGGCGCCGATGGTGGCGGTCAGCCAGTCGGCGGTCAGGTCGTCGGGGCGTTCCACGGGAACGGTGGTGTCAGTCACCGAATCAAGGTAACGGTTGGCTATCCGTTCGCGAGCGAGAAACCGGCCCAGGCCTCGCGTCGATGCGGGTGCGGGTCGTACTCGACGTGCAGGTGGCGGTCGAACACCAGCACGGCGCGCTCCTCGCGGTTGTAGGCCGGCCAGTCGTCTCCGGGCGTGCCGGTCCGGGCGAATTCCTGCCAGCGGGTCTGCACCTGGTGGCTGACCTTCACCGCCGCGCGTTGGTCCACCCCGGCGGTCAGCACGGCGCCCACCCGGGACCGGTAGATGCCGAAGACGGCCAGCAGTTCGGTGGCGTGGGTGGCTCCGAAACCCGTCCAGTGCAGGGTGCGCGGGGCGTAGTCGTACCGGTAGACGTAGGTCGGCGCGAGTTTGGCGTGCGCGTCGGCGGCCTGCCAGACCGCGGTGTTGAAGATCATGTCCCCGCCGAACTCGATGCAGGCCTTCGGATCCGGGTAGTGCGGATAGGCGGCCAGAATCCGTTCACGCACCTCGGCCGGTGCGTGCGCCAGCAGTCGTTCGATCGCGTGCTCGGTGGTCGGCAGCAGTTTGAGGAAGCGGGTGAACAGCCGCCCCTCCTCGGCGTTGCTGCCCACGATCAGCGGCACCCGGTGCGCTGTGCCCTTCCGCATGGCCTCGAACGGATCCAGCGGCAGGTAGTCGTCACCCCAGGTCGGCCCGACCACCGAAGCGCCCAGCATGTTGGTCAGGCTGTGTTTCATCACCGCGTCGGTCGCGTGCACCAGATCGGACGGCTTGGCCGTGAGCAGTTGTGCCGCGGCGTTGTTCCGGTTGAGGTGCAGGGCGTCGACGAAGCGGTCCGCGAACTGGGCGGCCACCTCCTGATCGCTCACCATGCCGGAGGCCGGGCTCTGTGAGATCGCTTGGTGGAAAAGGCCTTTCGCGTCTGGAACGGCGAGCAACGTGGCGACCGCATGCGCCCCGGCGCTCTCCCCGAAGATCGTCACGTTGCCGGCATCGCCCCCGAAAGCGCCGATGTTGTCGCGTACCCAGCGCAGCGCCGCGACGATGTCGCGGAGGAAGAGGTTGCTCTCGATGGGGGTCTCCGGGGTGGCCAGCGAGGAGAAGTCCACGCAGCCCAGCGCGCCCAACCGGTAGTTGACCGACACGTACACGCAGCCGCGCCGGGCCAGTGCTGCGCCGTCGTACAGCGGTGTGGCCGAACTCCCCAGGATGTAGCCGCCACCGTGGATGAAGAACATCACCGGCAGCGGCTCGCCCTCCGGGGCCGGCCCGTCCCATCGCGGACTGACCACGTTGAGGGTCAGGCAGTCCTCGCTCATCGGCTGGTATTTGCCGACGCCGGTCATCGTGTAGCGCTTCTGCTGCGGCGCGCAGTTTCGGTAACCGTGCGCCGAGCGCACCCCGGTCCAGGACGTCACCGGTTGCGGGGCGCGGAACCGCAGCGGGCCGACCGGCGGCGCGGCGTAGGGAATCGACCGCCAACGGTTGACCCCATCTCGGGTGAACCCTTCGACCACACCGCTTGCGGTCGTGACCTGGACGGTGTGTTGATGCATTCCCCGACGGTAGCGCGGTTAGCCTGGCGGGATGCGAATCGCCGTGATGTTCGCTGCGTCGGTGCTGATCGCCGGTTGTTCGCAGATCGTCGGATGCTCTCAGACCCAGCAGAGCCAACCTGGCAAGCTCACCCCCATCTCGCCCTCGACGGCGCGCGGATCCAGCAGCTCTGCAGCCGGTACCACCACGTCGGCCACCAAGACCACTCCGGCTCCCGAGCCCGGCGCCACGGCGGCCGAGGCGCTGGCATGGGTGCAGGGCGCCGGTCCGGTCGACGCCGCCGAGTTCCACGTCGCGCTGCGCAACGGCAGCAGCACCCCGCTGGCCGACGACGTCGCGTTCACCACGCCGTCGGGCATCAGCTGCATGACCGACGTCAAACGCGGCGGCGGCCTGGCCTGCCTGGTCAACCTCACCGACCCGCCGCCACAGCCGCCGGACATCTACGGCGTCTGGAAGGGGGGCTGGGTGGATTACGACGGCACCGCCGTGGTGATCGGCTCCGCTCACGGCGACCCGGGCCGTTTCGCACTGGGCCAGGGTGTGCCGCTGCCGCCGGATCGGTCGCTGTCGTTCGGGGACTTCCGCTGCCGGACCGATTCCACCGCTCTGGTGTGCGCCAATTTCGCCCATCAGACCGCGGTGCGCTACAGCGATGCCGGAATCGACGCTTATGGCTGCACCAAACTGCCGGTGCCGGCCGCCGGCGTCGGGATTCAGTACAGCTGCTGACTACCGCCAGCCGTCGGCGGCCTTCGCGGCCCGCATCAGTTCGTCGCAGAGTTGTCGCAGCTCGGCGGCTGCCGCACCCTCCTCGACCGCCGTCACCACGTCTTCGGCCGCGCAGCGCACCTGATAGACCCGATCGGAGAGCACCGCGGCCTCATCGGCCGTCAACACCACCGCATCCTCCGGCACCGCAGTGCCCTTGACCTGCGCTCTTTGCTCATAGGCCCGCTGACGGCAGGACTGCCGGCAGTACTGCCTGCGCCGGCCCAGGCCGCTGTCGGCAACCTCCCGGCCGCACCAGCGGCAGGGCTGGGGGCGGGTCCGGCGCGTCACGACTCGAGCGTAGACCGGGCACCTCCGCACTCCCGGTATCATGGAGTCTTGCGTCGGGAACGCCCAACGGCCCCTGTTCCGCGGTTCCCGACGAGACGAACAAGGAGTGAAAGCAATGGCTGATCGCGTGCTTAGAGGAAGTCGGCTCGGAGCCGTCAGCTACGAGACCGACCGTAACCACGACCTGGCACCGCGGCGGGTCGCGCGCTATCGCACGGAGAACGGCGAGGAATTCGACGTCCCGTTCGCCGACGACGCCGAGATCCCCGGCAACTGGTTGTGCCGCAACGGCCTGGAGGGCACCCTCATGGAGGGTGAACTGCCGGAGCCCAAGAAGGTCAAGCCCCAGCGCACGCACTGGGACATGCTGCTGGAGCGCCGTTCGGTCGAGGAACTCGACGAGCTGCTCAAGGAGCGCCTCGATCTGCTGAAGACCAAGCGCCGCGGCTAGACCCGGCTAGTTCTTCTGGGGCGTTCGGCCCAGCCGGCCGTCGATCCCCCAGCGGGCGGTCTTGACCATCGCCTCACGGATGTTGGACCCGCTCATCTTGGAGACGCCGAGTTCGCGCTCGGTGAAGGTGATCGGCACTTCGACGACCTTGTACCCGCCGTTGATGGTGCGCCAGGTCAGGTCGACCTGGAAGCAGTAGCCCTTGGAGTCCACGGCCGAGAGGTCGATCTTCTCCAGCACCTCACGCCGGTAGGCGCGGTATCCCGCGGTGATGTCGTTGATGCCGACGCCGAGCAGCATCCGGGCGTAGGTATTGGCACCCCGGGACAGCACCAGCCGGCGCCACGGCCAGTTGCGCACCGTGCCACCGTCGACGTAGCGGGATCCGATCGCCAGGTCGGCGCCGTTGTCGATGGCGTCCAGCAGGCGGTAGAGCTGCTCAGGGGCGTGTGAGCCGTCGGCGTCCATCTCCACCAGGACCCTGTAGCCACGCTCCAGGCCCCACCCGAACGCGGCCAGGTACGCGGCGCCGAGCCCGTCCTTGGCGGTGCGGTGCATGACGTGGATGTGCTCGGGGTCCTTGGCCGCGAACTCGTCGGCCAGCCGGCCGGTGCCGTCCGGGCTGCCGTCGTCGACCACCAGGATGTGCACGTCCGGGCGTGCCTTCTGAACCCGCCCGACGATCAGCGGCAGATTCTCCAGCTCGTTGTAGGTCGGGATGATCACCAGGGTCCGCCGGCTCGGCAGATCGGGAGCCTGCTCCGGCGCCGTCGCCGGGGCCTTCTTGGGCCGGCCCTTTCCCTGGGTGCTCATTCGACTCCTTTGTCACGCCGGGCGAAAGTCCCATTCTGCAATATCGCCACCAGCAAAGCCCCCACCGCCACCGTGGCCAGCAGCCATTGCAGCGCAACGGTCCACCGGGTGGCGATCGTCTGAGTCGACCGCAGCCGCATCGGAACGTCCAGGTAGGCCGGCGTGAAGAAGTCCGTGCGGGCGATCTCCCGGCCGTCCGGGGCGACCGCGGCGCTGATGCCGGTGGTGCCGGCCACCATCAGGTAGCGGCCGTGCTCGACGGCCCGCAATTTCGCGAACGCCAGTTGCTGTTCGCTCATCGCCTGATCGAAGGTGGCGTTGTTGGTCGGCACCGCCAGCAGTTGAGCGCCGTTGCGGACCGAATCCCGCAGTGCCCGGTCGAAGATCACCTCCCAGCAGGTGGCCACCCCCACCGGAATGCCGGCCGGACTCACTACTCCGGTGCCGCTGCCCGGGACGAAGTAACCCGCCCGGTCGGCGTAAGAGGACAGGTGGCGGAAGAACGACCGCCACGGCAGGTATTCACCGAACGGCTGGACGATCTGTTTGTCATGGCGCTCCCCCGGGCCGGTGACCGGGTCCCACACGATGACCGTGTTGGAGTCCGCCGGATTGTCCGGGGTCCACTGCGGGCTGGCCACCACTGCACCGACCAGAATCGGCACCCCGATGTCACGCGCGGCGACGTCGATCTGCTCAGCGGCGTCCGCATTGGCCAGCGGGTCGATGTCGGACGAATTCTCCGGCCAGATAACGAAATCCGGGGCCGGCGCCCGCCCGGCCCGGACGTCTTCGGCCAGCAGCCGGGTCTGTTTGACGTGGTTGTCCAGCACCGCGCGGCGCTGGCTGTTGAAGTCCAGGCCCAGGCGCGGCACATTGCCCTGGATCGCGGCCACCGTGACAACAGGATCGTCACCGGCCGGGACTCCCGCACGGCGGACGCCCGGGGTGGCCAGCGCGGTGGTCAGCAGCACCAGACAGACGCAGGTGGTGGGCATCAGGATTGCGGCCATCGTGGCGTTCCTGCCGCGCAACCGGCGGAAGACCTCAATGGCCAAGGCGCACAACGACGTCCCGAGCAGGACGACGGCGAACGACAGCAAGGGCGCGCCGCCGAGTTGGGCCAGCGCCAGGAACGGCCCGTCGGTCTGCCCGTAGGCCGCGACGCCCCACGGGAACCCGCCGAACGGCACATTGGATTTCAGCCACTCCTGAAGCGACCACACCAACGCCAGCCAGATCGGCCAGCCGGGCAACCGGGCCACCAGCACCGCGAACATTCCGAACACCGCCGGGAACAACGCCTGCAGCACTGCCAGGGCGATCCACGGGAACGGCCCGACGAGCCCGGCGACCCAGGGCAGCAAGGGTAGATTGAAGGCGATGCCGAAGAGGAATCCGTAGCCGAAACCCGCTGCGGGCGTTGTCTTCTCGTCCACCAGAAGGAAACTCAGCAAGGCCAGCGCGGGGATCGCGGCCCACCACCAGCCGACCGGCGGGAAGCTGACGCACATCATCAGACCGGCCAGCACCGCCAGTCCCAGTCGTAGCAGACGGTTAGCCATACAGCACCACACCGCGGTGAACGGTCTGACGGCAGCGCGGCAGCGGATCGCCGGCATCGAGGCGGGGCAGTTCCGGGACCTGCGAACGCGGGTCGGTGGACCAGCGTTGCACCGCGTCGGCTGGGGCGGCGACGTCGAGGTCGCCGGTCTCCCACACCGCGTAGGAGGCCGGGGCCCCGGGAACCAGGGTGCCGGTCAGGCCGTCGCGCACGCCGCCGGCCCGCCAGGCGCCGCGGGTGGCCGCCGCGAACGCCGCGCGCACCGAGATCGCACTCCCGGGCGTTTGGTGATGACTGGCCGACCGTACCCAGGTCCAGGGATTCATGCTGGTCACCGGGGTGTCGGAACCGAAGGCCAGTGGCACGCCTGCCGATGCTAACAGCGCCAGCGGGTTGAGTCCGGCCGCGCGGTGCTCGCCCAACCGGCGGGCGTACATGCCGTGCGGGCCGCCCCAGTAGGCATCGAAGTTGGGTTGCATGCTGGCGACGACGCCCCAGACGCCGAGCTTGGCGGCCTGGTCGGCCGACACCATCTCCAGATGTTCCAGGCGGTGCCCACAGCGCGCGACCGCCGGTGCGCCGAATCGCTCCACCACACCGTCAAGGGCGTCGACGACCACGGTGACGGCGGCGTCTCCGATGACATGGAACCCCGCGGTGACACCGGCCTCGGTGCAGGCCATCAGGTGTGCGGAGACGCCTGCGGCATCGAGGTGGTTGGTGCCGCAGGTGTGCGGATTGTCGCTGTAGGGGTCGAGCAGCCAGGCGGTGTGTGAGCCCAGTGCGCCGTCGACGAAGAGGTCACCGGCCAGACCGCGGGCTCCGGTGGCGGTGATGAGTTCGCGGGCCTGCGCGGCGGTGGACACCGCCTCGCCCCAGTAGCCGACCACCTCCACGCCGTGGCCCGCGTTCTCCCCACTGGCGGCCAGCAGTTCCTGCCAGTCCTCCAGTCCGCCGATCTCCGGGCCGGCGCACTCGTGCACCGCGACGATCCCGTTCATCGCCGCCTCGTCCAGGGCAGCCTGCCGGGCCTGCGTACGTTGGGCGACGGTCAGCAGCCGCCTGGCCTGCGCACGCACCAGATGGTGGGCGTCGCCGGACAGTGGTCGCTGCGGGTCGAAACCGGCGACCGCGGCCAAGCCGGGCACCAGGGAGCGCAGGGCGCCGGAGGCGAGTGCGGAATGCACGTCGACGCGGGAGAGATACGCCGGAGTGGCACCCACGACAGCGTCGAGATCCGCGGTGCTGGGCGCGGCCGGCCCAGATCCGGTATCCGGCCAGGTGCTGTCGTCCCAGCCGTGTCCCCATACCGGCTCGCCGGGATGGGCGTCGACGTAGTCGGCGAGGAGCTTGAGACAGTGCTCCCGACTGGTGGCCGCGGCGAGGTCCAGGCCGGTGATCCGCAGACCGGTGGAGGTCAGATGCACGTGGGAGTCGACGAACGCCGGCGCGACGAAGGCGCCGCCGAGATCGACGGTCCGGGCATCGGGGAA
>NZ_JAFMJZ010000070.1 GCF_017853185.1 Mycolicibacterium sp.
TCCAGCGCGACTCGTTGATCGGGTTGAGCCAGCCCAGACCGATCAGGCGCGCGGCATTGAACTGGCTGGGCACCACCAGGTCGGCGCCGATGTCCTGCTTACGCGACAGCGGCTCCTTGTTCTTGGCGAACCACTCCTCGTTGTCGTTGAAGTCTTCCTTGTAGTCGACGGTCAGGCCCGTCGCGGTCTGGAAGGCGGCGACGAAACCGTCGGCCATGTAGAGCGGCCAGTTCGACACCCGCAGCTTGCCCGACGCCGGGCTGCCGTCATCGGCCGGAGCGGCCGGGGCGTTGGAGCCCGCCGAGGTCTTGGTGTCCTTGCTGCACGCCGCCAGGAAAGACGGGCCCAGGATCGCGGCCGCCGCAGCGGCGGCACCGCCGCCGATGAACCGGCGCCGGGAGGCGATCTGAGCCAGGACGCGCGGGTCGATTTCTGCCATCTGGGTTTGCCTTTCATCGGGATTGGTCGAGCGTCTGTCGAGCATCAGGATTCGTCGAGCATCTCTTCGAGGTCTTGCGTGCTGGGGATGTCGCCGGCCGGCAACACCAGGGACGCGTCGGGGGACCAACTGACGAACACGTCGTCTCCGGGGCGCAGCATCGGCAGGTCCTGCTCGGCGCCGATGTGCGCGAGGATCGGGGAACCGTCGGCCGCGGCGAGCGAGAGCCGCAGCACCGGTCCCTGGAAGGTCAGATCGACGACCTTGGCGGCCACGGCGGTGACAGCGCCGGATTCGGCACCGGTTGGCTGCTGCACCGAGACCCGCACCCGTTCGGGCCGGACCATCAGGGTGGCGCGACCGCCGGACTCGATGGTGGTGTCGCCCGGCCTGGCCTGCAGCGTTGTGCCCAGCACTTCGAGTTCGACGTAGTCGCGGTTGGCACGCCCCGTCTGCCGGCCGTGCCACAGGTTGGCCTGCCCGATGAAGCCGGCGACGAACACGCTGGCCGGCCGGTCATAGATCTCGGTCGGGGTACCGATCTGTTCGACGTGTCCGCCGTTCATGACCGCGATGCGGTCACTCATCGTCAGCGCCTCCTCCTGGTCGTGGGTCACGTAGATGAACGTGATGCCGACCTCGCGCTGGATGCGCTTGAGTTCGAACTGCATGACGTGGCGCAGTTTGAGGTCCAGTGCGCCGAGTGGTTCGTCGAGCAGCAGTGCGCTGGGGTAGTTGACCAGTGCCCGGGCCAGCGCGACGCGCTGCTGCTGGCCGCCGGACAACTGGGCCGGCTTGCGCTGGGCGAAGTCGGTGAGCCGGACCACCTCGATCATCTCGTCGACGGCCTTCTTGATCTCGGCCTTGCCCTTCTTCTGGCTGCGCGGGCCGTAGGCGATGTTGTCCCACACCGTCATATGAGGGAACAGCGCATAGTGCTGGAAGACGGTGTTGACGTTGCGCTTGTTCGGGGGAGTGCGGGAGACGTCGACGCCCTCGAGGCGGATGGCGCCCTCGGTCGGACTCTCAAAGCCCGCGATCATCCGCAGTGTCGTGGTCTTGCCACAGCCGGACGGGCCGAGCATCGAGAAGAACTCGCCCTGCGCGATCGAGAAGTGTGCGTCAGCCACTGCGATGTAGTCGTCGAACCGCTTGGTGACGTGGTCGATCTCGATGACGGCCTTGCCAGACGCTCGAGGGCCGGCGTCCGAACGCTCGTGGCGTCCGTGTCCGGTGGTGTGTTCAGTGGCGGCGGCGCCGGTCTCGGTCAGGACCCGACCTCTTTTCGATTGCGATGTTTCCGACGTTGAGTTCAGTGGCATAACAATCGTCGATTTCAGCCCTTGGCGCAACAGATACGGCAACGAAATCCGCGAAATGTCGCGACCGTTTCGATGGATACCACGTTCGCGGCGGACTCCCAGGCCCGGTTTCCGTCGCAGAGGGATTTGTGCAGAGCGCTGGCGCCGTCACGTGTGTGCGCCACCGTCGATCCTGACCTCGGTGCCGGTCACGAAGGACGCCTCCGCGCTGCCCAGCATCGCCACCACCGCGGCCACCGCGCCGGGATCGGCGAAGATCTTTCCCTCCGGGAGCGGCAACAGTGGGGCGACCCGCCCGAAGAGTCTGTAGTTGACGTCGGAGGGCAGTCCGGGGCCGACGCTCTGCTTGGACTCGCCGGTGCCGTCGGTCATGCCCGAGGAGATCGAACCGGGTTGAACCGAGTTGAACCGGATGCCCTCGGCGGCGAACTCCGCGGCCAGTGCGTGGGTCATCGCCTGGATGCCGCCCTTGGACGCGGCGTAGGCCGACATGTAGGGATGGGCGAATGCGGCCGAGGTGGAGGCGAAGTTCACCACCGCCGGGAAATCGCCGCGGCGCAGAGCCGGCAGCGCCTCCCGGGTGACCAGGAAGGTGCCGACCAGGTTGATCCGCAGCACCTGCTCGAAGTCGGCCAACGTGGTGTCCAGGAAGTGCGACGAACGAATGATTCCCGCGACGTTCACCAGGGTGTCCAGCGCACCGAGTTCGGCGACCGCGGTGGCGACCCCGGAACGGACCGACGCCTCGTTGCTGACGTCCATCACCATCGTGGTCAGCCGATCGGCGTGGCCGCCGGCTTTCGTTGTCGTGTCGGCCAGCCCCGCCTGGCTGATGTCGGCGGCCACCACCCGGCCACCCTCGTCGAGAATCCGCAGCACACAGGCTTGTCCGATACCCGAGCCGGCGCCGGTGATCAGAACGCGGCGGTCCGAATAGCGCTGCAGAGGGCTCATCGCTCCATTGTGCGGTGTCAGGGGACGCCGAGGTCGGCCATTCCCTCCCATTTCCCCGCTGGATCACTTAGGTTTCGCTAAGGCCCTAGAACACGTTGCAATCCGACAGGAGAGCCCCGAACGGATGGCGAATAAATCTGCGGACCGCTGGTCCCCGGGTATTGCGCTGGACCGGGGCGTGTCCGGACCGATGCAGGCCATCGGAGGACTGTTCGCGATGTCCGCCGATGCGATCCGTTTCCTGTTCCGACGGCCGTTCCAGTGGCGGGAGTTCCTCGAGCAGTCCTGGTTCGTCGCCCGCGTCTCGCTGCTGCCCACCCTGCTGGTGGCGATCCCGTTCACCGTGCTGGTTAGTTTCACCCTCAACATCCTGCTTCGTGAATTGGGCGCCGCCGACCTGTCCGGGGCGGGTGCGGCCTTCGGTGCGGTCACCCAGGTAGGCCCGTTGGTGACGGTGCTGATCGTGGCCGGCGCCGGCGCCACCGCGATGTGCGCGGATCTGGGATCGCGCACCATCCGGGAAGAGATCGACGCGATGGAGGTGCTCGGCATCAACCCGGTCCAGCGCCTGGTGACTCCGCGGATGCTGGCCTCCGGTCTGGTCGCGCTGTTGCTGAACTCGCTGGTGGTGATCATCGGCATCATCGGCGGCTACGTGTTCTCGGTCTTCGTTCAGCACGTCAACCCCGGTGCCTTCGCGGCCGGCATCACGCTGCTGACCGGTGTTCCGGAGGTCATCATCTCGTGTGTGAAGGCCGCGCTGTTCGGCCTGATCGCGGGTCTGGTCGCCTGCTATCGCGGCCTGATGATCAGCGGCGGCGGCGCCAAGGCGGTCGGCAACGCGGTCAACGAGACGGTGGTCTACGCCTTCATGGCATTGTTCGTGGTCAACGTGGTGGTCACCGCGATCGGCATCCGAATGACGACCGGGTGAGCCGATGGGGAACATGACTGTGCTCCGCAGCAACTACCCGCGGTTGTTCCGCGAGTTGCGCCGACCGATCGGGTTTTTCGGCCGCATCGGCGATCACACCCTGTTCTATGCTCGCGCGATCGCGGGCGTTCCGCAGGCCGCCACCCGGTACCGCACGGAGGTCATCCGGCTGATCGCCGAGATCAGCATGGGGGCCGGCACGCTGGCGATGATCGGCGGCACCGTGGCGATCGTCGGCTTTCTGACCATGGCGGCCGGCGGAACCCTTGCGGTGCAGGGCTATTCGTCGCTGGGAAATATCGGCATTGAGGCGCTGACCGGCTTCCTGGCCGCGTTCATCAACGTGCGGATCTCGGCGCCCGTGGTGGCCGGGATCGGTCTGGCCGCCACTTTCGGCGCCGGTGTGACCGCCCAACTGGGTGCTATGCGGATCAACGAGGAGATCGACGCCCTGGAGTCGATGGCGATCCGACCGATCGAGTACCTGGTGTCCACCCGACTGGTGGCGGGAATGATCGCGATCACGCCGCTGTACTCGATCGCGGTGATCCTGTCCTTCCTGGCGAGCAAGTTCGTCACGGTGGTGTTGTTCGGTCAGTCCGCAGGCCTCTACACCCACTACTTCGACACCTTCCTCAACCCGCTCGACCTGCTGTGGTCGTTCCTCCAGGCGGTGCTGATGGCGATCACCATCCTGTTGATCCACACCTACTACGGCTACTTCGCATCCGGCGGACCGTCCGGGGTGGGCGTTGCGGTCGGCAATGCGGTGCGGACCTCGCTGATCGTCGTTGTCGCGGTGACTCTTCTTGTCTCCCTGGCGATTTACGGTTCCAACGGCAACTTCAACCTGGCCGGGTAGACGATGGCCAAACAGGGATTCCTCGATCGGTCGTACGCACGGCCGCTGGCCGGCCTGCTGACGGTCCTCGCGCTGGCCCTGATCGTCATGCTGGCGGTCGGGCTGTTCCGGGACAGCTTCCGCGACACCATGCCGGTGACCGTGGTCGCCGACCGGGCCGGGCTGGTGATGAACCCGGACGCCAAGGTGAAACTGCACGGGGCGCAGGTGGGCAAGGTCGCCTCGATCGAACCGTTGGCCGGCGGTGGTGCGGCACTGCACCTGGCCATCGATCCGGAATCCGTCGACGCGATCCCGGCCAACGTCGGCGCCGAGATCACCTCCTCGACGGTGTTCGGCGCCAAGTTCGTCGAACTGGTTGCGCCGGCGGCCCCGTCGGCCGACCCGTTGCGGGCCGGGACGGTGATCCGGGGCGGCGACCACGTCACCGTCGAACTCAACACCGTCTTCGAACAGCTCGTCTCGGTGCTGTCCAAGGTGGAACCGGTCAAGCTCAACCAGACTCTCGGCGCGTTGTCGAAGTCGCTCAGCGGCCGCGGGGAGAAGTTCGGCAAGACCCTGGTGGCACTGGACAGTGCGTTGAGCAAGATCAACCCGAGCCTGGACAGCCTCAATCACGAACTGGCCGTGGCCCCGACGGTGTTCGACGCGTTCGCCGACGCGTCACCTGATCTGCTCGCCACGGTGGACAACGCCACCCGGATCAGCGCCACCGTCGTCGATGAGCAGGACAGCCTGGACGCATTGCTGGTCAGTGGGATCGGTCTGGCCGACATCGGAACCGACGTGCTGTCGACCAACCGCGGCCCGCTGGCCGACGTCGTTCATCTGCTGGTGCCCACCACCGATCTGACCAACCAGTACAACCCGGCACTCACCTGTGGAGTCGCCGGTCTGCTTCCGCTGGCGGACGGGCCGGGCCTCGCCCTGCCGGGAGCCGTTCTGCTGCAAGGGTTCTTCCTCGGCCGCGAGCGTTACCGGTACCCCGGCAACCTGCCGAAGGTGGCGGCCAAGGGCGGTCCGCAGTGCACCGATCTGCCGAACGTCGGCTACGAGCAGCGACCGCCGTTCGTGGTCACCGATATCGGCGCCAATCAGGCGCAGTACGGGAACCAGGGCATCCTGCTGAACTCCGACGGTCTCAAGCAGGCGCTGTTCGGCCCACTGGACGGGCCGCCGCGCAACACCGCGCAGATCGGCCAGCCCGGATGACGGGGCCGACATGACCAGCCTCAGAGGGACCACCGTCAGGGTGGGCATCTTCATCGCCGTGATGCTTCTGGTCACCGGCGCACTGTTCGCCATCTTCGCCCAGTACCGCGCGGGCCCGGACAACCGCTACACCGCGGTGTTCGACGACGTGTCAAGCCTGAAGTCCGGCGACTCCGTGCGGGTGGCCGGCGTTCGGATCGGCACGGTCAACAGCGTCCGGCTACAGCCGGACAACTCGGTGATCGTCGGCTTCGGCGCCGACCAGAGCATCGCGCTGACGTCCGGGACCAAGGCCGCGGTGCGCTATCTCAACCTCGTCGGCGACCGCTATCTGGAACTGCTGGACAGTCCCGGCTCAACCCGCGTCTTCCCGCCCGGGTCCCAGATCCCGGTTGATCGCACCATGCCGGCGCTGGATCTGGACCTGCTGCTGGGCGGGCTCAAGCCTTTCGTGAAGGGTTTGAATCCGCAGGCGGTCAACTCGCTGACCAACTCGCTGATCCAGATCTTCCAGGGGCAGGACGGCAATCTCGAGTCGCTGTTCGCCAAGACCTCGGCGTTCTCCAACGCGGTGGCCGACAACAGCCAGACCGTGCAGCAACTCGTGGACAACCTCAACACCGTGCTGGCCACCGTGGCCAAGGACGGCGACAAGTTCTCCGGGACCGTCGACAAGCTCCAGCAGCTGATCACCGGACTGGCCTCCGAGCGGGATCCGATCGGCACCGCGATCACCGCCCTGGACAGCGGCACCGCCTCGCTGACCGATCTGCTCTCCGGTGCCAGGGCGCCGCTGGCCGGAACCGTCGATCAGCTGGCCCGGCTGGCGCCGATCCTCGATTCCGACAAGGAACGCCTCGACATCGCTCTGCAGAAGGCGCCCAAGAACTATCGCAAATTGGTGCGACTCGGTTCCTACGGCAGCTGGATCAACCAGTACCTGTGCGGGATGTCGGTACGAGTGACCGATCTGGAGGGCCGGACCGCCTACTTCCCGTGGATCATGCAGCACACCGGAAGATGCGGTGAGCCCTGATGCTGAAATATCGCGGCTCCCAACTCATCCGATCCGGCTTCATCGGTCTCGTGCTGATCGGGCTCGTGATCACCGTCGCCATGCAGACCCAGAACCTGTGGTCGCTGGCTACGTCGGTCCGGCATCAGGCGCTGTTCACCGAAGCCGGCGGCATCGCCCCGGGTAACGACGTCAAGGTGTCCGGGGTCAAGGTCGGCACCGTGTCGGACGTGCGGTTGCGTGAGGGCAAGGCCTTGGTGACCTTCAGCGTGAACGGCAAGGTCCATCTGGGTTCGGACACCACCGCCCACATCCGCACCGGGACGCTGCTGGGGCAGCGGGTTCTCACGCTGGAATCGGAAGGTAGCGGCAGGCTGGCCTCCGGTGCGGTGATCCCGGTGTCGCGCACCGGATCGCCGTACTCGTTGACCGACGCCGTCAGTGAGTTCGCCGCCAACACCAGCGACACCGACACCGCCGCGCTGAACCAATCGCTGGACACCTTGTCGACGACCATCGATCGGGTGGCCCCGCAACTGGCGCCGACCTTCGACGGGATCAGTCGAATCTCCAAGTCCCTCAACGACCGCAACGAGTCACTGGCCGGCCTGCTGAAGAGCGCCGCCGACGTCACCGCCGTGCTGTCAGACCGCAGCAAGCAGGTCAACTCGCTGATCCTCGACGCCAACGAACTGCTGGGCGTCCTCGAGCAGCGCCGCTACGCGGTGGTGAACCTCCTGGCCAACACCTCGGCGTTGTCCCAGCAGCTGACCGGCCTGGTCGCCGACAACGAACAGGACCTCGCACCCGCGCTGGAGAAGCTCAATGCGGTGACCGCGATGCTGCAGCGCAACAACGACAACATCACCCAGGCGATGCGGGGTCTGGCGAAGTTCCAGCTGACCCAGGCCGAGGCGGTCAACAACGGGTTCTACTACAACGCTTTCGTCGCCAACCTCAACCCGGCGCAGACCCTGCAACCGTTCTTCGACTACGTCTTCGGCTTCCGCCGCGGGGTCGATGCCGGGCAGCCCGCCGACAACGCCGGGCCGCGCGCCGAGTTCCCGTGGCCCTACAACTTCGATCCGCCGGGTGGCGGAGCCGTCACGGGTGGAGGTCAGCAGCCATGACCTCGCACGGAACGACCTCGCACAGGATGACCTCACGCGGATGGCGCACCATGATGCTGGCCGGACTGCTCGCCGTGGTGCTGGCGGCCGGAGCCGTTGTGCTGGTTCGCAATACGGTGCTCAAACCCACCGGGATCACCGCGTACTTCACCAGCGCCACCGCCATCTACCCGGGTGACGAGGTGCGGGTCTCCGGAGTCAGGGTCGGCACCATCAAGTCCATCGAGCCGCAGGGGACCAGGGCCAAGATGACCCTTGCGGTCGACCACGGCGTGCCGATCCCCGCCGACGCCAAGGCCGTCATCGTTGCGCAGAACCTGGTCGGATCCCGGTATGTACAGCTGGCGCCGGCCTTCGGAGCTGATGGGGTGACCAGCGGCCCGACCATGCGCGACGGCGCCGTCATCGACCTCGACCGCACCGCGGTCCCCGTCGAGTGGGATCAGGTCAAGGAGCAGTTGAACCGGCTCGCAACCGATCTCGGGCCGACCAGTGCGGTGTCGACCACCTCGGTGGGCCGGTTCATCAACAGCGCGGCCGACGCGATGGACGGCAACGGCGACAAGCTGCGCGAGACCATCAAACAACTGTCCGGGCTGAGCCGCGTGCTGGGTGAGGGCAGCGGCAACGTCGTCGACACCATCAAGAACCTGCAGACCTTCGTCACGGTGCTGCGCGACAGCAACGCCCAGATCGTCTCGTTCCAGGACCGGCTGGCCTCGGTCTCCAGCGTGGTCGACGGCAGCCGGTCCGATCTCGACGGAGCGTTGACCAATCTGTCCAGCGCAGTGGTGGACGTGAAGCGGTTCGTGGCCGGCAGCCGGGACCAGACGGCCGAGCAGGTCGGCCGGCTCTCCGATGTGGTGCGCAACCTCGGCGAGAACCAGATGGTGGTGAAGAACCTGCTGCACGTCGCGCCCAACGCGATCGGCAACAGCTACAACATCTATGACCCCGACATCCAAAGCGCCCTGGGCGGTTTCGCGCTGGCGAACTTCTCCAACCCGCTACAGGTGGTGTGCGCGGCGATCGGCGCGATCCAGAACGCGACCGCCTCGGAAACCGGGAAGCTCTGCTCCCAGTATCTCGGCCCGGCGTTGCGGCTGATCAACTTCAACAACCTGCCGTTCCCGTTCAACGCCTACCTCGGCAAGTCGCCCAGTCCGTGGAACCTGATCTACTCCGAGCCGAAGCTGGCTCCCGGCGGCGAAGGCAGTCCGGCGGCGCCGGAACCGCCACCGCTGGTGTCGGCCTACACCGGTCTCAACGGCGACGTCCCGCCGCCGGCCGGTTGGGGACTGCCACCGGGTGGAGGTCCGGGAAGCTATGCGCCCAACGGACTTCCCGCCGACCCGCAACCCGCGCTGTTCCCGGGCGCCCCGATCCCGGCTGGTGTGCCGGCAGCCCAGGCCGGCACGCCGCCGTCGAGCCTGAACGGAATGCTGCTGCCGGCCGAGGCCGCATCAACCAATTCGGGCCCGGTGATGCCGCCGCCGATGCCGCCACCGGTCGCGCTGCCGGCGGGAGGTTCCCCGCCATGAGGCGCAGACATGTACTGGCGATCGCCGCTGCCATCGCCACGGGACTCTCCGGATGCTCGTTCGGCGGGCTGAACTCGCTGCCGCTGCCCGGTGCGGTGGGCCGCGGTCCGGGGGCGAGCACGTACCACGTCGAGCTTGCCAATGTCAGCACGCTGGAACCGAATTCGCCGGTCCTGATCGGCGATGTGGTGGTCGGCAGCGTGAACGCGATGACGGTGCGGGACTGGCACGCCGACGTCGCCATTTCGGTCAAGCCCGGTGTGGTGATCCCGCAGAACGCGGTGGCGACCGTCGGCCAGACGAGCCTGCTGGGGTCGATGCACCTCGGGCTCAACCCGCCGCTGGGCCAGGCTCCGCAGGGCAGGTTGCAGCCGGGGGCGACGCTCGGCCTGAACAAGAGTTCCACCTATCCGTCCACCGAGCAGACGCTGTCGGCGCTGTCGGTCGTGGTCAACGGCGGGGGAGTCGGCCAGATCGGCGACATCGTCGCCCAACTCAATTCGGCGCTCAACGGGAACGAAGGCCAGTTCCGTGACCTGCTGACCCGGCTCAACGATTTCGTCGGGGTGCTGTCCGCCCAGCGTGACAGCATCAACGCGACGATCACCTCGCTGAACCGGCTGGCCGGTACCTTCGCCGGGCAGCGTGAAGTGTTGACCCGGGCCCTGGACCGGATCCCGCCGGCACTCGATGTGCTGGTTGCCGAACGTCCGAAGCTGACAACGGCACTGGACAAACTCGGCACCTTCAGTTCGGTGGCCGCCGGGCTGGTCAACGACACCAAGGCGGACCTGGTGCGCAACCTGGCCAACCTCGAACCGACGTTGCGGGCACTGGCCGACGTCGGCCCGAAGCTGGACAGCGCGCTGGCCTACTTCGCCGCCTTCCCCTACGGGCAGGAAGCCATCGACCGCGGCATCCGCGGTGACTACCTCAATCAGTTCATCATCTTCGACTTCACCATCCCGCGACTGAAGAAGACCCTGCTGCTTGGCACCAGCTGGGGCCAGGAAGGCGCGAAACTCGTTCCCGCGCCGGGTGATCCGTGGTACGCCACCTACACCTACGATCCGATCCATGCGCCGTTCAGTCCGCCGCCGGCCGGTGTGGCCGAACCGCCCGCGATCGGTGCGGCGGTTGCGCCGGTCGGCTCCGGGTTCTCGGTTCCAGCCCAGACAGGTCCGGTCCAGACGGTTCCGGCCCAGGACGGCCAAGCCGGTGGCGCGCCGCACCTTCCCGGTGCCGCGCCCGGACCCGTTCCCGCCGAAGCGGGAGGCAACTGATGCTCACCCGCTTCGTCCGCAACCAGCTGATCATCTTCGCCGTCGCCTCGGTGGTCGGCATCGCGGCGATGATGCTGGTCTACATGCAGTTGCCGACGCTGCTCGGGATCGGCCGGATGACGGTGAAAGTGGAGTTGCCGAGAACCGGCGGGCTGTACCGGTTCGCCAATGTCACCTATCGCGGTGTGCAGATCGGCAAGGTCACCGACGTCCGTGCCACCCGCGAGGGCGTCGAGGCGACCTTGTCGCTGGCGACGTCGCCGAAGGTCCCGGCCGATCTGCAGGCCAGTGTGCTCAGCGTCTCGGCCGTCGGTGAGCAGTACGTGGACCTGCTGCCGCGTACGGACTCCGGGCCGTACCTGCACGACGGCTCGGTGATCACCGTCAAGGACACCACCGTTCCGCAGAAGGTCGGCCCGATGCTCGACCAGGTGAGCGCGCTGCTGAACAGCATCCCGAAGGAGAAGCTCGCGCAACTGCTCGATGAATCGTTCAAGGGGCTCAACGGTTCCGCCGACGATCTGGCCGCGCTGTTCGATTCTTCCTCGACGCTGGCGAACGACTTCGACGCGGCCGCCGACCGGACCCGGACACTGCTCGAGGACGGCAAACCGCTGCTGGACGGAGCGGCGGTGTCAGCCGATGCGCTGCGCAGCTGGTCGCGCAGTCTGGCCGGGGTGACCGGTCAGATCGCCACCGACGACGAGCAGGTGCGCGGGCTGCTGCGCAACGGCCCGGGCGCCGCCGACGAGGCCGCCGAACTGCTGCGGCAGGTCAAGCCCACGCTGCCGGTGCTGCTGGCCAACCTGACCACCATCGGGCAGATCGGGGTGACCTACCACGCCTCACTGGAACAACTGCTGGTGCTGCTGCCGCCCTACGTGGCCTCGATCCAGGCGGTCGGCCTGCCACGCAACAACCCGACCGGATTCACCCAGGGCGACTTCACCCTGACCATCAACGACCCGCCGGCCTGTTCGGTGGGCTTCCTGCCGCCGTCGCAGTGGCGCTCGCCCAGTGACCTGTCCGATATCGACACCCCGGACGGGCTGTACTGCAAGCTGCCGCAGGATTCGCCGATCGCGGTGCGCGGCGCCCGCAACTACCCGTGCATGGGGCAGCCCGGTAAGCGGGCCCCGACCGTCGAGATGTGCGAGAGCGACCAGCCCTTCGTGCCGTTGTCGATGCGTCAGCACGCCACCGGCCCGTACCCGATCGACCCGAACCTGCTCGCCCAGGGCATCCCGCCGGATGACCGGGTGACCCTCAACGACAACATCTACGGCCCTTTGGAGGGCACCCCGATGCCGCCCGGACCGGCGCCGGCAGCGCCCGCCGCCGCGAATTCGAGCGGCCCGTCGGTGGCGATCGCCACCTATGACCCCGTGACCGGACAGTTCGCCACCCCGGACGGCAGCGTGGCGCGTCAGACCACGGTCACCGAAAAGGGACCGCAGGGCTGGAGCGATCTGCTGCCGACCGGCTGAGGCCGGCCCAGCTGAGCTTGACCCTCAGCTCACCTTGACCAGTTTGAACGGCATCTGGATGAACAGCGGACGGCTGCGGCCGCACGCACCGCTGGGTCCGGTGGTGGTGTCCTCGCCGACCAGGGTGTTCGACGTCGGGTCGGTGTTGTCGCCGCCGGGCGTCATCGCCTTGAAGTGGAAGTCCTGATAGCCGTCATAGGTCGAGCCGTCTTGGCACTTGATCCATTGCGGCACAACGTGTTTGACGTACCAGAGCCCGCCGGTCTGGTAGATCGGCGTGGTCCAGCCCTGGTCGCTGGTCACCGAACCGGTGCATTCGCCCGGATAGCTGCACTGCGAGGTGATGGTCCAGATGGCCCGCACACTCTGTTCGTTGTGGAACACATCGTTGGTCTTCGCCCACTCGCCGTTGGAGGTGGCGGTGTAAGTGCCGTTGAGCGCCCATTCCGCGGAGGCCTGCGCGGGGGCAGAAGGCAGGGCGGCGAGCAGCACCCCCGAGACAACCAGCCCCGAGACAACCAGCCCTGGGGCCAGCACCCCTGAGGTCAATACCGCCGCGGTTGCGCGCATGGTCCTGATTATGGCCGCTCGGCCATGTCCAGCGCGGCGAGATGACTGAAGAGCATCGAGGCGCCGATCGGGTTGCCACCGCCCGGGTAGGTGGTGCCACTGACCGCGGCCATGGTGTTGCCGGCCGCGTAGAGACCCGGGATGACGTCGCCGTCCCGATTCAGCACCCGGGCGCGGGCATCGGTGCGCAAACCACCCTTGGTGCCAAGATCGGAAAGGCCGAAGGCGGCCGCGTGGAATGGCGGGGTGTCGATCGGCGTCATCGGTGAGCGGCCGCGGGAGAACGCTCGGTCATAGGCCTCGTCGCCGCGGCCGAAGTCGCTGTCGATTCCGGCGGCCGCCATTTCGTTGTAGCGGGCCACAGTGGCGGCGAGCGAGGTGGGCGGGACGCCGATGAGTGCGGCGAGTTCCTCGATCGTCTCGGCGGTGCGCCACAGTCCGGCGGTTCGGTATTCCCCGGAATCGGCCATCGACACATTGGTGGCCTTGACCGGTGGCACTGCGCCGCCGCGATCGTCGTAGACCATCCAGAACGGCCACTGCAACCGGCCGCCGGCCATCTCGTCGATGATCGCCCGCCCGATCCGGTCGTACGGCGCGGATTCGTTGACGAAGCGGCGACCGGAGGCGTTGACGAAGATGCCACCGGTGAACCACAGCGCGAAGGCGGCCCGGCCGTCGGGGTGCACGAGTCCGGGCGACCACCAGGCCTGATCCATCAGGTCGGTGTCGGCGCCGGCCCGGATCGCAGCCTGATGCGCACCTCCGGTGTTGTCCGGTGCACCCATGCTGTCCTCGACACGGCCCGGCACCCCGTACTGCTCACGGAGTCCCGGATTGCGCTCGAATCCGCCGGCGGCCAGCAGGACCCCGCGGCTGGCGCCGATCCGCACCAGGCGGCCGTCGCGCCGGGCCACCGCGCCGACCACGGAGCCGCCTTCGTTGATCGGGCGGTCGGTGATCAGGTCGACGAGTTCGGCGTTGCGATGCAGGGCGACGGCGGGGAAGCGATGCAGTGCGGCCAGGAACCGCCCGATCAGCGCCCGGCCGCCGATCAGCAGATCCGGGGCGGGCGTGCCGAGGCGTTCGTTGTCCAGCGGGCCCCGGACGTAGGCGGCATCGCTGCCGAGTACGTCGCCGGGCAGGGGAGCGGCGACGATGTGCCGCAGACCGTCCAGGCGGGCCTCGTCAGCCTTGCCGAAGTAGTCCGGCCAGGGGAGAACCGTGAATTCGAAGTGGTCGTCGGATTCCAGGTAGTCGATCAGCGCGGCGCCGCCGCGGACGTACGCCTCCTGCAGGTCGCCCGGAGTCCGGTCGCCGACCACGGCGTGGAAGTAGGTGAGGGCCTTCTCGACGGTGTCGTCGCAGCCGGCCCGGCGCAGCACCGCATTGCACGGGAACCACATCCCGCCGCCGCCGGAATAGGCCGTCGTCCCGCCGAACTTGTCGCCGGCCTCCAGCAGTGCGACCGACAGCCCCTCCCGGGCCGCGGTATAGGCGCCGGTGATGCCGCCGCCGGATCCGGCCACCACCACGTCGACGGTCTCGTCGAATTCAGTCATGGGTCTATGGTGCCCGAAACCAATGGTCACACCTGTCACAAACGTCACATTTGCTGGTAATCTGCCTCGGGGTTCATGCCGGGCGGAGGGAGCGCAATGACGGAGCCGGACGCTCCGGGCCACGGTTCGCTGCGGGACAACGCCCGCCGGCGGGTCCGGGTCCCGCGGACGACGTTTCTCAACCGCTTCAGCATCCAGTCCAAGCTCATCCTGATGCTGGTGCTGTGCACGATCCTCGCCGCGGCGGTGGTGGGCGGAATCGCCTTCCAGACCGGGCGCAATTCCTTGCGCACCGGTGCTTTCAGCCGGCTCACCGAGGTCCGGGAAGCGCAGAGCCGCGAGCTGACCACCCAGCTCGTCGACCTCAAGAGCGCCCTGGTCACCTACACCCACGGCGCCATGACCCAGGGCGCGTTGCGCGATTTCACCGCCGGGTTCAGTCAGCTGTCCAACGCCACCATCACACCCGAGATGCAGAAGTCGATCGCCGACTACTACGACTTCTTCGCCAAAGAAACCGAGCGGACCAGCGGCACGAGGCTGGACGTCGCATCGCTGCTGCCGACCTCGAACGCGGAGCGCTACCTGCAGGCCAACTACACCGCCAAACTGCCGAACGACGATCTGGCCATCGCGGCCGATGACCAGCGCGACGGCAGCACCTGGACCGCGGCGAACGCCAAGTACCACAGTTTCTTCCGCGAGATCGTCACCCGGTTCGCCTTCGAGGACGCGCTGCTGATCGACGGCCAGGGCAACGTGGTCTACAGCGCGTACAAGAACACCGACCTGGGCACCAACATTCTCAACGGCCCCTACAACGGCTCCAAGCTGCGCGAGGCCTACCTCGACGCCATGTCGAGCAACAGGGCCGACCGGGTGGCGTTCACCGACTTCGAGTTCTACCAGCCCGCCAGCATGTCGCCGACCGCCTGGATGGTGGCGCCCGTTCCATCCAGCGGCAAACCGGATGGCGTTCTGGCCCTGCAGTTCCCGATCACCAAGATCAACAAGATCATGACCTTCGACAAGCGCTGGGCCGAGGCCGGCCTGGGGGAGACCGGCGAGACGATCCTGGCCGGCCCGGACTTCCTGATGCGATCGGACTCACGGCTGTTCATCGAGGATCCGGAGAAGTACCGGCAGCGTGTCATCGACGCGGGCACCCCGCCGGACATCCCCGATATCGCGATCCGCCAGGGCGGGACGACACTGATCCAGCCGCTGAACCCGGAGGTGCAGAAGGAGGCCCAGAAGGGCCACACCGGAACCATGATCACCAAGGACTACCTCGGCCAGGAGAGCCTGGAGGCCTACGCGCCGATCGGCACGATGACAAGCCTGCACTGGTCGATCGTCAGCAAGATCAGCACCACCGAGGCCTTCGCGCGGGAAGCGACCTTCACCCGGACCGTCGTGCTGGCGACCACCGGGATCATCTTCCTGGTCTGTCTGCTCGCCGCACTGCTGGCACAGGTATTCCTGCGTCCGATCCGGCGCCTGGAGGCCGGCGTGCAGCGGATCAGCAGCGGTGACTTCAACGTCGAGATCCCGGTCGAGACCCGGGACGAGATCGGTGAGCTGACCGGAATGTTCAACGAGATGAGCCGCAGCCTCTCGGTCAAGGAGGACATGCTCACCGAACAGCGCGGCCAGATCCGGCACCTGCTGGCGTCCCTGATGCCTGGACCGATCGCCGAGAAGCTGCATCGCGGTGAGGAGATCAACGTCCGGGATCATCCGGATGTGAGCGTCGTCTATGCCGACATCGCCGGCCTGGACCGGATCCAGGCCGAGCTGAATTCGGAAGAATACGCCGAGATCGCGAGCGAATTGATCCGCCAATTCGACGCCGCGTCAACCGAGTTCGACATCGAGCGGGTCCGGCCGGTGCGCAACGGCTATCTCGGCAGCTGCGGCCTGACCGTCCCGAGACTCGACAGCGTGCGCCACACGGTGGACTTCGCGCTGGAGTGCGCCCGGATCATCGAGCGGTTCAACGGCGAGTCGAATCTGAATCTGAGCCTGCGGGCCGGCATCGACACCGGCCGGGTCAGCAGCGGTCTGCTGGGTCAGGCGGAGCCGATCTTCGACATGTGGGGCCGTGCAGTGAACCTCGCTCACCGGATCAAGACCACCGTGCCCGAACCGGGCATCTTCGTCAGCTCACGGGTCTATGACGTGCTGGCCGACACGATGACGTTCACCCCGGCCGGCAGCATCGACGTCAACGGGGTGTCCGAACCCATCTGGCGACTCGAGGATTCCCAATGATCGGGGACCCGCAATGATCTCGGTGTTATCGGCACCGTGGTTTCTCTGGGCCGTCGGAATCGCGGTCGGCCTGCCACTGCTGCTCATCACGCTCACCGAATGGCAGCATTCGCTGCGCCGCCGGGACAGCAGGCTGGTGCGACC
>NZ_JAFMJZ010000071.1 GCF_017853185.1 Mycolicibacterium sp.
CACCCTCCGTCGGCTGGCACTGTTCTGCGTGCTGGCCGGTGTGATCGTTGCCGGATTGCTGTTCCCGATCGTCGGCGGCGTCGGCATGGCGAGCAATCATGCCTCCGAATTGGTGTCTCAGGGCTCGGCCGACATCGTCGACGGCGACGTCCCCACGGTGTCGACGATGGTGGACGCGGCCGGCAAGCCGATCGCCTGGCTCTACGTACAACGGCGCTGGGAAGTCCCGACCGACAAGATCGCCGACACGATGAAACTGGCGATCGTCTCGATCGAGGACAAGCGGTTCGCCGCTCATAACGGCGTCGATCTCCAGGGCACGCTGACCGGTCTGGCCGGCTTCCTCAAAGGCGCCGGCGACGCCCGCGGCGGGTCGACGATCGAGCAGCAGTACATCAAGAACTTCAACCTTCTGGTCAACGCCGAGACCGACGAGGAACGCCAGGCGGCGGTGGAGACCACGCCCATTCGCAAATTGCGGGAGATCCGCACCGCACTGGCGCTGGACACGGCCCTGTCCAAGCCGGAGATCCTCACCCGTTATCTCAACCTGGTGCCGTTCGGCAACGGCGCCTACGGGATTCAGGACGCGGCCCGGACCTACTTCGGCGTCGACGCGATCGCGCTGAACTGGCAGCAGTCCGCGATGCTGGCCGGACTAGTGCAGTCCACCAGCGCGCTGAACCCCTACACCAACCCGCAGGGCGCCCTGGACCGGCGCAACCTGGTGTTGGACACCATGATCCAGAATCTGCCCGAGCATGCCGGCGAACTGCGGGCGGCACGCGAAACCCCGTTGGGCATACTGCCGCAACCGAATTCGATCGCCCAGGGCTGTATTGCCGCCGGCGACCGGGCGTTCTTCTGCGACTATGCGCTGGAGTACCTGGCCAAGGCCGGGATCAGCAAGCAGGACGTCGCCCGCAACGGCTACCTGATCAAAACCACGCTGGACCCCAAGGTTCAGGTGCCGGTCAAACAGGCGATCAATGCCGTCGCCAGCCCGACGCTCGACGGTGTGGCCAGCGTGATGAGCGTGATCCGCCCGGGCAAGGACGCCCATCGGGTGCTGGCGATGGGCGACAACCGCGGGTACGGGCTTCGCCTCGAGGCCGGCCAGACCGTGCAGCCGCAGCCGTTCACCCTCGTCGGCGACGGCGCCGGTTCGATCTTCAAGATCTTCACCAGTGCAGCCGCCCTCGACATGGGCATGGGCATCAACGCCCTGCTCGACGTGCCGCCGACGTTTCAAGGCAAGGGCCTGGGCGACAGCAGCACTCCCGGTTGCCCGCCCAAGACCTGGTGCGTCAAGAACGCCGGCGGCTACCGCAGCCCGATGAGCATGACCGACGCACTGGCGCTCTCGCCGAACACCGCGTTCGCCAAGCTGATTCAACAAGTCGGCGTCGGACGCGCGGTCGACATGGCGGTGCGCCTGGGCCTGCGCTCCTACGCCGAACCCGGGACCGCCCGGGCCTATGTTCCGAAGAGCAACGAGAGCCTCGCCGACTACGTCAAGCGGGAGAACATCGGGTCATTCACCCTGGGACCGTTCGAGGTGAACCCCCTGGAGTTGTCGAACGTCGCGGCCACTCTGGCATCCGGTGGCACCTGGTGTCCGCCAACGCCGATCGAGAAGGTCTTCGACCGGCACGGCGCCGAGATCAGCCTCCCGACCGCCAAGTGTGAGCAGGTGGTTCCCGAGGGTCTGGCGAACACGCTGTCCAACGCGCTGGCCAAGGACACCACGACGGGAACGGGCGCGGCGGCGGCCGGCTCCGTGGGATGGGGCCTGCCGATGTCCGGCAAGACCGGGACCACCGAGTCCCACCGGTCCTCGGGCTTCCTCGGCTACACCAACCAATTGGCGGCCGCCAGCTACGTGTTCGACGATTCCCCCAAGCCCGCGGCGCTGTGCGCCTACCCGCTGCGCAAGTGCGGCGGCAGCGGAAACCTCTACGGCGGAACGTCACCCGCGCAGACCTGGTTCCTCGCGATGAGCCCGCTCGCCACCGCATTCGGTCCGGTGTCGATGCCGCCCACCGACCCGCGCTACGTCAACGGCGCACCCGGCATCGGCGTGCCGAACGTCGTCGGCCTGAACTTCGACGCCGCCAAGCAGCGGATCAAGGCGGCCGGCTTCCAGGTCGCCGACCAGCCCACCCCGGTCAACAGCACGGCGGTCAAGGGCACCATCATCGGCACCACCCCGACCGGTGCCGTACTGCCCGGCTCGATCATCACGATCAACACCAGCACCGGCATCGCGCCGGCGCCGCCGCCCCCGGTCTACACCGGCCCGCGATACGACCCCAGCGACGAGGGCGACTACGAGGCACCTCCGCCGCCGCCGCCCGCCGACGGCGCACCGCCGCCGGACGTCAACATCATCGAGATCCCCGGTCTGCCGCCGATCACGATTCCGAACATGGCGCCTCCCCCGCCCCCGGCTCCGGAGGCACCTCCGCCGCCACCGGCGCCGGCTCCTCCGCCACCGCCGGCCCCCGCACCGGAACCGCTGCCGCCGCCTGCGCCGCCGGCCGGTGACGTGCCGCCGGCGTGACTCCCGTTACCGCGCGGCAGTAGCTTCAGGGAATGCGATTCGCGTTCAAGACCGCCCCGCAGAACACCACCTGGGCGGACATGCTGTCGGTCTGGCGCGCCGCCGACGATATCGAGGTCTTCGAGTCCGGCTGGACCTTCGACCACTTCTATCCGATCTTCTCCGACCCGGCGGGTCCCTGCCTGGAGGGCTGGACCACGTTGACCGCGCTGGCCCAGGCCACCACGCGGCTGCGGTTGGGGACCCTCGTCAGCGGAATCCACTACCGGCACCCGGCCGTGCTGGCCAACATGGTCGCGGCGCTCGACATCATCTCGGGCGGCCGGCTCGAACTCGGGATCGGCGCCGGCTGGAATGAGGAGGAGTCCGGCGCCTACGGCATCGAACTCGGCAGCATGACGGAACGGTTCGACCGGTTCGAGGAGGCCTGTCAGGTCCTGATCGGACTGTTAAGCAGCGAGACAACGGATTTCGACGGTCGCTTCTATCAGCTCAGGGCGGCCCGCAACGAGCCCAAGGGTCCGCAGCGGCCGCACCCGCCGATCTGCATCGGCGGCACCGGCGAGAAGCGGACGCTGCGGATCGCCGCGAAATACGCCCAGCACTGGAATTTCCCCGGCGGCACGCCGCAGGAGTTCGCCCGCAAGCGCGACGTGCTGAAGACGCACTGTGCCGAGGTCGGCCGCGATCCCAAGGAGATCCTGCTCTCCGCGCATATCCGGTACGACCCGGATCGCGGCTTCAGGGCGGTCATCGAGGACAGCATCGCGCTCGGCGCGGAGGGCCTTGATCTGGCGATCGTGTATCTGCCGGTCCCGCACGACCCGAGGGTTCTGGAGCCGCTCGCCGAGGCGATCCGACGGTCTGGCCTCTGGCGGGGTTAGAACCCGTACCGCATCAATTCGGCGGCGGTGACCAGCCGTTCGTGCTTGGCGGGGAACTCGCGGCTCTTGACGGGGTGACGAAAGAACGACCAGGCGATGCGCCTGACCCGGGAGCGGGTAATCGGAGTGAGGTACACGGGGTCTCTCCTGTGGTCGACATCATTGGCAACCGGGGGCGCACAATAAACCTCAGAACCCCACTGCAGCAATTAGAGCTGCATCACACCCGGATCACCGTAAGGCGCGCCGATGCAGGTCAGATGTTGCCCCTGTTGCAGATGTGACTAACGTTGCGGCGCTGCAGTAGGCCGGATCGGCGTCGGCAAAGCCGTGTGGCCCATCAGGTAGCGGTCGACGCCAGCCGCTGCGGCACGCCCCTCGGCGATGGCCCAGACGATCAGCGACTGCCCTCGGCCCATGTCGCCGGCGACGAAGACGCCCGGCACGGAGGTCTCGAAGTCGTCGTTGCGGGCGACGTTGCCGCGATCGGTCAGCTCGACGCCGAGATCGGTCAGCAGGCCGGACCGTTCGGGCCCGACGAACCCCATCGCCAGCAGCACCAGATCGGCGCCGAGTTCGAAGTCGCTGCCCTCGACCTTCTCGAACTTTCCACCCTGCATGACCACCTCATGGGCGCGTAGGCCGGTCACCCGGCCGTCGCTGCCGGTGAAGCGCTCAGTGTTGACGGAGAAGACACGTTCGCCGCCCTCCTCATGCGCCGAGGAGACCCGGAACATCAGCGGGTAGGTCGGCCACGGCGTGGACGACGCACGCTCGGCCGGCGGGCGCGGCATGATCTCGAACTGGTGCACGCTGCGGGCGCCCTGCCGCAGCGACGTGCCCAGGCAGTCCGCGCCGGTGTCGCCACCGCCGATGATGATGACCCGCTTGTCCTTCGCGGTGATCGGCGGCTGGCCGTCCGCATCGAGGACCGGGTCGCCGTGGGTCGCCCTGTTGGCCCATGGCAGGAATTCCATCGCCTGGTGGATCCCGTCCAGTTCGCGGCCCGGGATCGGCAGGTCCCGCCAGTCGGTCGCGCCGCCGGACAGCACCACCGCGTGGAAGTCCTCGCGCAACTGCTCGACGGTCACGTCGACGCCGACGTTGACCCCGGCACGGAACTTCGTCCCTTCGGCCTCCATCTGTTCCAGACGGCGGTCGATGTGGCGCTTCTCCATCTTGAATTCGGGGATGCCGTACCGAAGCAGACCGCCGATGCGGTCGGCCCGCTCGAAGACGGTCACATCGTGACCGGCACGGGTGAGCTGCTGAGCGGCGGCCAGCCCGGCCGGACCGGACCCGACGACGGCGACGGACTTTCCGGTCAGCAGATGAGGCGGGTTGGGGGTCACCCAACCCTCTTCGAAGGCGTTGTCGATGATCTCGACCTCGACCTGCTTGATGGTCACCGCATCGGAGTTGATGCCGAGAACGCAGGACGCCTCACACGGCGCCGGGCACAGCCGGCCGGTGAACTCCGGAAAGTTATTGGTGGCGTGCAGTCTCTCGATCGCATCCCGCCACCGGTCCCGGTAGACCAGATCGTTCCATTCCGGGATCAGGTTTCCCAACGGGCAACCGTTGTGGCAGAACGGGATTCCGCAGTCCATGCAGCGCGATGCCTGATGCTCGAGGGCATCACGCTCGAACTCCTCGTAGACCTCTTTCCAGTCCCGCAACCGCAACGGAACCGGCCGGCGCGCCGGACCTTCCCGGTGGGTGTACTTCAGAAAGCCACTCGGATCAGCCACGGGAAGCCTCCATGATCGCCTCGTCCACGTTCGCGCCGATTCGTTCGGCCTCCGCGATTGCCTCCAGCACGCGCTTGTAGTCGCGCGGCATCACCTTCACGAAATCGCCCGCCTGTCGCGGCCAGTCGGCCAGGATGCGCTGCGCCACGGCGGAGTCGGTGGCCTCGTGGTGCGCGGTCAGGATCCCACGCAGCCATTCGACGTCGTCGTCATCGAACTTCTCGAGTTCGACCATCTCGGTGTTGAGATTCTCCGCCAGGTTGCCCTGCGGGTCGTAGACGTAGGCGACGCCACCGGACATACCCGCCGCGAAGTTGCGACCCGTCGGCCCGAGGATGACCACCTTGCCGCCGGTCATGTACTCGCACCCGTGGTCGCCGACGCCCTCGACGACGGCATGTGCGCCTGAGTTGCGAACGGCGAACCGCTCACCCACGGTCCCGCGGATGAACGCCTCACCACTGGTGGCACCGAACAGGATCACGTTGCCACCGATGATGTTGTCCTCGGCCACGTAACCGGCCGGCGCATCGAGGGAGGGACGCAGCACGATCCGTCCGCCGGACAGACCCTTGCCGACGTAGTCGTTCGCGTCGCCGAACACCCGCAGTGTGATTCCGTGCGGGACGAAGGCCCCGAAGCTGTTACCGGCCGAGCCCTCGAAGGTGATGTCGATGGCTCCGTCCGGCAACCCTGCCCCGCCATGGGCTTTCGTCACCTCGTGGCCGAGCATGGTCCCGACAGTCCGGTTGGTGTTCGCGATCTTCGTCGCGAAGCGCACCGGGGCGCCGCCGTCCAGCGCTTCCCGGCACTGGGCGATCAACTGCTGGTCCAGCGCCTTGTCCAGACCGTGGTCCTGACGCGAACTGCAGTACAGGTCCTGGTTCATGAACGCCGAATCGGCCTGGTGCAGAACCGGATTCAGATCAAGCTTGTGCGCCTTCCAGTGCGCCGCGGCCTGGCTGGTGTCCAGTGCGCCGACCTGACCGACCATCTCGTTGACCGTCCGGAAGCCGAGCTTGGCCATCAGCTCGCGGACCTCTTCTGCGATGAACATGAAGAAGTTCTCGACGAATTCCGGCTTGCCGGTGAACCTTTCGCGCAGCACCGGGTTCTGCGTGGCCACCCCCACCGGGCAGGTGTCGAGGTGGCAGACCCGCATCATGATGCAGCCCGACACCACCAGCGGCGCGGTCGCGAAGCCGAACTCCTCGGCACCGAGCAGGGCGGCGACCACGACGTCCCGGCCGGTCTTGAGCTGACCGTCGACCTGCACGACGATCCGGTCCCGCAGACCGTTGAGCAGCAGGGTCTGCTGCGTCTCGGCCAGGCCGAGTTCCCACGGGGCGCCGGCATGTTTGAGCGAGGTCAGCGGCGAGGCGCCGGTGCCACCGTCGTGCCCGGAGATCAGCACCACGTCGGCGTGCGCCTTGGAGACACCCGCGGCCACGGTTCCGACGCCGTTCTCGCTGACCAGCTTCACGTGGATGCGGGCCGCCGGGTTGGCGTTCTTCAGGTCGTGGATCAGCTGGGCCAGATCCTCGATCGAGTAGATGTCATGGTGCGGCGGCGGGGAGATGAGCCCCACACCCGGCGTCGAGTGCCGGACCTCGGCCACCCACGGGTAGACCTTGTGGCCCGGAAGCTGACCGCCCTCACCCGGCTTGGCACCTTGGGCCATCTTGATCTGGATGTCGGTGCAGTTGGTCAGGTAGTGGCTCGTCACGCCGAATCGCCCGGAGGCCACCTGCTTGATGGCGCTGCGGCGCCAGTCCCCGTTGGCGTCGGGTTCGAACCGGCTGACGGCCTCGCCGCCCTCGCCCGAATTCGACCGGGCGCCAAGGCGATTCATCGCGATCGCCAGGGTCTCGTGCGCCTCGGCGGAGATGGAGCCGTAGCTCATCGCGCCGGTGGAGAAGCGCTTGACGATCTCGCTGGCGGGCTCGACCTCCTCGATCGGCACCGGCGGCCGCACACCCTCCCGGAACTTCAGCAGACCGCGCAGTGACGCGATCCGCTCACTCTGGTCGTCGACCAGGCCGGTGTACTCCTTGAACACCTCGTACTGCCCGGTGCGGGTGGAGTGCTGCAGCTTGAACACGGTGTCGGGATTGAACAGGTGGTACTCGCCCTCGCGGCGCCACTGGTACTCCCCGCCCACCTCGAGTTCGCGATGCGCGCGCTCGTCGGGCCGGTCCAGGTAGGCCAGTTGGTGCCGGGTGGCGACGTCGGTCGCGATGTCGTCGAGGTCGATGCCGCCCACCGGGCAGTGCAGTCCGGTGAAGTACTCGTCGAGCACCTCCTGGGAGATGCCGATGGCCTGGAACAACTGCGCGCCGGTGTAGGAGGCCACGGTGGAGATGCCCATCTTGGACATCACCTTGAGCACACCCTTGCCGGACGCCTTGATGTAGTTCTGCAGCGCCTTCTCGCGGTCGATCTCACCGAGGACGCCGCGGTCGACCATGTCGCTGATCGACTCGAACGCCATGTAAGGGTTGACCGCGCCGGCGCCGAAGCCGACCAGCATCGCCATGTGGTGCACCTCGCGGGCGTCACCGGACTCGACGACGAGGCCGACCTGGGTCCGGGTCTTGGTCCGCACCAGGTGATGGTGCACGGCGGCCAACGACAGCAGCGACGGGATCGGAGCCATCGTCGGGCTTGACTCGCGGTCGCTCAGGATCAGGATCCGGGCGCCGTTGGCGATCACCCGGGAGACCTCGGCCCGGATGTCGTCGAGCGCACGGCGCAGGCCGGCGCCGCCCTTGGCCACCGGATACAGACAGCTGATCACCGCCGAGCGCATGCCGTGCTTGTAGCCGTGCACCTCGTCTTCGGGGTTGAGGTTGACCAGCTTGGCCAGCTCATGGTTTCGCAGGATCGGCTGCGGCAGCAGGATCTGGTGGCAGGACTCCGGCGTCGGGTGCAGCAGGTCGGACTCCGGACCCAGCGTCGCCGAGATGCTGGTCACCACTTCTTCGCGGATGGCATCCAGCGGCGGGTTGGTCACCTGGGCGAACAACTGCTGGAAGTAGTCGAAGAGCATCCGCGGCCGCGCCGACAGCACGGCGATCGGAGTGTCGGTGCCCATCGAGCCGAGCGCCTCGATGCCGGTGCGCGCCATCGGTGCGATGAGCAGGTTGAGTTCCTCGTAGGTGTAGCCGAACGCCTGCTGGCGCAGCACCACCCGGTGATGCGGCATCCGGATGTAGGGGCCCTGCGGCAGGTCGTCGAGGTGGAACTGCTCTTCCTCGAGCCAATCGGCGTAGGGCTGCTCGGCGGCGAGCGCGGCCTTGATCTCCTCGTCGGCGATGATCCGGCCCTGCGCGGTGTCCACCAGGAACATCCGGCCGGGCTGCAGGCGCATCCGCTTGACCACCTTGGCCGGGTCGATCCCCAGCACACCGACCTCGGAGGCCATCACGACCAGGTCGTCGTCGGTGACCCAGATCCGGGACGGGCGAAGACCGTTGCGGTCCAGGACCGCACCGACGACGGTGCCGTCGGAGAAGCAGACCGACGCCGGTCCGTCCCAGGGCTCCATCAGTGCGGCGTGGTAGGCGTAGAACGCGCGCCGGGCCGGGTCCATGGACTCGTTGCGCTCCCAGGCCTCCGGGATCATCATCAGCACGGCGTGCGGCAGGCTGCGTCCGCCGAGGTGCAGCAACTCCAGCACCTCGTCGAACCGGGCGCTGTCCGAGGCGCCGGGGGTGCAGACCGGGAAGATCTTCTCCACGTCGGTGCCGAAGACGTCGGTGGAGATCAGCGCCTCACGGGCCCGCATCCAGTTCTCATTGCCGGTCACGGTGTTGATCTCGCCGTTGTGCGCGATCCGCCGGAACGGGTGGGCCAACGGCCAGGACGGGAAGGTGTTGGTGGAGAACCGCGAGTGCACGATTCCCAGCGCGCTCTCCATGCGCTCGTCCTGCAGATCGACGTAGAACGCCTTGAGCTGCGGGGTGGTCAGCATGCCCTTGTAGATCAGGGTCTTGCCGGAAAGGCTCGGGAAATACACGGTCTCCCGCCCCGGACCGTCCTGGCCGGGCCCCTTGGTTCCGAGCTCATGCTCGGCGCGCTTGCGGATGACGTAGGCGCGGCGCTCCAGTTCCATGCCGGTGGCGCCGGCGATGAACAGCTGCCGGAAGGTCGGCATCGCGTCGCGCGCCAGCGCGCCCAGCGACGACTCGTCGATCGGCACCTCGCGCCAACCGAGCACGGTAAGGCCCTCGGCCTCGACGATCTTCTCCAGAGCCTCGCTCGCCGTCACGGCGTCGCGAGCGGACTGCGGCAGGAATGCGATGCCGGTGGCGTATGAGCCCTCGGGCGGCAACTCGAAGTCGCCCTGTTCGGCGCAGACGGCGCGCAGGAACTTGTCCGGGACCTGAATCATGATGCCCGCGCCGTCGCCGCTGTTGGGCTCGGCGCCGGCGGCGCCGCGGTGTTCGAGGTTCACCAGCGCGGTGATGGCCTTGTCGACGATGTCGCGACTGCGGCGACCGTGCATGTCGACGACCATCGCGACGCCACAGGCGTCGTGTTCGTAGCTGGGGTTGTAAAGCCCGACACTGGTGGGCATAAACACCTGACCCTTCACATGCTTCGCGCGGCGGTTAACCGGAGGTTTGTGGCTGAAGCCGCGCCCCGTCGGGTACCCCCGTGCGTCGGTGAACGGTGGTCCTTCTGTGGTGTCAACAGGTAACGAAACGATAGGCAAACATGACCTGATCTGCCAACTTCGCCCATCCTAGACGACCCGGGCGGACCCGTTGTCCGAGCCGGTGAACTTGGCTTACAGGCCCGGGCTTGTCGCCACGGACAACGGCTGTTCAGGCGGTACAGTCACCCCCATGAGCGTCCCGCCGCGTGGCGCCAGGAACCGGCGCAGCGGTCGTAGGCCGGGTTGGCAGCTGCTGACCGTGTTGCTGGTGCTGGCCATTCTGGCCAGTTCGACCATCGTCTTCACCAGCAAGGTCGAGCTGTTGCGGCTGGCGGTCGTCCTGTCGCTGTGGGCCGCGGTGCTGGCGGCCTTCGTGTCTGTGGTCTACCGCCGGCAGAGCGAGCTGGACCAGGCCCGCGCCCGGGATATGAAATACGTCTATGACCTGCAGCTCGACCGGGAGATCGCGGCACGTCGCGAGTACGAACTGGGCGTTGAGGCGCATCTTCGCCGGCAACTGACCCGGGAACTGCGCT
Organism: Mycolicibacterium sp.; assembly: GCF_017853185.1. Classification (GTDB taxonomy): domain Bacteria; phylum Actinomycetota; class Actinomycetes; order Mycobacteriales; family Mycobacteriaceae; genus Mycobacterium. The sequence goes on from NZ_JAFMJZ010000071.1 coordinate 10,395, forward strand.
CCGAGGCCGGCGAGGAGATGGCCGCCCTGCGAGCCGAGCTGGTCTCGCTGCGCTCCCACCTGGAGGTTCTGCTCGGCACCGATCTCGGTGAGCGCCCGGCCCTGGGGTCCGACCGGGTGACGGCCGATCGAGTCACGATGGCGCCACCGCCTCAGCTGGGACGGGTGGAGAGCAGCCGCGTGACGGCGGTGATCACCGAGGAGATCCTCGAGGTCGCCGAGGAGGCGCCCGGCCCAGAAACGGTGGCTCTGGAGACGGTGACCGAAGTGACTGTCACGGAGATGACCGTCACCGAATCCGTCATCAGCGAGCCCGCCGTCGCTGCGCTGCCCGAGACGGAGGTCGCTGAGCAGGTCGCAGAGGACCTCGCGGAAGTTGCGGCCGAGGAACCGGTCGAAGTCGAGGCGCCGATCATCGACGTCCCGGAGGTACCCCTGACTTCGACTCCCCTGCCCCCGACTCCCCCGGCCCCGCCGGCCGAGTCGGCATGGCAGGCGCCGGAGTACCGCGGTTCGCACCGTCGCCCCAACGAACCCGCAGCCGGGCCGGCGATGGCTCCGCCCCGCCCGCCCGTCCCGCCCCAGCCGACAGCGCCGTGGCGTCCGCCGGAGACCCAGCCACGCCGCGGCCGGCACTGGGTTCCAGAGGGCAACGGGGTCCCAGAAGGCAACGGGGTCCCAGAAGGCAACGGGGCCGCCGAGAACTCCAGCGGCCCGGAGGCCGCCCAACCGGTCATGGCAGCCGGACCGCATGCCGACGCGGTTCGGGGCCGGCACCGGGGCGAGGTGCCCGAACCGGACGAGCAGCCCGCCGACGAGGACCAGGCCCAGCAGACCAGCGGCCATTCGGTGGCCGATCTGATGGCGCGCCTGCAGGTCGACGGTCAGGTCGGCGGCGGCGGGCGGCGACGCCGCGAGGACTGAACCGGGCGATAGAATCCGGGCATCCGTCCGGTACCCGCAGCGCGGGACCGGAACAGCCATGAAGTCAGCGAGGTCGTCGAGGTGGGGACCCCCAACGGCTTGCGCCCGGCTCGGCTGAAAGTCGGCATCATCTCCGGTGGCCGGGTCGGTACCGCGCTCGGCATGGCCCTGGAACGGGCCGAGCACGTGGTGGTGGCCTGCAGCGCCATCTCAGAGGCCTCCCGCCGGCTCACCGAACGACGGCTCCCGGACACCCCGATCATGCCCGTCCCGGACGTTGCGGACAGTGCCGAACTGCTGCTGCTGACGGTTCCCGACTCCGAACTTCCCGGCCTGGTCAACGGCCTGGCGGCCACCGGTGCGGTGCGGCGCGGGACGATCGTGGCGCACACCTCCGGCGCCAACGGCATCGCCGTTCTGGCGCCTCTCACCGCTCAGGGCTGCCTCCCGCTGGCCATTCATCCCGCCATGACGTTCACCGGCACCGATGAGGACGTCGAGCGGTTGTCCGACACCTGCTTCGGGGTGACCGCCGCCGACGAGATCGGTTATGCGATCGCGCAGTCGCTGGTGCTGGAGATCGGCGGCGAACCGTTCCGGGTCCGTGAGGACGCCCGCACGCTCTATCACGCCGCCCTGGCGCACGGCAGCAACCACATCGTCACCCTGGTGGCCGACGCGCTGGAGGCGCTGCGCGCCGCGCTGTCCGGGCAGGAACTGCTCGGCCAGGAGACGGTGCAGGACTATCCCGGCGGCCTGGCCGAACGGATCATCGCGCCATTGGCCCGCGCGGCGCTGGAGAACACCCTGCAGCGCGGCCAGTCCGCGCTGACCGGTCCGGTGGCCCGTGGCGACGCCGCCGCCGTTGCCGCCCACCTGGCCGCCCTCAACGGCGTCGACCCGCAATTGGCTCGGGCCTACCGTGCCGACTCACTTCGAACCGCGCAACGGGCACACGCCCCCGAGGAGGTCTTTGCAGTGTTGGACGACCCGCAGTGACGGCCAAAGCGCCTCAGTTCAGCGCCGGGCAACTCAACGTGTATCCGACGCCGCGGTCGGTGTCAGATGTGACCCGCGCCCTGCGTCACACCGGTAGGCGGGTGATGCTGGTCCCCACGATGGGCGCCCTGCATGAGGGCCACCTGTCGCTGGTGCGAGCGGCCAAGAAGGTGCCCGGCGCGGTGGTGGTGGTCTCGATCTTCGTCAACCCGTTGCAGTTCGGGGCGAGCGAGGACCTCGACGCCTACCCGCGCACCCTCGACGCGGACCTGGAGATGCTCGGCGATGAGGGCGTCGAGGTGGTCTTCACACCGACCCCGGCCGCCATGTATCCGGACGGACCCAGGACCACCGTGCACCCGGGCCCGTTGGGCGCTGAGCTCGAAGGTGCCGTTCGGCCAACGCATTTCGCCGGAATGCTGACCGTCGTTCTCAAGCTTCTGCAGATCGTCGGTCCGGATCGTGCCTTCTTCGGCGAGAAGGACTACCAGCAGCTGGTGCTGATCCGGCAGATGGTGGCCGATCTCAACGTCGACACCCGGATCGTCGGGGTTCCGACGGTTCGGGAGCCGGACGGCCTTGCCCTGTCGTCGCGCAACGTCTACCTCTCCCCCGAGCAACGCGAACAGGCCGGCGCGCTGTCCGCGGCGCTGTTGGCCGGCGCTTACGCCGTCGGCGGCGGCCCGGCTGCCGTGCTGGACACCGCCCGGGCGGTGCTCGACGAGGTTCCCGCCATCGACCTCGACTACCTGGAGCTGCGCGGCGTGGGGCTGGAGCCGACGCCGCAGGTGGGTCCGGCGCGACTCCTCGTCGCGGGCCGGTTGGGCGGCACCCGGCTGCTGGACAACATCGCCATCGACCTGCCGGGCGGCGAGTTCGTGCCCGAGCCGGCCGGCGCCGAGTCCTCCGAGCATCACGAGATCAGTTGGAGGAACTGATGCTGCTCGCCATCGACGTCCGCAACACCCACACCGTCGTGGGTCTGATCTCCGGATCCGGAAGTCACGCGAAGGTGTTGCAGAACTGGCGGATCCGCACCGAACCCGAGGTCACCGCGGACGAGCTCGCACTCACCATCGAAGGGCTCATCGGCGAGGACTCCGAACGCCTCACCGGAGTCACCGGCCTGTCGACCGTGCCGTCGGTGCTCCACGAGGTGCGGGTCATGCTCGCCCAGTACTGGCCCTCGATCCCCCACGTCCTGATCGAACCCGGCGTGCGAACCGGGATACCGCTGCTGGTCGACAACCCGAAGGAAGTCGGAGCCGACCGGATCGTGAATTGCCTTGCCGCATATGCGAAATTCCAGAGCGCGGCGATCGTGGTGGACTTCGGTTCCTCGATCGTCGTCGACGTGGTCTCGGCCAAGGGCGAGTTCCTCGGCGGCGCAATCGCTCCGGGCGTGCAGGTGTCCTCCGATGCCGCCGCTGCCCGTTCGGCCGCGCTGCGGCGGGTGGAACTGACCCGGCCCCGGTCGGTGATCGGCAAGAACACCGTGGAGTGCATGCAGTCCGGTGCGGTCTTCGGCTTCGCCGGGCTGATCGACGGCCTGGTGTCCCGGATCCGGGCTGACGTCGACGGGTTCGCCGGTGATGACGTCGCGGTGGTCGCGACCGGGCACACCGCTCCGTTGCTACTGCCCGATCTGAGCACCGTGGAGCACTTCGACAAGCACCTCACCCTCGACGGACTGCGACTGGTCTACGAGCGCAACTCCGACGGCCAGCACCGGAGGGCAGGAGCGACGCGACCCGGGAGCTAGGTAAAGCCGCCTCAAACCCGCCCGTTGAGTGAGACCTTTAAGCTGGCACGCCGTGAGCGATGCGGACGGACCGGATACCGGTCAACGGGATACCGACCCGGACAGCACCGACCTGCCCGAGCAGTTCCGCATCCGGCAGGACAAGCGGCAGCGACTCCTGGATGAGGGGCACGAGCCCTACCCGGTGACCGTCGCGCGCACCCATTCCCTGGCCGAGATCCGCGCCGCCCATCCCGACCTGCCCGCCGACAGCAGCACCGGCGAGATCGTCGGCGTCACCGGACGGGTGGTGTTCGCCCGGAACTCCGGCAAGCTCTGCTTCGCCACGTTGCAGGAGGGCGACGGAACCCAACTGCAGGCGATGATCAGCCTGGCCGGCGTCGGCCAGGAGCCCCTGGATGCCTGGAAGGCCGATGTCGACCTCGGCGACATCGTCTTCGTCCGCGGTGAGGTGATCAGCTCGCGGCGCGGTGAGCTGTCGATCCTCGCCGATTCCTGGCAGATGGCGGCCAAGGCCCTACGGCCGCTGCCGGTGGCGCACAAGGAGATGAGCGAGGAGTCCCGGGTCCGGCAGCGCTACGTCGACCTGATCGTGCGGCCGCAGGCCCGCGCGGTGGCCCGGCAGCGCATCGCGGTGGTGCGGGCCGTCCGCAACGCCCTGGAGCGTCGCGGCTTTCTCGAGGTCGAGACCCCGATGCTGCAGACCCTGGCCGGCGGGGCGGCGGCCCGGCCGTTCGTGACCCACTCCAATGCCCTCGACGCCGACCTCTACCTGCGGATCGCCCCGGAGTTGTTCCTCAAGCGGTGTGTGGTGGGCGGCCTGGAGAAGGTTTTCGAACTCAATCGCAATTTCCGCAATGAGGGCGCGGATTCGACGCATTCCCCGGAATTCGCAATGCTCGAGACATACCAGGCCTGGGGGACTTATGACGATTCGGCGGTGATGACCCGCGAACTCGTCCAAGAAGTCGCCGACGAAGCCATCGGAACACGGCAGGTGCTATTGGCCGACGGCACGGTATACGACCTGGACGGCGAATGGCAGGCGCTGCAAATGTATCCGTCGCTCTCCGAAGCGCTCGGCGAGGAGATCACGCCGGAAACTTCGGTGGATTACCTACTCGCAATTGCTGACCGGCTGGGTGTCGAGATTCCCCGCGACCGCGGCTACGGCCATGGAAAACTCGTCGAGGAACTGTGGGAGCACACGGTCGGCGACGCATTGTCGGCGCCGACCTTCGTGAAGGACTTTCCGGTCGAGACCACTCCGCTGACCCGGGCGCACCGCAGCATTCCCGGAGTCACCGAGAAATGGGACCTCTACGTGCGCGGTTTCGAACTGGCCACCGGCTATTCCGAGCTCGTCGACCCGATCATCCAGCGGGAGCGTTTCGAGGCCCAGGCCCGCGCCGCCGCCGCCGGCGACGACGAGGCGATGGCCCTTGACGAGGATTTTCTGGCTGCGATGGAATACGGAATGCCGCCCACGACCGGCACCGGAATGGGACTTGACCGGTTGCTGATGGCGCTGACCGGACTGTCAATTCGCGAGACGGTTTTGTTCCCCATTGTGAAGCGGCACGGCAACTGAACTGCGCCGATTCAATTGGCGTTGTAATTTCGGCTTGAGTTATGGCACATTGGCGACAACAGAATGTTGCGCCGAAATAGGCGCTGACCGGACAAACTGAGGAATCATGGCCAAAAAAGTGACCGTCACGCTCGTCGACGATTTCGACGGCGAGGGACCAGCCGACGAAACGGTTGAATTCTCGATTGACGGCGTCAGCTACGAGATCGACCTTTCGGCCAGGAATGCCAAGAAAATCCGTGAGGATCTCAAGCAGTGGATCGACGCCGGGCGCCGGGTCGGCGGCCGCCGTCGTGGCCGTCCGGGTGCCGCCCCGGGCCGCGGCCGGGCCTCGATCGACCGCGAGCAGAGCGCTGCCATCCGGGAATGGGCCCGCCGTAACGGCCACAAGGTGTCCACCCGCGGCCGCATTCCGGCCGAGATCATCGAGGCTTTCCACGCCGCCGGCTGACAGCCGGACCCTGAATAGCCCCTGAAAAAGGGGCCCGGTTTTCGCTGCGCGCGAAGCGCCGGCCGGACCGGGAAAGGTTTCCTCCCCCGCTGCGTTGGATTGCTGTGTCCACCGGCTGTGGGCGGGCACTGCGAACTGGGGAGAACACTCCCGTCGGCCGCCCACTACAGTGGACAGTCAGGTGCGCGCTGCCCATCGCGGCACCCAGGTGAGGGAAGCAGGTAACCACCGATGTTCGAGAGATTTACCGACCGCGCACGCAGGGTTGTCGTCCTGGCTCAGGAAGAAGCCCGGATGCTCAACCACAACTACATCGGCACCGAACACATCCTGCTCGGCCTGATCCACGAGGGCGAGGGCGTCGCCGCCAAGTCGCTGGAGTCCCTCGGGATCTCGCTGGAGGGTGTGCGCTCCCAGGTCGAGGAGATCATCGGCCAGGGCCAGCAGGCGCCGTCCGGGCACATCCCGTTCACGCCGCGCGCCAAGAAGGTGCTGGAGCTGTCCCTGCGGGAGGCGCTGCAGCTGGGCCACAACTACATCGGCACCGAGCACATCCTGCTCGGCCTCATCCGCGAGGGTGAGGG
>NZ_JAFMJZ010000227.1 GCF_017853185.1 Mycolicibacterium sp.
ACCGACAGGGTGGCCAGATCGCGGCCGTCACCGTCGCGGATCTCGGTCAGCGTCCGGCGCGCCCGCTCGATCCGTGACGCGTTGCTGCGCTCCCACTCGGCGATCTTCTCTTCGCCGGTCTCCCCGGTCTCCCCCGCCGCGAGGACGTCGAAACACAGCGCGCGCAGTGAACCATAGATGTCGTCGCGCACCGCCAGCCGGGCCAGCGCATGCCAGCGGTCATCACGCGGGAGGTTCGACACCGCCGTCAGCAGACCATCCGTGCCGAGGTAGTCCATCAGCGCGAAATAGGTGTCGGCCACCTCGGCCGGATCGAGTTCGACGATATCGGCGATGTCGATGACGTCGAGCAGGCTGTAGCGGTAGAGGCCCGCGGCCACCGTGTAGGCCAGATCTTCGGGTGCACCGTGGGCGGTGAAATCGCCGGCTTCCCTTGCCACCACCACCTTGTCGTCACCACGCAGCCATTGCGGCATCAGCGGGCTCAGCGCGGCCACCTTGACAGCGAACCGGTTGATCTCGGCTCCCACCGCGAGCGGTTGCGGCCGGTAGTTCAGCAGCCAGCGGGCCGCGCGGTCCAGCAGCCGGCGCAGATCCAGGGTCATCCGGTCGGTCGTCGCCACCGGAACGCCGTTGTCGCCGGCGGTGCGGATGCTGCGCCAGATCCCCTCGATGCCGAAGATGGCGTCCGCGGCGGCGAAAGCCCGCACCGCGTCGACGTAGCCCACGCCGGCGTCCTCAGTGACCCGATACGCGTAGGCGATGCCGCCGATGTTGACGACGTTGTTGACCAGAACGGTGGTGATGATCTCCCGGCGCAGCTGGTGGTTGCGGATCTCGTCGGTGAAGCGATCACCGAGTTGGGCCGGGAAGTACCCCGGCAGACCCGCCGCGAACACCTCCTGGTCGGGCAGATCGGTGGCCAGCACCTCGTCCTTGAGCGCCAGTTTGACGTGCGCCATCAGGGTGGCCAGCTCCGGCGAGGTCAGGCCGATGCCGAGATCCGCGCGGCGGCGGATCTCCTTGTTGGTCGGCAGCGCCTCCAGCTCGCGGTTGAGATCACGGCGCTCCTCGAGTTCACCGATCTGGCGGGCGTGCGCGCTGAGCATCCCGGCGGCGGTGGCCCGGCTGGTTCCCATCAGGTCGTTCTGATCGCTGTTGTCGGTCAGCACCAGACGCGACACCTCGTCGGTCATCGACGCCAGCAGCGCGGTGCGTTCGCCGGCCTCGACACGGCCGGCGCCGACCAGCGAGTCGACCAGGATCTTGATGTTGACCTCGTGGTCGGAGCAGTCGACGCCCGCGGAGTTGTCCATCGCGTCAGTGTTGACCCGGCCACCGCACAGGTCGAACTCGATCCGGCCCAGAGCGGTGACACCGAGGTTGCCGCCCTCGCCGATCACCTTGGCGCGCAACTGATTCCCGTTGACCCGCACGGCGTCGTTGGCGCGGTCGCCGACTGCCGCATCGGACTCGACCTCGGCCTTGATGTAGGTGCCGATGCCGCCGTTGAACAACAAGTCGACCGGCGCGCGCAGGATGGCGCGCATCAGTTCGGGCGGGGTCATCTCGGTGACGCCCTCGTCGCTGCCCCCATCATTTAGGCCTAACGCCCCGCGCATCTGCTCGGTGATCGGGATCGACTTCTGCTGCCTGCTGAACACCCCGCCGCCGGCGCTGATCAGGCTGGAGTCGTAGTCCTCCCAGCTCGATCGCGGAAGGTCGAACAGGCGCTGCCGCTCCACCCAGGACCGGGCGGAGTCGGGATTCGGGTCGACGAAGATGTGCCGGTGGTCGAAGGCGGCCAGCAGCCGGATGTGCTTGGACAGCAGCATGCCGTTGCCGAACACATCACCGCTCATATCGCCGACGCCGACGACGGTGAAGTCCTCGCTCTGGGTGTCGACGCCCATCTCGCGGAAGTGCCGCTTGACGGCCTCCCACGCACCCTTGGCGGTGATGCCCATCGCCTTGTGGTCGTAGCCCACCGAGCCGCCCGAGGCGAACGCGTCGCCGAGCCAGAAACCGTAGGAGGCGGCGACGCCGTTGGCGATGTCGGAGAAGGTCGCGGTGCCCTTGTCGGCGGCGACGACGAGGTAGGCGTCATCGCCGTCGCGGCGTACCACGCCAGCGGGCGGCACGACGGCTCCCGACACGACATTGTCGGTGAGGTCGAGCAGGCCGGCGACGAAAAGCTTGTAGCACTCGACGCCCTCGGCCCGGAAGTCGTCGGTGGGCTGCTTGACCACGAAGCCGCCCTTGGCGCCGACCGGCACGATCACCGCGTTCTTCACCGCCTGGGCCTTGACCAGGCCCAGGACCTCGGTGCGGAAGTCCTCCCGACGGTCCGACCAGCGCAGGCCGCCACGGGCCACCGGGCCGAACCGCAGGTGCACACCCTCGACCCGGGGCGAGTAGACGAAGATCTCGAACTTCGGCCGCGGCAGCGGAAGCTCGGTGATCAGTTCCGGATTGACCTTGACCGACAACACGTTTCGGGCCCGCGCCGAACCCGGGTCGGTGACATAGAAGTTGGTGCGCAGGGTCGCTTCGATCATCGAGGCGAAGGCACGCAACACCCGGTCGGTGTCCAGACTCGTCAGGGCGTCGACGTCGGAGGCGACCGCCCGTGCCGCCGCCTTGGCATCCAGACCCTTGGCCGCGGCCTCCGGGTCGAACATCGCCTCGAACAGCGTCACCAGTGAGCGCGCCGTGCCGGCGTTCTCGTTGAGGACCGATTCGATGTGGGACTGGCTGTACGGGAAGGCCGCCTGGCGCAGGTACTTCGCGTAGGCGCGCAACACGGTGACCTGCTGCCAGGTCAGGCCGGCGCGCAGGACGAGTTCGTTGAACCGGTCCACCTCGACCTGGCCGTTCCAGATGGCGGTCACCGCATCGGTGAACCGCCGCGCCGTCTGCTCCCACTGCTCGCCGGTGCCGAAGTCCGGGATGGTCTCCTCCAGCCGGATGGTGAACTGATAGATCCACACCTCCAGCCCGTCCGGGCGGGTCACCAGGAACGGCCGTTCCTCGAGCACCAGCACGCCCATGCACTGCAGCATCGGCAGCAGACTGCTCAGCGACGCCGAGCAACCGCCGAGATACCAGGTCAGGAAGGCGTCCCGGCCGTTGCCGCCGGGTTCGAGTTGTAGGCGCACCGAATCCTGCTGCAGGGACTCGACGATGCCGACGTCGGTGATGGCCTCGGCCGGGGTGACGGCCCGCTTGAACTCCTCGGGCAGCGTCGTGGCGTAGTGCTCGGCGACCTCGGGGCCGAGCACGCCGCCGGCCGCGGTCAGCATGCGGTCAGCCCAGGTCTGCGCCGCCTCGGAGAGCATGTCCTGGATCCTGACGCGGTTGGCCTCGCCGGCGTCGATCGTCCGGCCGTCGGGCCCCTCCGGCAACCGGACGGTGAAATAGACTCTGGCCCAAGGTGATTCGGTGACTCGCGCGGTGTAGTCGATGCTGACGCCACCGAATTCGCGGACCAGGATGTCCTGGATGGCCAGCCGCACCGCGGTGGTGTAACGGTCGCGAGGCAGATAGACCAGGCAGGATACGAAGTGGCCGAGCCGGTCGGCGCGCAGGAACAGCAGCGTGCGCCGGCGCGAACCGAGGTCGATGACCGAGTTGGCCAGTTCGAGCAACTGGTGGCCGTCGAGGGCGAACAGTTCCGGACGCGGGATGGCCTGGATGATGTCGAGCACCAGCTGTCCCGGGTGGCTCGGGTCGTCGTGGGACATCGCCAGCGCTTCCCGGACCCGGTCGGCGATCAGCGGGATCTCCAGGACGTTGGCGCTCATCGCCGCGCCGGTGAACAACCCGACGAAACGGTGCTCCACAGCCTTCCCCCCGGCGGCCT
>NZ_JAFMJZ010000072.1 GCF_017853185.1 Mycolicibacterium sp.
GCCACCCTGTCGGTGGCGGCCCGGCAGATCCGCAGCATGACCCGAACGACCGGAACAGGGACCAATGGCTGAGACGGGGACCAATGGCTGAGACGGGGACGAGTGGCTGACAAGTGAGTGCAGGCTTCACCACCGGCGTGCGGGTGCGCTGGTCGGATATCGACATGTACCAGCACATCAACCACGCCACGATGGTGACGATCCTGGAAGAGGCCAGGGTCGACTTCCTGCGTGAGCCGTTCGCCGACGATGTGGAGACCATCGGCCTGCTGATCCACGAGGTTCAGGTGCTCTACAAAGGTCAACTGCGCCTTGTGGATTCGCCCCTTCAGGTCACGATGTGGACCAAGCGGTTGCGCGCGGTGGACTTCACCATCGGCTACGAGGTGCGGTCGGTCAACGCCGCGCCCGACTCCAAGCCCGCGGTGATCGCCGAGACCCAACTCGCGGCCGTGCACATCGAGGAGCAACGGCTGGTCCGGCTGTCGCCCACGCATCGGGAGTACCTGCAGCGCTGGCTTCGATGACCAGCCTGCGCATCCCGGACCCCACCCAGCGCCGCGACCTCGCCGTCTTCGCCGAGCGCGCACTGCGTCTCGATGCGGCCGCCGTGATCCGGCTGCGGACCCGGGCCGACGGACTCGTCGGCGCCTGGGTGGCCACCGGGTTCGACTTGCTGGCCGCACGCGTGGTGGCCGGCAGTCTCGAGGTGCCCGACTTCACCTGTGCCGCCGATCAACTCCTCGGTGGATTGACCGGCGGGGCGGCGGAGGTCGACGCGGGCTTCCCGATGGACTCGGCGTGGCGCGCGGCGCTGCCCCCGGAGACCGGATTCGTCCACGTCGACGACGTGCCCACCGAGGTGTTCACCGAGTTGGCCCGCCAGGGTGCCGACCTGGCCCGCGAACACGGCGGCCCGCAGGGCCCGCCGGCCTCGCTGCTGGATTCCGAGGTGCTCGACGTCCATGCGCCGGGTCTCGAGGTGAAGGTTCCGCTGCGGTGCGTGCTGGCGCTCGCGGCGATGGGCTTCATGACCGACGGCGCCGGGCCGGCGGGCGATGGGCCGACAGGTGATGGGGACGTGGTGCGGGTCCGCGCGCTGCCGGCCTGGCTGCGCATCGACGCGCGGTTCGGTTCGGTCTTCCGCCGCCGCGGCGATCCGCTGAACCTGCTGGTGGGTTAGAACCGGGCCGAATCAGAACTGGGAGTTGACCATGTGCTGCGCGGCCATCTCCAGATAGCCGAGCAGTTCGCGGCGGTGCTCCTCGTCGAGGGTCTCGGCGTCGATCGAGGCCACCGCGGTGTGCATGCACCGCAGCCAGGCGTCCCGCTCGATCGGCCCCACCTTGTAAGGCGCGTGCCGCATCCGCAGCCGGGGATGGCCGCGTTGGTCGGAGTAGGTCCGGGGCCCGCCCCAGTACTGCTCGAGGAACATCCGCAGCCGGTCCTCGGCGCCCTGCAGGTCCTTGGCGGGGTACATCGGACGCAGCACCTCGTCGTCGCGCACCAGCTCGTAGAAGCGCGACACGATGGTGCGGAAGGTCTCGGCCCCGCCCACCGCGTCGTAGAAGGTCTGCGGAGTCTCTGATGCACCACCAGTCACGCCACCATTGAACACGACCGGAATACGCGTGCGATCGGGGCCGATCCGTGGTGCACTGGTCTGCGGAGGGCGCATGGTGCAGCGGAAGCGGAGCACGGCGAAAGCCGGGTCGGTAGCTGCTCACGGCCTGCACAGCGTCGAAAGCCACGTTGCGACTCCCACCGAAGTGTCGGTCTGGGGCCACCGCCGGGTGCTGTTGCTCAACGCGACCTACGAACCTCTGACCGCGCTGCCGATCCGGCGGGCGGTGGTGATGCTGCTGTGCGGCAAGGCCGACGTGGTGCACGACGACCCGTCCGGACCCGTCATCCATTCGGCCAACCGGCAGATCGTGGTGCCGTCGGTGATCCGGCTGCGGACCTACATCCGGGTGCCCTACCGGGCCAGGATCCCGATGACCCGGGCGGCGCTGATGCACCGGGACCGGTTCCGCTGCGCATACTGCGGCGGCAAGGCCGACACGGTGGACCACGTCGTGCCGCGCAGTCGCGGTGGCGAGCACACCTGGGAGAACTGCGTCGCGGCCTGTTCGGCCTGCAACCACCGCAAGGCCGACAAGCTGCTCACCGAACTGGGGTGGACGCTCCGGCTGGTGCCGACCTCGCCGAAGGGCCAGCACTGGCGGCTGTTGTGCAACGTCAAGGAGCTGGACCCGGCCTGGGTGCGGTATCTGGGCGAGGGCGCCGCCTGAGGCTGCGCTACGGTTTTGCTCATGCCTACTGGCCTTCTGCATGCGATACCGGTGGCCCTGGCGGCCTTGGTGGTGTTCCTCATCTACCGCCGTACGGGTGACCGCCCGGCCGAGTACACGCTGTCTCAGCCGTGGACGCACGCCCCGATTCTGTGGGCGGCGGTCGACGAGGCCGTCCCGGGTAGCGGGCATGGGCACGGACACGCACTGAACGTGGGAGGTGGCGCAAGTGGCCGCTGGTGAGATCGCGGTGGTGCAGGCCACCCAGCAGTACCCGTTCTCGACCAAGGATCTGGTCACCCTCGACGGAGCGCTCACCGAGGGCACCCGCCAGTCCAAGGCCCGCTTCGCTGTCTACGTCGGCGATCTCGGGGCGGACCCGGCGGCGCGCGCCCGGGCGATCCTGGCCGATGTGCCGACGCCCAACAATGCGGTGCTGCTGGCGGTCTCGCCGGATCAGCACAGCATCGAGGTGGTCTACGGCGCCGATCTGCGCGGCCGCGGCATCGAGTCCGCCGCCCCGCTGGGCGTCTCGGCGGCGGCCGCGTCGTTCGCCCGGGGCAACCTGATCGACGGTCTGGTCAGTGCCGTTCGGGTGATGTCGGCAGGCGTTGCTCGTCCGAACGGCTAGGCCAGACCGAACAGTTAGCGGGCGTCGAACTCCCGGGCCTTCAGCGACCGCTCGACCCCGGCCCGGCCCTCGAGCACCAGTCGGCGCAACGCCGGCGGCACGTGCAGGCCGCCCAGGAACCAGTCGGCGGCCGCCAGTCCCTCGCGGCTGATATCCCACGACGGATACAGGCCCACCACCACGGTCTGGGCCACCTCGCTGGACCGCCGTTCCCACACGCTGGAGATCGTCTCGAAGTACTGCTTGGTGTAGGGCGCCAGCAGGTCGGACTGGCCGGGCTGCATCCAGCCCATGATGATCGCCCGCGCGGTGGCGTTGGCCAGGGTGTCGTCCTCGATCACCTCGCGCCAGGCGCCGTGCTTGACCGCCTCCTGCGGGCGGGCGGCCGCGGCGGCCGCGGCGTGCCGTTTACCGGCCGCGGTCGGGTCGCGGCGCGCCTCGGCGTCGATGAACGGCGTCTGCGGTCCGTCGGCGTCGATCCGGCCGCCGGCCGCCAGCTTGGTGATGATCCGCCAGCGCAGGTCGGTGTCGACGACGAGTCCGGGCAGCCCGTGACCGGCCGGGTCGTGGTCGAGCAGGTCGGCCAGCAGCACCAGGTGCTTCGTCGACAACACGGACGTGCACAGCGCGTTGACGAACGCCAGCTGGTGATCCGATCCGGCCTCGGCGGCGCGGGCCAGTTCCAGCAGCCGGTCGGCGAAGGCCGGCCAGCCCTCGTTCGCGGCCCAGGCCGGTTCGGCGTAGGCGCCCAGTGCGGTCTGCGCCTGCAGCAGCAGCCGCTGGGCCACCCCGACCTCGGTCTCGGCGTGCACGCCGCGGCACACGAGTGCGACGAAGTCGCGGGCCTTGAGTTCGGCGTCGCGGGTCATCTCCCAGGCCGCCGACCACACCAGGGTGCGGGGCAGTGGTTCGGCGATGTCGGCGATGCGCTCGAGAGCGAGGCCCAATGAATCGGGATCGAGCCGCATCGAGCAGTAGGTCAGGTCGTCGTCGTTGACCAGGATCAGCTTTCCTCGCGAGACCCCTTGCAGCGCAGCCACTTCGGTGATCTCGCCGGTGACGTCGAGCTCCTCGCGGTAGGTCCGGACCAGCTTGCCGGAACCGTCGTCGTCGTAGATCCCGACGGCCAGCCGGTGCACCCGGGTCTCACCGGCCCCCGGTGCGGCCCCGCCCTGACGGATCACGAAGCGGGTGAACCGCCCCGATGCGTCCACCTCGAACTCCGGGCGCAGGCTGTTGAGGCCGGTGGTCTTGAGCCACTGCCGGCCCCAGTCCGACAGGTCGCGGCCGGAGGCCTTCTCCAGTGCGCCGAGCAGGTCGTCGAAGGTGGCGTTGCCGAAGGCGTGCGCGGTGAAGTAGTCCCGCAGTCCGGCCAGGAAGTGCTCCAGTCCGACATAGGCCACCAACTGCTTGAGCACGCTGGCGCCCTTGGCGTAGGTGATGCCGTCGAAGTTCACCTCCACGGCGTGCAGGTCGGGGATGTCCGCGGCAATCGGGTGGGTCGACGGCAACTGGTCCTGCCGGTAGGCCCACGATTTCTCGACGTTGGCGAAGGTGGTCCAGGCCTCGGTGTACTCGGTGGCGCCGGCCTGACACAGCACCGAGGCGAAGGTGGCGAAGGACTCGTTGAGCCACAGGTCGTCCCACCACCGCATGGTGACCAGGTCGCCGAACCACATGTGCGCCATCTCGTGCAGCACGGTCTCGGCCCGGCGCTCGTAGGAGGCGCGGGTCACCTTGCTGCGGAAGACGTAATCCTCGAGGAAGGTCACCGCTCCGGCGTTCTCCATCGCCCCGGCGTTGAACTCCGGGACGAACAACTGGTCGTACTTGCCGAACGCATACGGCACGCCGAAGTTGCGATGGTAGAAGTCGAAGCCCTGCTTGGTCTCGGTGAACAACCGCTCGTGATCCATGAAGGGTGCCAACGACTCCCGGCAGAACAGGCCGAGCGGGATCTCGCCGTGGGAGTCGGTGTAGGTGTCGTCCCAGCGCGAGTACGGCCCGGCGATCAGGGCGACCAGGTAGGTGCTCAGCAGCGGGGTGGTGGCGAAGGTGTGCACCTTCTTCTCCCCGCGCTCCTCGACGGCGACGGTCGCTCCGTTGGAGATCACCTGCCAGTGCGCCGGGGCGGTGACCACGACGTCGAAGGTGGCCTTGATGTCGGGCTGGTCGAAGCAGGTGAACATCCGCTTGGCGTCGGCGGTCTCGAACTGCGAGTAGAGGTACACGTGCCCGTCCACCGGGTCGACGAAGCGGTGCAGGCCCTCACCGGTGTTGGAGTACCGGCAGTCGGCTTCCACCACCAGGACGTTGTCGTGGGCCAGGCCGATCAGCGGGATGCCCCGGGACTCGTCGTACTCCGAGGTGTCGATGGCGTGGCCGTTGAGCACCGCGCTGTGCACCCGGTCGGCCGCCAGGTCGATGTGGGTGTCCGCGCCCGGCAGCGCCTCGAAACGCACCGTGGTGGTGGAGCGGAACTCCTTGTCGCCGGTGGTCAGGTCGAGTTCGATCGAGTAGTTGTCGACGGTGATCAGCGCCGCGCGCTCGACGGCCTCATTGCGGGTCAGATTCGGAAGCACGCGCTCCAACCTATCCTGGAGACCATGAGCAACTCGCGCGCCGACTTCTGGTTCGACCCGCTGTGCCCGTGGGCCTGGATCACCTCCCGGTGGATCCTCGAGGTGGAGAAGGTCCGCGACATCGACGTGCACTTCCACGTGATGAGCCTCGCGGTGCTCAACGAGGGACGCGATCTGCCCGAGCAGTACCTGGAGCTGATGAAGAAGGCCTGGGGCCCGGTCCGGGTGGCCATCGCGGCGCAGCAGGCCCACGGCGACGGGGTGCTGGGGCCGATCTACACCGCCATGGGCACCCGAATCCACAACCAGGACAACAAGAATCTCGAGCAGGTCATCGCCGAGTCGCTGGCCGAGGCCGGCCTGCCGGCCGAACTCGCCGCCGCCGCCGAGGACACCTCCTTCGACGAGGCCCTGCGCGCCAGCCACCACGCCGGCATGGACGCCGTCGGCAAGGACGTCGGGACTCCGACGATCCACGTCAACGGGGTGGCCTTCTTCGGCCCGGTGCTGTCGAAGATCCCGCGCGGTGAGCAGGCCGGGAAGCTGTGGGACGCCTCGGTGATCCTGGCCGACTATCCGCACTTCTGGGAGCTCAAGCGCACCCGTACCGAGGCGCCTGAGTTCGACTGACAGAATGGCCGCCATGCGCGTCTACCTCGGCGGCGATCACGCCGGTTTCGAATTCAAAAAAGCCATCATCGAGCACCTGACCAAGGCCGGCCACGAGCCGATCGACTGCGGGGCGTTCAGCTACGACGCCGACGACGACTACCCGGCGTTCTGCATCGCCGCGGCCGAACGCACGGTGGCCGACCCGGGCAGCCTGGGCATCGTCCTGGGTGGTTCGGGCAACGGCGAGCAGATCGCCGCCAACAAGGTGCCCGGCGCCCGCTGCGCACTGGCCTGGAGCGTCGAGACCGCCAAGCTGGCCCGCGAGCACAACAACGCCCAGCTGATCGGCATCGGCGGCCGGATGCACACCGAAGAAGAGATGCTGAAGATCGTCGACGCCTTCCTGACCACTCCGTGGTCGGAGGCTCCCCGCCATCAGCGCCGGATCGACATCCTCTCGGAGTTCGATCGCACCCGGGTGGCGCCGCCGGTCCCCGGCGCCTAGCTCTTGCCTGAGGGGCACACGCTGCACCGGCTGGCCCGGTTGCATCAGCGCCGCTTCGCCGGCGCCCCCGTTCGGGTGTCGAGCCCGCAGGGCCGGTTTGCCGACGCCGCCGTCGTCGACGGCCGGGTGCTGACGAAGTCCTCGGCGTGGGGCAAGCACCTTTTTCACCAGTACGAGGGCGGCCCGTTCGTGCACGTCCACCTCGGGCTGTACGGAACGTTCCGCGAGTCCCGCACGCCGATGCCCGAACCGGTCGGGCAGGTGCGGATGCGGATCGTCGGCGCCGACTACGGCACCGATCTGCGCGGCCCGACCGCGTGTGAGGTGCTCGACGAGGCCCAGGTGTCGGCGATCCTCGATCGGCTCGGCCCGGACCCGCTGCGCGCCGACGCCGACCCGGCCGCGGCGTGGGCCCGGATCACCAAGTCCCGCAAGACGATCGGCGCGCTGCTGATGGATCAGTCGGTGGTGGCCGGGGTGGGCAACGTCTATCGCGCCGAGGTGCTGTTCCGGCATGGCATCGACCCGTACCGGCCGGGCCGCGACATCGACGAGTCGGAGTTCCTCGCGGTCTGGGCCGATCTGGTCGATCTGATGAAGGTCGGCGTGCGACGGGGCCGGATCGTCGTGGTGCGTCCCGAGGACGACCACGGGGCGCCGTCGTACGGGCCGAACCGGCCGCGCACCTATGTCTACCGCCGGGCCGGTGAACCCTGCCGGATGTGCGGAACGCCGGTGCGGACCGCGGTGCTGGAGGGCCGGAACCTGTTCTGGTGCCCGGCCTGCCAGGGATAGAACCCTAGAAGTCGAACCCGCCGAAATCGCCGCCGCCGAAGTCGCCGCCGCCGAAGTCGCCGCCCCCGAAGCCGCCGCCGTCGAATCCACCGCCGAAGTCGCCCCCGCCGTCAGCGCCGCCACCGTCGAAGCCGCCACCGTCGTTGCCGGCGTCCATGCCCTGGTCGTACCCCTGGTCGTACCCCTGCTCGAAGCCGGACCCGTAGCCGTTCTCGAACGCCGAGGCGTTGTAGCCGACGCCGTGCATGCCGGAGAACATCGCGTCGAACAGCAACACCGAACCCATGGTCCAGGCGCCGGTGCGCAGGGCCGACTGCCACCACGGTTCGGAGTACCAACCGGCGGGCACCGGGCGGCCCGCCACCCGGCCACCCGGGTAGTAGTTCGGGGTGCGCTGCGTCGCAGTGGGGGAGGCCTCGATCTGACGGCCCTCGAATTCGATGCGGCGGTCCTCGGTCACGGTGCCGGCCGACTTCTGGCCGGCGATCGACTCCAACTCGGGACCGGGGTCCATCCCCATCGCGGTGCGGGCGGCCCGCACGTAGTACAGCCCCTCCAGGGCGCTCTCCTTGGCCAGCAGCGCCTGCTTGGTGGTGGTCGCCTGCTCGATCTGGGAGGAGGCCGCGGTGAACCGCTCCGAGGCATCCGCCATCGCCTGCTGCGAGGCTGCGTCGGTGCCGGTCAGGTTCAGCACCTGGCCGCCGAGGCGTTCGATCACCCGGCGGGCGTCGGCCTTGGCATCGGCCAGGCTGGCCGCGTTGCGGCTGCCCGAGGCGCGGGACGAACTCATCATCGCCAACGCGATGGCGCCGATGACGACGATCAGGAGCAGCAGCAGGACACCGTTCATGGCGACCACACTACCGACGGCGCGGGGGACCGCAGCCGGTTGGGAATTTGCCGGTTACACGGCCCCGATGATGCGGTACACCTCGTCGCTCAGCGACGTGCTGCGCGGGTCGGCGTTGCACTTGGTGGCGTCGAAGTAGTTCATCACGTAGGCGTAGCCGATCCGGTTCTCCAGGTCGACGAAGCCGTAGGAGCCGCCGGATCCGCCGTGGCCGAAGCTGCCGAGGTTCGGGCCGGCCACCCCGCGCTGGTTGAGCATGTAGCCCAGACCCCAGCCGTGGTCGGCCACCCGCGGGCCGAGGATGACGTCGGGGTCGAAACCGCCCTGGGAGACGCGCACCTTCTGCAGATGCTCCGCGGTCAGCAGCTTCTCCTGGGCAAGTCCGTTGTAGAACGTCGCCAGCCCCAGGGCCGACACATGTCCGTTGGTGCCCGGGAATTCGCTGCGGCGCCACAGCGCGATGTCGTCGGACCCGACCTCGTCGTCGGGGACGAACCCCATCGCCACCGACAGGCCGGCCATCGGGTGTTCGGCCAGCGACTGCGGATGTCCCGGCGCTCCGCCGTTGGCCAGGACGTCGCGGATGTGCGGCTTGTTGACCATCTCCGCGCACCGCTGGTGTTCGGAGTCGGGCAGGCCGATGTGGACGTCGATGCCCATCGGTTCGGCGATCTCGCGGCGCAGGTACTCGCCGATGGTGCGTCCGGTGACCCGGCGCACCACCTCGCCGAGGATGAACCCGAAGCTCACCATGTGGTAGCCCTGCGCGGTGCCCGGCTTCCACCAGGGTTCGCTGGCGGCCAGTCGGTCGCAGACCAGGTCCCAGTCGGTGGTCTGGCTCGGCTCCATCCGGGTGCGCGGGGCGATCACCCCGGAGCGGTGTCCGAGCACCTGCGCGACGGTGACGTCCTGCTTGCCGGCCTGACCGAACTCCGGCCAGTACTGCGCCACCGGCGCGTCCAGGTCGATCTCGCCGCGGTCGGCCAGCAGGTGCACGCAGGTGCTGGTCAGTCCCTTGGTCCCGGAGAAGACGCTGGCCAGGGTGTTCTCCCGCCAGTGCCGCCGGCGCCGGGCGTCGGAGTAGCCACCCCACAGGTTGACCACCAGATCGCCGTCGACCCAGACCGCGACCGCGGCGCCGACCTCGTTGTGGTGGGTGAAGTTCGTCTCGAAGGCGTCCCGGACCGTCTCGAAGCCGGCGGCGCAATCGCCGCCGAACGGAATCTCTCGCATTCCTGGGCCCCTCTGGGTCGGACGTCCCGGAGATGGGAACAGACCACGAATCTACGGTCGCGAAGATAGCCATAGAAGCTGTGAGACCAATCGCGGCTGAACCGCGACCGTGTCGTTACCAGGCCCGATGCCCCCCCGGATGCCCTCTCGGGCAGCCGGGCCGGGGTGTGGAGCGGGCGACGGGAATCGAACCCGCGTAGCTAGTTTGGAAGACTAGGGCTCTACCATTGAGCTACGCCCGCTTGCTTGCGCGTGCCCAAATGTACCGGCGTACGCCGGTCCGATTCCAATCGGACCCCGCAAGGGCCGTAGGATCGCTGGCGCGAGCAGCAGCGGGGTGTAGCGCAGCTTGGTAGCGCATCCGCTTTGGGAGCGGAAGGCCGCAGGTTCAAATCCTGTCACCCCGACACGCCCAAGACGCAGACGTTCAGACGACCTGAGGAGCACCACCGTGAAGAGCACCGTCGAGAAGTTGAGCCCGACCCGGGTTCGCATCAACGTGGAGGTGCCCTTCACGGAACTCGCGCCTGATTTCGAGCGCGCCTACAAGCAGCTGGCCCAGCAGGTGCGGCTGCCCGGCTTCCGGCCCGGTAAGGCCCCGGCCAAGCTGCTCGAGGCCCGTGTCGGCCGCAGCGCCGTGCTCGACCAGGTGGTCAACGACGCGCTGCCGGCCCGCTACAGCGAAGCCGTGACGGCCAACGAGCTCAACCCGATCGGCCAGCCCGACATCGACGTCACCAAGATCGAGGACGGCGAGCACCTGGTGTTCACCGCCGAGGTCGACGTCCGCCCCGACATCAAGCTGCCCGAGCTGGACACGCTGAAGATCTCGGTGGACCCGATCGAGGTCGCCGACGACGAGGTCGAGGCCGAACTGGAGTCGCTGCGCGCCCGGTTCGGCACCCTCAAGGGTGTCGAGCGGGCCGCCAAGACCGGCGACTTCGTCTCCATCGACCTGTCCGCCACGGTCAACGGTGAGGACCTGCCCGAGGGCAGCACCGAGGGGCTGTCCCACGAGGTCGGTTCCGGTCAGCTGATCGAGGGTCTCGACAACGCCATCGTCGGGCTCAAGGAGGGCGAGTCCGCGACCTTCACCACCAAGCTGGTGGCCGGCGACCACGCCGGTGCGGACGCCGAGGTGACCGTGACGCTCAAGAGCGTCAAGGAGCGCGAGCTTCCCGAGGCCGATGACGAGTTCGCCGGAATGGCAAGCGAATTCGACACCCTGGCCGAGCTCAAGGAGAACCTCACCGAGCAGGTGCGCCGGGTCAAGCGCATCCACCAGGCCGAGACCATCCGCGACAACGCGCTGGAGAAGCTGCTCGAGCTCGTCGAGGTGCCGCTGCCGGAGGCCATCGTCCAGTCGCAGGTCGACGCCGCGCTGCACAACGCGATCCACCCGTTCGACCACGACGAGGACAAGCTGGCCGAGGCGCTCGAGGCCGAGGGCAGCTCCCGGGAGAAGTTCGACGCCGACAACCGCGAGGCCGCCGAGAAGGCCGTCAAGACCCAGCTGCTGATGGACGCCATCGCCGACAAGCTCGACATCCAGGTCGGTCAGAACGACCTGACCGAGCGGGTGGTGCTGATGAGCCGCCAGTACGGCATCGAGCCGCAGCAGCTGCTGCAGCTGCTGCAGCAGAACAACCAGCTGCCGGCGGTGTTCGCCGACGTCCGGCGCGGACTGACCGTGGCCGCGGTGGTCGAGGCCGCCACCGTCACCGACACCGACGGCAACGTGGTGGACACCAGCGAGTTCTTCGGCACCCCCAAGGCCGTTGACGAAGCCGCTGCTGACGAAGCCGCCGCCGAGAGCGAATAACGCCGACAGCGAAAGCGCGTCGTCACGGGAAGTGCGCGACGGCCTGGTTGGTTAGGGTCAACAGAACTCAAAGTTTTCAGAAAGCGGGTATGAAGTCGTGACTCACATGCGTTCCGGCGCTGCTGGGCTTAACCTCCAGGATTCGGTGTACGAGCGGTTGCTCGCCGAGCGCATCATCTTCCTCGGCTCGCAGGTCGACGACGACATCGCCAACCGGCTGTGCGCGCAGATCCTGCTGCTGGCCGCCGAGGATCCCACCAAGGACATCTCGCTCTACATCAACTCCCCGGGCGGCTCGATCAGCGCCGGCATGGCCATCTACGACACGATGGTGCTGGCCCCGTGCGACGTCGCCACCTACGCGATGGGCATGGCCGCCTCGATGGGCGAGTTCCTGCTCGCCGCCGGCGCCAAGGGCAAGCGCTACGCCCTGCCGCACGCCCGGATCCTGATGCACCAGCCGCTCGGTGGCATCACCGGCGGTGCGGCCGACATCGCGATCCAGGCCGAGCAGTTCGCCTTGATCAAGAAGGAGATGTTCCGGCTCAACGCGGAGTTCACCGGTCAGCCGATCGAGCGCATCGAGGCCGACTCCGACCGCGACCGCTGGTTCACCGCCCAGGAGGCGCTGGAGTACGGCTTCGTCGACCACGTCATCACCCGCGCGCACATCTCGGGAGCGAACAATGCCTGATTACACAGATCCGCGGATGACACCCCAGGCGCGCTACATCCTGCCGTCGTTCGTCGAGCACTCCAGCTGGGGCGTCAAGGAGTCCAACCCGTACAACAAGCTGTTCGAGGAGCGCATCATCTTCCTCGGCGTGCAGGTCGACGACGCCTCGGCCAACGACATCATGGCCCAGTTGCTGGTGCTGGAGTCGCTGGATCCCGATCGCGACATCACCATGTACATCAACTCGCCGGGTGGTTCGTTCACCTCGCTGATGGCGATCTACGACACCATGCAGTACGTCCGCGCCGACATCCAGACGGTTTGCCTCGGGCAGGCCGCGTCGGCGGCGGCGGTGCTGCTGGCGGCCGGCACCCCGGGCAAGCGCCTGGCGCTGCCCAACGCCCGGATCCTGATCCACCAGCCCTCTCTGGGCGGCGTCATCCAGGGTCAGTTCTCCGATCTGGAGATCCAGGCCGCCGAGATCGAGCGGATGCGCACCCTGATGGAGGAGACGCTGGCGCGTCACACCGGCAAGGATGCGGCCGTCATCCGCAAGGACACCGATCGCGACAAGATCCTCACCGCCGAGGCGGCCAAGGAATACGGGATCATCGACACCGTGCTGGCCTACCGGAAGCTGTCCGCGCAGCCCTCCTGAGTGGTCCCGCTTCGGTAACGGGCGCGACACGCCAGAGCCACGCGCGTCGCGTCGCCGCTGCCGGAGACTGACGACGGGATATGTTCTCGAATACCAACGACGCTATTCGCCTCTATCGGTCGAGGGTTATCGAGGCAGCGGGTAGCGTCGAATCAGACCTAGCGACACAACCGTGCGAAGGAAGTAGGGCCCACCACCATGGCGCGCATCGGAGACGGCGGTGACCTGCTCAAATGCTCTTTCTGCGGAAAGAGTCAGAAGCAGGTGAAGAAGCTCATCGCGGGTCCCGGCGTCTACATCTGCGACGAGTGCATCGACCTGTGCAACGAGATCATCGAAGAGGAACTCGCCGACAGCGACGATGTCAAACTCGATGAGTTGCCCAAGCCGGCCGAGATCCGGGACTTCCTGGAGAACTACGTCATCGGGCAGGACACCGCCAAGCGCACCCTGGCCGTCGCGGTCTACAACCACTACAAGCGCATCCAGGCCGGCGAGAAGCGGGATCCCCGTTCCGAGCCGGTGGAGCTGGCCAAGTCCAACATCCTGATGCTGGGCCCGACCGGCTGCGGCAAGACCTACCTGGCGCAGACGCTGGCCAAGATGCTCAACGTTCCGTTCGCGATCGCCGACGCCACCGCACTGACCGAGGCCGGCTACGTCGGTGAGGACGTCGAGAACATTCTGCTCAAGCTCATCCAGGCCGCCGACTTCGACGTGAAGCGCGCCGAGACCGGCATCATCTACATCGACGAGGTCGACAAGATCGCCCGCAAGAGCGAGAACCCGTCGATCACCCGGGACGTCTCCGGCGAGGGCGTGCAGCAGGCGCTGCTGAAGATCCTCGAGGGCACCCAGGCCTCGGTGCCTCCGCAGGGTGGGCGCAAGCACCCGCACCAGGAATTCATCCAGATCGACACCACCAACGTGCTGTTCATCGTCGCGGGTGCGTTCGCCGGTCTCGAGCGGATCGTGTCCGACCGGATCGGCAAGCGCGGCCTGGGTTTCGGCGCCGAGGTGAAGTCCAAGGCCGAGATCGACACCCAGGATCACTTCTCCGAGGTGATGCCGGAGGACCTGATCAAGTTCGGTCTGATCCCCGAGTTCATCGGCCGCCTGCCGGTGGTCGCCTCGGTGACCAACCTGGACAAGGAATCTCTGGTCAAGATCCTCTCCGAGCCGAAGAACGCGTTGGTCAAGCAGTACACCCGGCTGTTCGAGATGGACAATGTGGAGCTGGAGTTCGAGGACGACGCTCTCGACGCGATCGCCGATCAGGCGATCCATCGTGGCACCGGTGCCCGCGGCCTGCGTGCCATCATGGAGGAAGTCCTGCTGCCGGTGATGTACGACATCCCCAGCCGCGACGACGTCGCCAAGGTCGTGGTGACCAAGGAGACCGTCGAGGACAACGTGCTGCCGACCATCGTGCCGCGCAAGTCTTCTCGCACCGAGCGCCGGGACAAGAGCGCTTAACTCCCTGCACTCCGCGCTGAACTTTTCCTGATGACCTGCTCCACCCGATTCGCGGTGCACTCCGCGCTGGACCTCGTCCAGGCGGCCGGTCAGTTCGTGATTCCGCTCGCCGCGGCGTCGATCATCTTCGTCATCTCCCGCCGGTATCCGACCGATACGGAGCGGTGGTTCAGCCGCTGGGTGAACACGACGTTCGGCAGCCGCGGTGTCGTGGTGGGGGCGCTCGCCGTTCTCCTCGCGGGTCTGGTGGTCTTCGGGGCCAGCGTGTTCGCCACCGTCGACGGCGATACCGGGTGCGGAGCCGGGATGAGTGTGCTCGGTGCGCTGGGTCTGCTCATCACCCTGTGCGGCGCGATGGCGGCCGGGGTTTCATGGGCGGTCATCACACAGGCCGGCTGGGTGGTGCTGGCGACCTTCTTCGCGCTCGACGTCTGGATCGTCTTCGGGATGGCGATGATGAACGTCAAAGGGATGGGCAACGCGCCGGACGCGATGCTGCTGCTGGCCTTCGCCATGCACGCGGTGTGCATGTACCTGACGACGGTGTGGGCTTTCCACGCGCGCAACCTCACCGCGCTGGCGCAGATCCGAGCCGGGGAGGCCGGCCGGTCGATCGGTGCGGTGTGGGTGTTCCTCGCGGCCTACATCGTGGTGAGCTTCTTCCACAACGAAGCCGGACCCTTCGACTCGGCCAGCGGTGGGGCGGTGCTCTCGGCCCTGACGCTCAGCGCACTGGCGCTGACGATGGGCAGCGGCTACACCAAGTACCGCGAGGTCATGGCCGAAACTCAGGCGACCCAAGCTCAGGCGACCCAAGCTCAGGCGACCCAAGCTCAGACGACCCGGTCGCCGCGGCTGTAGACGTTCATCGAGTCACCGCGCAGGAACGCCACCAGGGTCAGCCCGGACTGCGCGGCCAGATCCACCGCCAGTGACGACGGCGCCGACACCGCGGCCAGGATCGGAATGCCGGCCATCACCGCCTTCTGGGTCAGCTCGAACGACGCCCGTCCGCTGACCAGCAGCACCGTCCCGGCCCCCGGGCTGCGCCCGTTCTCCAGCGCCCAGCCGATCACCTTGTCCACCGCGTTGTGCCGGCCGATGTCCTCGCGGACAGCCAGCATGTCGCCGTCGGCGCTGAACAGTGCGGCGCCGTGCAGGCCGCCGGTGGCGTCGAACACCTTCTGCGCCGAGCGCAACCGGTCCGGCATCGCACTCAGTGCGGCCGCGGCGACCGTCGTCGGATCATCGCCGGGACAGTGCCGGCTGTTCAGCCGGACCGCCTCCAGTGAGGACTTGCCGCACACCCCGCAGGACGAGGTGGTGTAGAAGTTTCGGGTGACGTCGACCTCGGGTGCGGGTACGCCGGGCGCCAGGGTCACGTCCAGGACGTTGTAGGAGTTGACGCCGTCGGAGTCCGGAGGGCCGGAGCGCAGCGACCCGGGATTTGGCACAGCCCCCTGGCAGTACCGGATCTGTGCGACGTCGTCGCGTCCGCCGATCAGTCCCTCGGTGAGCAGAAAGCCCTGTGCCAGTTCGAAATCCGCACCGGGGGTGCGCATCGTCACCGTGACCGCCGATCCGTCGACCCGGATCTCCAGCGGTTCCTCCACCGCCAATGTGTCGACGCGTTCAGCGGTGTTCCCGGCGCGCAGTTGGCTGACCCGGCGCCGTGCGGTCACCCGCCCCACGGAATCAGACCTTCTCGAGGCGGATAACGACCGACTTCGACGCCGGCGTATTCGACTTGGCCGCAACATGATCCAGCGGCACCAGCGGGTTGGTCTCCGGGTAGTAGGCCGCGGCGTTGCCCACCGGAGTGGAGTACGGGACCACCAGGAAGTCCTCGGCGCGGCGTTCCTGGACGACGCCGTCGGGACCGGTGAACTCCGAGACCAGATCGACCCGGTCGCCGTCGGTCAGTCCGAATGACGCGATGTCGGACGGGTTGACGAACACCACCCGACGGCCACCCTTGACGCCGCGGTAGCGGTCATCGAGGCCGTAGATGGTGGTGTTGTACTGGTCGTGGCTGCGCAGGGTCTGCAGGATCAGCCGTCCGGGTGGGACCGGAATCCACTGCAGCCCATTGACGGCGAAGTTGGCTTTGCCGGTGGCGGTGGGGAATTCGCGGGCGTCGCGCGGCGGGTGCGGCATCTGGAATCCGTCGGGTTCGCGGACCCGGCGGTTGTAATCCGCGCAACCTGGAATCACCGCGGCGATCTCGTCGCGGATGGTGTCGTAGTCGGCCGCGAAACCCTCCCACGGCACCGGGTGTGCCGGCCCGAGTGCGGCGCGGGCGATCCGGCAGACGATCTCCACCTCGCTGCGGACCTCGGTGCTCGGCGGTTCCAGCCCGCCGCGGGACAGGTGCACCATCGACATCGAGTCCTCGACCGAGACCATCTGCTTGCGGCCCGCGATCAGATCGCGGTCGGTGCGACCCAGGGTTGGCAGGATCAGTGCGGTGCCGCCGTGCACGACGTGGCTGCGGTTGAGCTTGGTGGAGATCTGCACGGTCAGCGCGCAGTTGCGCAGTGCCG
>NZ_JAFMJZ010000006.1 GCF_017853185.1 Mycolicibacterium sp.
CAGGACGTGCTTGACCGAGGGCATCTGATCGCGGATCTTGGCGATCTTGCGCTTGTAGATCGGCGCGGTGGTCACCAGCACGTCCGCGGTGCCGATGTTCACCCGGGTCTCGATGGGCTCCGGGCCGAATGCGGAGAACAGCGGCGAGACGACGCTGCCGTTGCGCAGCGCGCCGAGCATGCTGATGTAGAGCTCGGGGACGCGCCCCATGATGACGAAGACCTTGTCGCCCTTGCCGATTCCCAATCCGCGCAGAACGTTGGTGAACTGCCGGGTGAGGCGCCCGAGCTCGGCGTAGCTGACATCGTGGGCGCTCAGTTGCTCCGCCCCGGGGGCGTCGGCGATGAACCGCAGAGCGGTGCGCCCGGACTCCGCACCGTCGGCGTGGCGGTCCACCGCCGCGTAGGCGATGTTGCACAGGCCGTCGCCCATTCCGGCGCACGGATCGGGTACTGATGACCAACTGAAGGCGGCGCGGGTTTGCTCATAGTCGTCGAGGTTGGGAGTGACCTTCAGGTCGGCGGGTCCCTTGTGGATGATGGTGTCGTCGTCCATCGCCGCCTCCTCAGACGTGTCGGTCGAGTTTGCCGTCGCGGCGGGCGCGGGGGAAGTTCTCCATCACCCGCTCGATCAGGGTGCCGTAGGCAGCTCCGTCGTTGAGGATGTCCTCACGATCGAGATGGCGCAGGTAGGCGTCGATGCGCCGGTCCAGCGGCCAGTCCCAGTACAGCCGGTCGGTGTAGGGCGAACACAGAAACTGCCATGCGATGTCGTCGATGTCGTCGATCGCGTTGACGGCCTTCCTCATGCAATGTCCCCCTTGACGATCGCCACCCTGCGATATTCATCGCATCACACCGCTGCCGGTAAGGGGCCAAAGTCACTGAAACGGGCGCCCGGTCGGCGTGACGCCTCCTCAGAGCGCGTGTACGCCCTTGTAGATCAGGGCGGCGCCGATGATGAACAGGATTGCGGCGATCAGGGTGGCGTGGTTCTGCTCCATCCAGTTCTTGAGTCTGGACAGCGGACCCTCGAGCCGGTCACCGGCGGCCTGGAAGGCCAGTACCGGTGCCGCCACCGTGGACGCCGCCAGGACGGTGAAGCCGGCGACCGCGGCCCACGACCCGACGCCGTCCAGCGGCGAGGTGCCGATTGCCATCCCGGCCGCTGCGCACATGAACAACACCTTGACGTTGGCCACCGCCAGTACTGCCGCGGTCAGGAACGCCCGGCGCGGTTCGAGTGCCGTCATCGCCGTCAGCCACTTCGGCTGCTTGGTTGAGCGGTTGCGTTCCGACCAGCGGCGCAGAGCCCAGATGATCAATCCGACGCCGATGGCGATGCGGACGATCGGCGCCCATCGGGGTTGGTCGCCCAGTCCGTGGACGAGATGCGCCGCCCCCAGGAACGCCGCCGTCACTCCGGCGATGCCCAGCGTCCAGCCTGCCAGGAAAGCCAGGCTCGTCGGCCGCGGCCGGGGCGTGTGCAGAACCAGGATGCCCGGAATGACTGACAGCGGAGACAGCGCGATCACCAGCGCCAGTGGGATCAACTCCGCCAGATCGAAGGCCTTAGCGGCGGTGTCGGTCACTCGGGCAACGTAACCCACGGAGCCGGATCGTTCAGGACCCAGGTATTCAGGGCCCAGGTACTCAGGGGGGAGCACGCCGCAGCACCCAGGCCGGCACCCAATGCGTGACCGGCCGGCTGTCGGCGCCGTAGGCCACCTCATAGCTGACCAGCCCCCACCACTCGCCCTGCTCGCAGAGTCCCCAGCAGGTCAGCATCCCGGCGACCACCTTGTGCAGCTGCAGGCCGCACGGCTGGTAGCGGCCCCGGCCGTGTGGGCGTCGGGGGAACAGGGCGGCGAGATCCAGCAGCACCGGAACCGGCGGCCGCACCGGGCGCAGCGGCGCGCGCAGGGGTTGACCGTTGTATCCGATCGACGCCAGCTCTCCCACGCATTCGATCATATGTTCGAATGCTGACGAGGCAAACATGATGACGGAAGGCTCTACCCTTGCCCCGGGGGGATTCACTAAACTTGAGCGGAACAGACTCAAGGTAATGGGTGTTGTACCCCTCGACAGACTTTGAACTGAAGAAATGGAGGTGTCGTGGACTCGTTCAACCCGACCACGAAGACTCAGGCGGCGCTGACCGCCGCGTTGCAGGCAGCCAGTGCGGCCGGCAATCCGGAGATTCGGCCCGCCCACCTGCTGTCGGCACTGCTGCAGCAGACCGACGGCATCGCCGGACCGCTGCTGGAGGCGGTCGGCGTCAACCCCGCGACCATCCGGGCCGAGGCGCAGCGCCTCGTTGACCGGCTGCCGACCAGCAGTGGCGCGACCTCGCAGCCACAGCTGTCCCGGGAATCCCTGGCGGCGATCAACGCCGCCCAGCAACTGGCCACCGAGATGGGCGACGAGTATGTGTCCACCGAGCATCTGATGGTCGGCCTGGCCACCGGCGACTCCGACGTGGCCAAGTTACTCACCGGCGCCGGGGCCTCCCCGCAGGCGCTGCGCGAGGCGTTCACCAAGGTGCGCGGCAGCGGCCGGGTCACCAGTGCCGATCCCGAGGCCAGCTACCAGGCGCTGGAGAAGTACTCCACCGACCTCACCGCGCGGGCCCGCGAGGGCAAGCTCGATCCGGTCGTCGGCCGTGACAACGAGATCCGCCGGGTCATCCAGGTGCTGAGCCGGCGCACCAAGAACAACCCGGTGCTCATCGGTGAGCCCGGTGTCGGCAAGACCGCGATCGTGGAAGGTCTGGCCCAGCGCATCATCGACGGTGACGTGCCGGAGAGCCTGCAGGGCAAGACCGTCATCTCGCTGGACCTGGGCTCGATGGTCGCCGGTGCGAAGTACCGCGGCGAGTTCGAGGAGCGGCTCAAGGCCGTGCTCGACGAGATCAAGGAATCCGCCGGGCAGATCATCACCTTCATCGACGAGTTGCACACCATCGTCGGCGCCGGCGCGACCGGCGAAGGCGCGATGGACGCCGGCAACATGATCAAGCCGATGTTGGCCCGCGGCGAACTGCGACTGGTCGGCGCGACCACCCTCGACGAGTACCGCAAGTATATCGAGAAGGACGCCGCCCTGGAGCGGCGCTTCCAGCAGGTGTTCGTCGGCGAACCGTCGGTGGAGGACACCGTCGGCATCCTGCGCGGTCTCAAGGACCGCTACGAGGTGCACCACGGTGTGCGGATCACCGACTCCGCCCTGGTCGCCGCGGCCACGCTGTCCGACCGCTACATCACCAGCCGCTTCCTGCCGGACAAGGCCATCGACCTGGTCGATGAGGCCGCCTCCCGGTTGCGCATGGAGATCGACTCCCGGCCCGTCGAGGTCGATGAGGTCGAGCGCCTGGTGCGCCGGCTGGAGATCGAGGAGATGGCGCTGGAGAAGGAGGAGGACGCCGCCTCCAAGGACCGGCTGGAGAAGCTGCGTGCCGAATTGGCCGATCTCCGCGAGAAGCTCGCCGAGCTGACCACCCGGTGGCAGAACGAGAAGAACGCCATCGACATCGTCCGTGAGATCAAGGAACAGCTCGACGTGCTGCGCGGCGAGGCCGATCGCGCCGAGCGCGACGGCGACCTGGCCAAGGCCGCCGAGCTGCGGTATGGCCGCATCCCGGAGCTGGAGAAGAAGCTGGATGCCGCGTTGCCACAGGCCCAGTCCAGGGAGACCGTCATGCTCAAGGAGCAGGTCGGCCCCGACGACATCGCCGACGTGGTGGCCGCGTGGACCGGCATCCCGGCCGGCCGGCTGCTGGAGGGCGAGACCGCCAAGCTGCTGCGGATGGAGGAGGAACTCGGCCAGCGCGTCATTGGACAGAAGGCGGCTGTTGCCGCTGTCTCCGATGCGGTGCGGCGTTCCCGGGCCGGGGTCGCTGACCCCAACCGGCCGACCGGCTCGTTCCTGTTCCTCGGCCCGACCGGCGTCGGCAAGACGGAGCTGGCCAAGGCGCTGGCGGACTTCCTGTTCGACGACGAGCGGGCGATGGTCCGCATCGACATGAGCGAGTACGGCGAGAAGCATTCGGTGGCTCGGCTGGTCGGTGCCCCTCCCGGCTACATCGGCTATGACCAGGGCGGTCAGCTGACCGAGGCGGTGCGCCGCCGGCCCTACACCGTCGTGCTGTTCGACGAGGTCGAGAAGGCCCACCCGGACGTGTTCGACGTGCTGCTGCAGGTCCTCGACGAGGGCCGGCTCACCGACGGCCAGGGCCGCACGGTGGACTTCCGCAACACCATCCTGATCCTGACCTCCAACCTCGGTGCCGGCGGTGACGAGGAGCAGGTGATGGCCGCGGTGCGGGCGAAGTTCAAGCCGGAGTTCATCAACCGTCTCGATGACGTGCTGATCTTCGACGCGCTGAACCCGGAGGAACTGGTCCGGATCGTCGACATCCAGCTGGCCCAGTTGCAGAAGCGGCTGGCCCAGCGGCGCCTGGAACTGCAGGTATCGCTGCCGGCCAAGGAATGGCTGGCCGAGCGGGGATTCGATCCGCTCTACGGCGCCCGTCCGCTGCGCCGGCTGGTGCAGCAGGCCATCGGCGATCAGCTGGCCAAGATGCTGCTGGCCGGCGAGATCCACGACGGCGACGTCGTGCCGGTCAACGTCTCGCCGGAGGGCGACACGCTGATCCTGGGCTGATAGCGAGAAAGGCCCCCCGCGCGTACCTCGTGCGGGGGGCTTTTCGCGTCTGAGTGAAC
Source organism: Mycolicibacterium sp. (assembly GCF_017853185.1). Lineage (GTDB taxonomy): Bacteria > Actinomycetota > Actinomycetes > Mycobacteriales > Mycobacteriaceae > Mycobacterium. Next base: position 4,724 of record NZ_JAFMJZ010000006.1, read on the forward strand.
CAACGGTGATCGGGTTGTGACCTGAGGGGCCTCTTGGTAAACCCCGGGAAACGGTTACGCTACGTGCAATGGTCCCGTTCTGGTTCACGCTGTCCGCACTGTGCTTCGTCGGTGCGGCCGTGCTGCTGTACATCGACATCGGCCGGCGCCGCGGGCTCGGCCGCCGGCGCAAGTCGTGGGCTCGTGCGCACGGTTTCGACTACGAGCAGGAGTCCGGCGAGATCGTCGACCGCTGGAAGCGTGGCGTGATGTCGACGGTCGGCGATGTGACCGCCCGCAATGTGGTGCTCGGCCAGATCCGCGGCGAAGCGCTCTACGTCTTCGATCTCGAGGACGTTGCGACGGTGATCGCACTGCACCGCAAGGTCGGCACGAACGTAGTGATGGACCTGCGACTCAAGGGCGCCAAGGAGCCGCGCGAGACCGATGTCTGGCTACTCGGAGCCATCGGGCCGCGGATGCTGTACTCCAACAATCTCGATGCGGCGCGGCGCGCCTGTGACCGTCGGATGGTCACCTTCGCCCACACCGCGCCGGACTGCGCCGAAGTGATGTGGAACGAGCAGAATTGGACGCTGCTCGCGATGCCGATCTCGTCCACCCGAGCTCAGTGGGACGAGGGCATGCGCACCGTGCGGCAGTTCAACGACCTGCTTCGGGTGCTGCCGCCTATTCCGGCGCAGGCCGCGGCCGCACAGTCCGCCGCCCGCCGCGCCTCCGCGCTCCCTCCCGGCCACAACGAGGCGCCGCCCACGCTGCGCCCGCAACCGCCGCGCACCGGCACGCAGGCCCCCAACTACCAGCACTGAGCCCGCCGATAGGGTTGCGGGGTGCCGCGCCCTGTCGCCCTCATCACCGGTCCCACCTCGGGTCTCGGGGAGGGCTATGCCCGCCGGTTCGCCCGTGACGGCCACGATCTGGTGCTGGTGGCCCGCGATGTCGCACGGCTGGAGGCCCTGGCTGCCGATCTCATCGCAGCGCACGGCATCGACGTCGAGGTGCTGCCAGCCGACCTTTCCCTCGCCGCCGACCGCGACCGGGTCTCCGCCCGGCTGAAGGTCGGTGTGCGGGTGCTCGTCAACAACGCCGGCTTCGGCACCTCGGGGGAGTTCTGGGAGGCCGAACCCGTTGCGCTGCATCGGCAACTCGACGTCAACGTCACCGCGGTGATGGATCTGACCCGTGCCGCACTGCCGCCGATGCTCGCCGCCGGTCGGGGAACGGTGATCAACATCGCCAGCGTCGCGGGCCTGTTGCCTGGCCGGGGGTCGACCTACGCCGCATCGAAGGCCTGGGTGGTCTTCTTCTCCGAGGGCCTGGCCAACGGACTGGCCGGCACCGGTGTGGGTGTGCATGCGGTCTGTCCGGGATTCGTGCGCACCGAGTTTCATCAGCGGGCCGAGATCGACATGACGTCGTTGCCCGGTCCGTTGTGGCTCAATGTCGACGATGTGGTCGACGAAAGCCTGGCCGATGTGGCCAAGGGGAAGGTCGTGAGCATTCCCGGCCTCCAGTACAAGGCGCTGACCACAGCCGGGCGGATCATTCCGCGTGGCCTGGTTCGCGCATTCACCAAAACGATGGGACGGGGCCGTGGCCGCACCTGAACTCAATGCCGGGGAACTCAACGAACTGGCCGGTCTGGTCCGGCAGTTGTCGGTGGTGCACGGCAGGGTGACCCTGTCGTCCGGCAAGGAGGCCGATTATTACGTCGATCTGCGCCGGGCGACCCTGCATCACCGGGCCGCTCCGCTGATCGGCCGGCTGATGCGGGAGTTGACCGCCGACTGGGACTTCGCCTCCGTGGGAGGTCTGACCATGGGGGCCGATCCGGTGGCGTGCGCGGTCATGCACGCCCCGGGGCGTCCCATTGACGCGTTCGTGGTCCGCAAGGCGACCAAAACCCATGGCATGCAACGCCTTATCGAAGGCGCCGACGTGGCCGGCGCCCGGGTCCTCGTCGTCGAGGACACCAGCACCACCGGAGGATCAGCGCTGACGGCGGTGCGCGCCGTGCGCGAGGCCGGTGCGACCGTGGTGGGTGTGGCGACCGTCGTCGACCGGGCCACCGGCGCCGCGGAGACGATCGAGGCCGAAGGGGTGCCCTACCGAAGCATCCTCGGGCTGGCTGACCTCGGCCTGGTGTGAACGAACGCGAGGACGACCCCGAGGACCGTAGTCAGGATCGGGATCAAGAGTGGGATGACGTCGTCGACGTGATCTGCGTGGGTTCCACCCCGGGCGTCCTGGCTTATCTGAGCGCTTGTGAGGCAAGCGATCTCGACGTTCTGCACGTCGCGGCACCGGCCGCTTTCGATCATGAGACCGGCGCATACCTCGCGGCGATGACCGAGGACCTCGACGCCTGTCCGGATCAATCCGAGCCGGCGCTCACCAAGGCGGCACCGGCCCCACTGCGCCGTGATGGGCGGGGGCGTCCGGACACGCTCGATCCGTTCTTCGGCGAGCAGTTGCGGACGTGGTCGGCCCGTTGTCTGGCTTCACCGTTCGCGGTGCTGCTCACCGAGGTGTCCGGTGTGTTCACCCGGATGCGGACTGATGACGGCGAGACGATCTGCGCGGTGGCGATCCCGGAGAAACCGACCCCCGAAGACTGGGAGAATGGTTCTACGGCAGAGACTTTCGCGGGATTCGTCTACGAGTACGGCCGGTTGGCAGGAGCAGTCCTTGACGACGGCTCCGGGCCGCGAACGGTGCGCGCCGAAGCCGGATTGGCGCTGCCGATCGGGCCGGCCGGCGAGTGGCCGGACGCGCGATCGCTGGCCATGGTGAGCCGGCCGGCCGGACGGTTCGCCCGCCTCGAGGTGCTGGAATCGGTCACCGATGAGTGAACCCGGCCCCACTGAGTGGTCCACCGGTGCGCCGGGCGTCGGACCGTGGCGCGACACCCATGCGACGCCGCCTCCCGATGACCCGCGTTACGACCCGGATCTGTTGGAGCACGGCGACACTCGCAATGTCGTCGACGCCTACCGGTACTGGACCCGTGCCGCGATCGTCGCCGACATCGACACCCGCCGCCATCCGTTGCACGTGGCGATCGAGAACTTCGGTAACGACGCCAACATCGGTGCGGTGGTGCGCACCGCCAACGCATTCGCCGTCGACACCGTGCACATCGTCGGACGGCGCCGTTGGAACCGCCGCGGAGCCATGGTGACCGACCGATATCAGCACCTTGCTCACCATGACAGCACCGGCGAACTGCTGGAGTTCGCGGCCGGATCCGGATTGACCGTCGTCGCCGTCGACAACGTCCCGGGGGCGGTCCCGATCGAGCAGACCGAGCTGCCGCGGGAGTGCCTTCTGGTGTTCGGTCAGGAGGGTCCGGGAATCTCCGCCGACGCCTCCGACGGTGCGGCGCTTACCGTGTCGATCGCCCAGTTCGGGTCGACCCGCAGCATCAACGCCGCGGTGGCCGCCGGGATCGCCATGCACACCTGGATCCGGCAGTGGGCAGACCTCGCGCAGGCCTGGTAAGGCAAAATCAAGGGTCATGAGCCAGCAGTGGGACACCCGCGCGGCCAGTGCCGAGGCAGCGATCATCAGGCGTCATCTGCGGCGACTTTGGCAGGTTCCCGGCACTCAGCTCGGGGTGGTCGGCTGGCCGCCGACCCGTAAGGACCGCGTCTTCGGATCGTGGCACTACTGGTGGCAGGCCCATCTGATGGACACCCTGGTCGATGCCGAGCTGCGTGATCCGCAGCCCGAACGGGTGGAGCGGATCCGCCGGCAGATCCATGGGCACCGGACCCGCAATCTCGGGCGGTGGACCAACAACTACTACGACGACATGGCCTGGCTGGCGCTGGCGTTGGAGCGGGCCGGGCGGCTGGCCGGTGTCCAGCGCCCCGAAGCGCTGCGGACGCTGGCGGCCCAACTCGTCGACTCCTGGGCGCCCGACGACGGCGGCGGGATTCCGTGGCGCAAGCAGGACCAGTTCTTCAACGCTCCGGCCAACGGGCCCGCCGGAATCTTCCTCGCCCGCTACGGACAGTTGCCCCGCGCGCAACAGATGTCCGACTGGATCGACGACACCCTCATCGACCCGAAGACCCACCTGGTGTTCGACGGAATCAACGACGGATCGCTGGTGCGTGCCCAGTACACCTACTGTCAGGGCGTCGTGGTCGGACTCGAAACTGAACTGGCCGTGCGGACCTCCGATGACCGGCATGCCCGGCGGGTGCACCGACTGGTGGCCGCCGTCGCGGAGAACATGGCGCCGCGCGGGGTGCTGGTCGGAGGGGGCGGCGGTGACGGCGGCCTGTTCGCCGGGATCACCGCGCGCTATCTCGCGCTGGTCACCACCGAACTCCCCGGTGACACCGAGGAGGACGACGTCGCCCGCAACACCGCCCGCGACATCGTGCTCGCATCGGCGGCAGCCGCCTGGGAAAACCGGCAGACCGTCGACGGACTGCCGTTGTTCGGGGCGTTCTGGGACCGGCCGGCCGAGCTTCCGGCAGGCGGTGGAAAGACGGCGGCGTTCGCCAACGGCATGGTGCACGCCTCGCATGCCGCCGAGCGCGACCTGTCCGTCCAGGTCTCCGGCTGGATGCTGATGGAAGCCGCCCACTCTGTGGACAGCTGCTGACGCTGGGTGGACAGCTGCTGACGCTGGGTGGACAGCTGCTGACGCGGTCTTCTGACCGGCCGCCGTCGAGCATCCCGGCCCGCTGGAATACCCGACTTCATCGCGACCTTGCCGCGACTGCCGTGCTAGGTTCGCGCAGAGCAAGGCAGCGAAGGAGAACGGCGTTCTGATGAAGAAGATCATGATGGCGACGGGTGCCGCGGTTGCGTTGAGCGTCGCACTGTCCGGTTGCACCCCGACGACCGAGAAGGCCTACACCGGCACGGCGCCGGCCGCGCCGACCGTGTGGACCGGGTCGCCCGCACCGGCGCACAGCAATGCCGGTGGCGAGCACGGTGAGGGACGTTCCGAGGGCGCCACTCTGAACGCGTACATCACCGCCAACAAGATCGCCGAGATTCCGTTCAAGAAGGACGACCCCGGCACCCCGAAGTTGGAGTTCCCGCTACCGCCGGACTGGAGTCCGGCCGGTGACCGCACCCCGGACTGGGCCTACGGCGCGATCGTCTACGACAAGGCGCCCGATCCGGAGAACCCGCCGTTCATGTACGCGATCGCCTCGAAGCTGACCGGCAACGTCGATCCGGCCAAGATCCTTGAGCTGGCCCCCGGCCAGCTCAACGAGCTTCCCGGGTTCGTCCCGCGGGAGGCCCCGCACAGCGACAAGGTGAGCGGATTCGACGCGATCGACTACGTCGGAACCTACATGTGGGAAGGCCAGCGCCGGCTCGTCGGCCAGCAGACCATCGTGATCCCCGGCAAGGATGCGCTGTTCGTGCTGCAACTCAACGGCGAGGCTCCCGAGGGGCAGGGGCAACCGGTTGTCGATGCCGTCAAGCTCATCAACGAGCAGACCAAGATCACCCTCCCGTCCTGATCGCCCGGACCATACGAGACTTGCGGAGAACGACATGACGACTTTTATCAAGGCCCTGGGCGGTATCAAGGCTTCCGGCCTCATGCTGGCGACGACGCTCGGCGGAATCCTGATGGCTACCCAGATCGTCACCGCGTCGCCGGCTCAGGCGGCCTGCAACGGGATGACTGACCCCGTCACCGGCCTGTGCTGGACGGGGTCGGCCGCGGGCAGTGGCATCTCCGGCACCGGGGGGACCTGCTTGCCGGGCCGTCTGGGCCTGTGCCTCGGTGCTCTGCAGAACTCCCAGATTCCCGGGGCGAACCTCCCGAAGAACACCGGCGTCGGCGGACTCCAGTCCTGGCCGTAACGGCTAGCCCGCGCGGCGCTTGAGCAGATTGCGGCCCACAGTGATCAGGGCGGGCAGCACCGACAGGAACACGATCAGCAGGATCATCAGTTCCAGGTGCGCTTTGACGAACGGCACGTTGCCCAGGAAATAGCCGAGCAGCGTGATGCCGGCTCCCCAGAGCACACCGCCGACGATGTCGTACCCCAGGAACAACGGGTAGCGCATGTAGGAGACACCGGCCAGCACCGGGGTGAAGGTCCGCACGATCGGCACGAAGCGGGCCAGGATGATCGTCTTCGGGCCGTGCTTTTCGAAGAACGCGTGCGACTCGGTCACATAGTGCTTCTTGAAGAAGCGCGAGTCTTCCTTGTCGAACAGTGCCGGACCGATACGCCGGCCGATGAAGTAGGCGCACTGGTCGCCGAGAATCGCCACCACCGCCACGCTGACGGCCAGGACCCAGATATTCACCGGCGGGTCGGGCTGCGCGGCCAGTAGTCCACCGGTGAACAGCAGCGAGTCCCCGGGCAGCAGGGGGAACAGCAGACCGGTCTCGATGAAGACGATGACCAGGATGCCCGGCAGCACCGCGTATTCGAACAGGCCGCCCTTGCCCAGCCAGTACATCGGATCCATGATGCTCGGCAGAGCGAGCAGGGTCGTGGTCATGAGGCCCCAAGATACCGGTCAGCGGTGCCCGCACCGTAAGCCTCGCGGTTTGACATACTTCCTTGCGGAGTATCACACGATCAGCGAAGCACCCGATCAGCGGAAGGACCTTTCATGCCCATCGCCACCCCTGAGGTCTACGCGGAGATGCTGGATCGCGCCAAGGCGAACGCGTTCGCGTTCCCGGCGATCAACTGCGTGGGTTCGGAAAGCGTCAACGCCGCGATCAAGGGTTTCGCCGACGCCGGCAGTGACGGCATCATCCAGTTCTCCACCGGTGGCGCCGAGTTCGCCTCCGGGTTGGGGGTCAAGGACATGGTCACCGGCGCGGTCGCACTGGCCGAGTTCGCCCACGTCGTCGCCGCCAGGTACCCGATCACCGTGGCGCTGCACACCGACCACTGCCCCAAGGACAAGCTCGACACCTACGTCCGTCCGCTGCTGGCGATCTCCGCCGAGCGCGTCAAGGCGGGACGTGACCCGCTCTTCCAGTCGCACATGTGGGACGGCTCGGCGGTTCCGATCGGTGAGAACCTCACGATCGCAGAGGAATTGCTCGCCAAGGCCGTCGCCGCCAGGATCATCCTCGAGGTCGAGATCGGCGTTGTCGGCGGCGAGGAGGACGGTGTCGAGGCCGAGATCAACGACAAGCTTTACACCAGCTCCGAGGACTTCGAGCGGACCGTCGCCGCCCTCGGCGTCGGCGAGAAGGGGCGTTACCTGCTCGCCGCGACCTTCGGCAACGTGCACGGCGTCTACAAGCCGGGCAACGTCAAGCTCAAGCCCGAGGTGCTTGCCGAGGGCCAGCGGGTGGCGGCGGCCAAACTCGGTCTGGCCGACGGCTCCAAGCCGTTCGACTTCGTGTTCCACGGCGGCTCGGGTTCGCTGAAGTCGGAGATCGAGGACTCGCTGAAGTACGGCGTAGTGAAGATGAACGTCGACACCGACACCCAGTACGCCTTCACTCGCCCGGTCGCCGGCCATATGTTCACCAACTACGACGGCGTGCTCAAGATCGACGGCGAGGTGGGCAACAAGAAGACCTACGACCCGCGCAGCTACCTCAAGAAGGCCGAGGAGAGCATGGCCGCCCGCGTGGTGGAGGCGTGCAACGACCTGAAGAGCTCGGGGCGCAGCGTCTCCGCCTGAGCTGACTTCGGCGCGCTAATCGTCGCTCAGCGACGAAAGGCGCGCCGAAATCGTCAGGACGACTGGCAGATCTTCCACTGGTCGTCGCGGAACTGCAGGTCGAAACTGCGGGTCGAGGTCTTGGCCGGGTCCGATGCCATGTACGAGGTGACGTTCGCCTCGGCGGTGTCACCGTTGACCACGACCTCGTCGATGCTGGCGACCACCGGATACTGCTTGGCCGCCGACACCCGGGCGTAGGTGTCAGCCCATGCGTCCTGGTCGTAATCGACGTAGGAATCCCGGCTCTGGCCGCAGGTGATGCTGCGCAATGTCGCCAGGTCGCCCTGACGGATCGCGGTGTCGAAGCTCTCGATGCTGGAGCGCACCGCGTTCTCCTTGGCCTCCCGTGCGGCAGCTTCGCTGCGCTTCATCAGGAAAACCCCGAGGACCGTCGCCACGATCAGCCCCACGATGATCAGGATCAGCGGCATCAGCCGCCGGCGCTTGAGCCGGGGACGCGGCGGGATCGACTGCGGGGAGGCCACCCGATGGCGCGGACCGCCGGCCCCTGTGGCGGCATCGAAGACCTCGGTCGGAGGATCCGGGACCCGGTCGATGACCTGGGTGAAGCCGGCGTCGAATCCCGGTGCGGTGTAACGACGTTCGCCGGTGAGCGCCTCGGCTGACTCCGGATCGGAGTAGATGTCGATCACCTCGGTCACCGGATCGTCGCCGCCATCCTGTTGATGAACGTAGTCCGGCCGCGCGTCGTCGGCGGGGTCGGTCCCGGACGGGTTCGACATGCGGTCTGCGGTCCTCCGTGGCTGGATGGTCGATGCCATTTGACCCTAGCGGGTGCACCCGACGGCACGCGGGATGTGGACAATGGGGCAATGACTTCCTCTGGGACCCCCTTCGGCGATCTTCTCGGACCACCTCCGGTGCTGTTGCCCGGTGACCCGGAGGCCGAGGCCGCACTGCTGGCCGGTGAGAACGCGACGATCGTGGCAGCGGCGCACCCGTCGGCCTCGGTGGCCTGGGCTGCGCTGGCCGAGGAGGCCCTGGACGACGACAAGGCGATCACCGCCTACGCGTATGCGCGCACCGGTTACCACCGTGGCCTGGATCAGTTGCGCCGTAACGGCTGGAAGGGGTTCGGCCCGGTTCCCTTCCGCCACGAGCCCAACCGAGGTTTCCTGCGCTGCGTGGCAGCGCTGGCCCGGGCCGCGGACCTGATCGGGGAGACCGATGAGGTGGCCCGCTGCCGCGATCTGCTCGACGACTGTGATCCGGCGGCGCGTGCCGAACTCGGGTTGGCCTAGAGGTCGGATTCGGTAGGGCAGTCCGCGACCACTCCCGGCGGCTCCACCTGGACGGTGCTGTGGTGGAGGCCGCGTTCGGCCAGGATCGCCTGCGCGTCGGCCAGCACCCGGTCGGATTGCCCGTTGGTGGTCAGATGCGCGGTGGCCATGTCCCGGCCCGGTACCAGCGTCCAGACGTGAAGGTCGTGCACCTCGGCGACGCCGTCGATGGCGGCCAGTGCCGCCCGCAACTCGTCGACGTCGACGTGTTCGGGGGAGGACTCCGAGAGGATCCGCAGTGCCGCCCGCGCCAGGGCGATGGCCCGCGGCAGCACCCACAGGGCGACCAGCACGGCTACCACGGTGTCGGCATAGGGCCAGTGCGTCGTCACCATCACGACGCCGGCGATCAACACCCCGACGCTGCTGACGGCGTCGGCCATCACTTCCATGTAGGCGCCCTTGACCGCCAGGCTGTCATCGGACTGTGACCGAAGGAGAAGCGCCACAACGACATTGGCCGCCAGCCCGAGCGCAGCCACCAGAACCATCGGCCAGCCGGGTATCTCCGGTGGCTCGCCGAGTCGTTCGATCGCCTCGTAGAGAATGAATGCGGCGACGCCGAGCAGCAGCACCGCGTTGGTGACGGCGGTGAACACCTCGGCACGGTGCCAGCCGTAGGTGCGCGCCGCCGACGTCGAGCCTCGACGTGCCAGCAGCACGGCCGCCAGGCCCATGAAGATGGCCACCAGATCGGTGAGCATGTGCGTGGCGTCGGCCAGTAGCGCCAGCGAGTTGATGGCCAGGGCGGTGACGAGTTCGACGACGAAGAACACGCCCAGCACCGCCGCGGCCATGATCATCCGGCTGGCCCGGGTATCGGCGCTGCCATGGCTGTGTCCGGCTCCCATGGGAAAAGAATCTATGCAATTTCATGCATGTATTGCAACTAACGTCATCGTCAGTTGGGTACTTTGGTCCCTAGTCGGTCCGGTTCGGCCCGCAGTAACGTGAGGTGACGGCAGCGGCAGGGGGGTCCGCTGCCGTTTCTCTTGTCTAGAGCCAGGCCGCCCAGAACCGGGTCAGCTGGCCACCGATCGAGACCAGTGCGCCGGGAACCCCGGACAGGTCGAAGAACCAGAACACCGCGGAGAAGAACACCCGGTTCGGACCGGGGGCCAGCAGCACCAGCAGCAGGATGAAGAACCCGAACGGGCGAACCGGTTCCATCCTGCGCCGGATGCCCGGGCTCAGGTGCGGTTCCAGGGCCGCGTAGCCGTCCAGTCCGGGAATCGGGAGCAGGTTCAGCAGCAGTGCGGTGATCTGTAGGAAGCCCAGGAATGCGACAGCACTCCAGAACGCCAGATGCAACGGGTCGAAGAACAGGCGGGCCGCGGCCAGGAGTGCCAGGCCGAGCACCAGATTGGCGAACGGGCCGGCCAGATTGACCACCGTGCGCTGACGCGGCGTCATGAATCCGGTGCGCAGGTAGACGGCCCCGCCGGGCAGGCCGATTCCGCCGAGGGCGATGAATAACAGCGGAAGGCCTAGCGAGAGAACGGGATTGGAATACTTCAGCGGGTCCAGCGTGAGGTAACCGCGTACCTCGACGTCGGTGTCGCCGAATCGCCAGGCGGTGTAGGCGTGGCCGAATTCGTGCAGGCACAGTGACACCACCCAGCCGGCGATGACGAAGAGGAACACCCCGACTCTTGTCATCGGCCCCTGGGTGTCGGCGCCCATCCAGGCCAGCGCGCCGCCAACGACGGTCAGGCCGACCAACAACAGGAATATCGGACTGGGGCGCACCGATTGGCGCGGCGGGCGCAACGTCATGGCGACCCCACCGCGACCGTCGAGTAGCCCAACCCGATGTAGACGACCACCGTCACGATCATTGCCAGAGCCAACCACGTATCGGCCCCGGTGCGGCGCAACAGCAGACCGGTGACGCCGCCGGCGACCATCAGGCACTGGAACAGCAGATCGAGATCCAACCCGCGCTGGCCGACCACGAACGTGTGCACCAGATTGATCGCGACCATGCCGATCAGCACCCCGAAGAACAGCGGCCGGACCTGACTGAACGCCGTCTCGGGATCCACCTGCGCATCAAGGTCGGATTGGGGCAACAGGAACGACATCACCAGGATCCCGGCCGGAACGGCGAGGAACGCCAACAGTCCAAGCACGGAGATCTCCGCCGTCTTGACCGAATACTTCACCGCCAGCCACACCTGCACGGTGAGCGCCAGCAGGAACACCTGCCAGAGCATCGCGGGTGCGAACGGTCGGCGTGTCCCGTGTCGCCAGTCCCGCAGGGCGACGGCGAGTTCCTGCAGCACCCGGCCGAAGGCCATGCCCAGGATCACCGTGTAGAAAAACCACACCCGGCGATGATGGCACGCTCCCTCCGGCATCGCCGGAAATCACGGCCCCGTCAGCAATCCACCCGCAGCCAGCCGGTGGTGTGCCGGTAAAAGGTGGACCGTTTGGTCTCCCGCCGGCCGGGCACCCCGTCGCGCACCACCCGTACGCCGGTGGTACCCAGCTGGGCCGCCCGGCCGCTGACCCAGCGGCGCCGGCCTCCCAGCACGGTCGCTCGCAGCCCGGGCATGGTCATGGTCGGCTCGATCCGCACGCCGGCGGACTCGCCGTCGAACAGGACGACGTCGTCGACCACCGCCTCGCCGGTCAGCGCCGTGGACCCCTCGGGCGGCAGCCAGACCGCGACGCTCACCAGGGCGGTCCCGGTGTCATCCCGGATCAGCGGAACGCGGCGGGCCGGGCGGGAGGCGGCGCGGCGTGCCGAGAGCCAGCCGCAAGGCCACCGGTTCCGGACGTGGGCCACTTCGACGTCGAGCCGTTCGGTGCGCATCAACCTGGTTAAAACCGCAGCAAGATCGGCATCATCGCCGACGACAGCGACCCTTCCGGCCCCGCCGATGGCCTCGTCGATTGCCGCCGGATCAGTGATTTGCACCGATGGCGAACCGGCCAGCGGGCGGGGCAGCCGCCGGTCGCCAAAGAGCAACACTGTCGTCAACGCCACTCCTGCTGCTGGGCTCCGATAAGGTTTGTCACCGGCTGGTCACAGTAAGCCAGGAGCGGAGCGGGGTCACGCCATGCCGGCAATCGTCCTCATCGGCGCCCAGTGGGGCGACGAGGGCAAAGGTAAAGCCACCGATCTACTCGGTGGGCGGGTTCAGTGGGTTGTGCGCTATCAGGGCGGCAACAACGCCGGGCACACGGTCGTGTTGCCGACCGGCGAGAACTTCGCGTTGCACCTGATCCCCTCGGGCATCCTCACACCCGGGGTCACCAACGTCATCGGCAACGGTGTCGTCGTCGACCCGGGTGTGCTGCTGACCGAGTTGCGCGGTCTGGAGGATCGCGGCGTCGACACCTCGCGACTGCTGATCTCGGCCGACGCCCATCTGCTGATGCCCTATCACGTCGCCATCGACAAGGTGACCGAGCGCTACCTGGGCAACAAGAAGATCGGCACCACCGGGCGCGGTATCGGACCCTGCTACCAGGACAAGATCGCCCGGATCGGCATCCGGGTGGCCGATGTGCTCGATCCCGAGTCGCTGGCCGCCAAGATCGGCGCCGCCCTCGAATTCAAGAACCAGGTGCTGGTCAAGATCTACAACCGCAAGGCACTGAACCCGACGGAGATCACCGAGGCTCTGCTGGCTCAGGCCGAGGGTTTCAAGCACCGCATCGCCGACACCCGCCTACTGCTCGGGAACGCACTGGAGGCCGGCGAGACCGTGCTGCTGGAGGGTTCCCAGGGCACCCTGCTCGATGTCGACCACGGCACCTACCCGTATGTGACGTCATCCAACCCGACCGCGGGCGGGGCGGCGGTGGGCTCCGGGATCGGGCCCACCCGGATCACCACGGTGCTGGGCATCCTGAAGGCCTACACGACGAGGGTCGGGTCGGGTCCGTTCCCGACCGAACTGTTCGACGAGTTCGGCGCGTACCTGTCCAAGACCGGCGGCGAGGTCGGCGTCACCACCGGCCGGGCCCGGCGCTGCGGTTGGTTCGACGCGGTGATCGCCCGTTACGCCACCCGGGTCAACGGCATCACCGACTACTTCCTGACCAAGCTCGACGTGCTCTCCGGACTGGAGACGGTGCCGATCTGCGTCGGCTACGTGATAGACGGCAAGCGCACCAACGAGATGCCGATGACCCAGGGTGACATCGCCCGCGCCGAGCCGATCTACGAGGAGATGCCCGGCTGGTGGGAGGACATCTCCGCCGCACGCGAGTTCGACGATCTGCCGGTCAAGGCGCGCGACTACGTGCTGCGGCTGGAAGAGCTTGCCGGAGCGCATGTTTCATGCATCGGGGTCGGGCCGGGTCGGGAACAGACGATCGTGCGACGTGACGTGCTGGCAGCCCGTGGCTGAACGGGATCCTCGCGAGCTCGATCCCGACTCAGCTGATGCGCGGGATCCTCGCGAGCTCGATCCCGACTACGACAAGCACGGCGGATTCCCGAGGCTGCGGGTCATCGACGAGCCGCCGGGATTCGGGCGGTTCGTGTCGGCCATGCGTCGCGCCCAGGACCTCGCCGTGTCGGCGGATGTCCTGGACTGGAACGCGGCCGCCGAACGGGTCGAGGATCTGGTCGCCTACCTCGCTCCGCATGAGGAGACCCGCAGTGCGGCGCCGGCCGGCCGGGTCGCGACGCTCCCGGGTGCCGGCAGCGTGCTGATGCCGCCCTGGCAGATCCGGGAGTTCACCCCCGACGCCGTCGAGGTCGGGGTTCAGTTCAGCAGCTACCACGTCGGCGGAAACAACGCCGTGCACGGCGGGGTGGTGGCGATGATGTTCGACGTGATGTGCGGGATCATCATCCACTCCATCGGCCGGCCCATCAGCCGGACCGCCTTCCTGCACGTCGACTACCGCAATATCACCCCTATCGACGTGCCGCTGACCATGCGCGGCTGGGCCTCGAAGGTCGAGGGCCGCAAGACATTCGTCAACGCCGAGCTCACCGACCCGGACGGCACCCTGACGGCCGAGGCCAACGGCCTGATGGTGCAGTTGCTGCCCGGACAGCCCTGAGTCTGTAACCATGGCCGGATGGCCGACAAAACCAGAACACTGCAAGCCCTCACCACACCGCGCGCCGCGGCACTGGCCGGCGTGCTGTTCGCGTTGCTGTTCGGTGCGGTGATCGTCCTGATCCGTTCGTCGTTGCCGGAAGCCGCGCAACCGGGCGCGCGCTGGATCGACGACGGCCACGACAAGATCCGGCTCGCCTCCGAACTGATGCCGTTCGCCGGGATCTGCTTCCTGTGGTTCATCGGCGTGGTGCGCGCGAATCTCGGCCGATACGAGGACAAGTTCTTCGCCACCGTGACACTCGGCAGTGGACTGCTGTTCCTGGCGATGATGTTCGCCGCGTCCGCGGTGGGCGCCGGTCTGACCGAAAGCCGGCACTACTCCGGCGACATGGCCGGCGGGGTCGGGGTGTTCGGTCAGATGCTGCTACTGAAGCTGGCCAAGACCTACGCGCTGCGGATGGCGGCGGTGTTCATGATGTCGCTGGCCACCATCTGGATGCGCACCGGACTGATGCCGCGCTGGCTGGTCTACGCCACCTATCTGGCCGCGGTGACGCTGATGATCGGTGGCGACACCAGCATGTGGCTGACGTTGGCGTTCCCGGTCTGGGTGCTGATCGTCAGCGTGCTGTTCCTGGTGCGGGCAGGGGTGTTTGAGAGCCATCGTGACGACTGACCGGGATTGAATCGGTCCGCTCGATGTCGTCGCGCCGGAACGCCGGCCACCAGATCGCCGGACCGATAAGGGTGAACAACGCCGGGATCACCACGGTGCGCACCACGAAGGTGTCCAGCAGGATGCCCAGGCCGACGATGATGCCCAGCTGCGTAAGCGCGATCAGCGGTAGCACGCCCAGCACGCAGAACACCGCTGCCAGAACGATTCCCGCGCTGGTGATCACCGCGCCGGTCGCCGACACCGCCCGTACGATCCCGCCGCGGGTGCCGTACAGCGGTGTCTCCTCGCGGGCCCGGGTCACCAGGAAGATCGTGTAGTCCACGCCCAGTGCGACCAGGAACAGGAACGCGAACAGCGGCGTGGTGTTGTCCAGGGCCGGAAATCCCAGAAGGTGAACGCTGACCCAGCCGCCCAGTCCCAGCGCGGCCAGCGTGGACAGCGCGGTGGCGGCCACCAGCACCAGTGGCGCCAGCGCGGCGCGCAGGAGGATGTAGAGCACGGCCAGCACCACGATCAGGATCGCCGGGATCACCACCCAGCGGTCATGGACGGCAGCCGCCTTGGTGTCCATCGCCTGAGCGTCGGATCCGCCCACCAACGCACCAGGATCGGCCCGCTGAACCGAATCGCGAAGGGCGGCAACGGTGTCGAACGCGCCCTGGGAGGCCGGTGCCGCGTCGATCACCACCTGCCACTGCGTCAGACCGGTGTCGGACACCCCGGCCGGGGTCACCGAGACCACACCCGGGGTCGACTGGATCGCCGCCGAGACCTGCTCGGCGGCGCCGGTGTCGGCGATCACCCGGGTCGGATCCGTCACGCCGCCGGGGAAGTGTGCGGACAGTGTCTTGAAGCCGTCCACCGAGTCGGCGCTCACCCGGAACTGGTCGATCAGCGACAGCCCGACCGGCGTGCTCAGCACCCCGGTGGCCAGGGCGGCCAATGCCAGGACCGAGGCCACCGCCACCCGCCCGGCATGTCCGGACACCCAGTCGGCCACCCGATGCCAGGCGCCGGTGGTGGTCACCTCGTCGGCTCCGACCCGGGGGACGAAGGGCCAGAACAACTTCCGGCCGAACAATGCCAGCAGTGGCGGCATGACGAACACCACGAAGATCGCGGCGACGAGCAGGCCCGCCGCGGCCTGCACACCCAGACTGCGGGTACTCGGCGTGACCGCGAGCAGCAGTGTCAGCAGGGCCAGCACCACGGTGGCATTGCTTGCCACGATCGCCGGACCCGCGAAACGCATCGCGGTGCGCAGCGCCTCCCGGTGATTCGGGGTGCGTCGGAGTTCCTCGCGATAGCGCGAGATCAGCAGCAGCGCATAGTTGGTTCCCGCGCCGAACACCAGCACGCTGGTGATCCCGGTCGTCGACCCGTCGCCGCCCATACCGGTCGCCTCGGCCACCGCGGTGCCCAGCACCGCCGCCACCCGGTCGGCGAAGGCGATCACCAGCAACGGCACCAGCCACAGCACCGGGGAGCGGTAGGTGATGATCAGCAGCAGTGCCACCACGATGCCCGTCACCGCCAGCAGGTTGATGTTGGCGTTGGCGAACGAGTTGGCGATATCGGCGCCGAACGCCGGGCCGCCGGTCACATTGGCCACCAGGGGTTCGGGGAGACCGTCTTTCGCCGCGTCGCGCAGCGCCTTCACCCGATCGAACAGGCCGAAACCGGAGAGGTCGGGGCTGATCGCAATGGGGGCGATGGCGGCCTTGCCGTCGGCGGCCGGGATCGGCGGGATCGGGGGAGCGGCGCCGGCGTCGGCAGCTGTCACCATCCGCTCCCTGGCTTGTCCGGCCGCGGCGAGATCGTCGGGCGACAGTTCGCCGCCGTCACGGCGGGTGATCACCAGGATCACCGGCGCGGTGTCGCCGCCGGGGAACTGCTTGGCCACCTCGGCCGCCCGGGCCGCCTCCGCCGTCGGCGGCAGCACCACCGGCGACTGTTCGGCCGAGGAACTCTGCGGGACGATGCCCAGCAGAGCGCCGCCTGCCAGCGCTACGGCAAGCGCCAACACCCAGGAGAACCGGCCGGAGACCAGCTCTCCGATTCGGTACCAGACGGCGCGGCGGGGTTCAGGCGCTCGATGCATACCGAACATCTTGGGCCACACCCACCCGGGCAGCCCGCATATCCTTGCCCGCATGACAGATTCCAAGGCGGGGTCCACTCCGGATCAGTCCAATGACGGGGCATCGGCGGCGCCGATCCTCATCGCACTCGGGATCGTTGCGTTCGTGCTGATCGCAATGGTGGTGTTCCGGATGATCGGCAGCGACAACGTGTCCGACGACAACGAGGTCGGACGGGCCGTCGTCGCCCAGAATGACGCGCTGCAACGCGAGGACTACGCGGCCTTCCGCGCCTACACCTGCCCGCCCGACCAGGGCGCCCAGGCCGACGTGATCGGCGCGCAGCAGCGCTCCAAGGCGTCTCGCGGCGCCCGGTTCGTCGACGATGTGGCCGATGTCAAGGTCGACGGGGACCGGGCCACCGCGACCGTCGTCTACTACTTCGAGAAGGCCAAGGACGACAAGGTCACAGTGCCGTTGACCTTCGCCCGTGCCGACGGCGGCTGGAAGGTGTGTTCGGTCGGTCCGCGTTAGCGTGTGACAGACTTCCTGGCGTGAGTTACGCCGGAGATATCACGCCGCTGGAGAGCTGGAAGATCCTGAGCGAGAACCCCGATGCGGTTCTCGTCGACGTCCGCACCGCCGCCGAATGGAACTGGGTCGGCGTCCCGGACCTGACCGGTCTGGGCCGAGAGGTGGTCTTCGTGGAGTGGAACACCGCCGGCGGACATAACGAGAACTTCGTGCAGGATCTGATCGCCGCAGGCGTGACCCCGGGTGAGCGTCCGGTGGTCTTCCTGTGCCGCTCGGGCAACCGGTCCATTCCAGCCGCGCAGGCGGCCACTGCCGCCGGGATCGCGCCGTCCTACAACATGCTGGACGGATTCGAGGGCCAGCTCGATGATGCGGGTCACCGTGGCGGCACCGGTTGGCGCGCCGACGGCCTGCCCTGGAAGCAGAAATGACCGACATTCCTTCGGTGCGGATCCCCAAGGCGCTGCCGGACGGGGTCAGCCAGGCCACCATCGGCGTGCGCGGCGGTCTGCTGCGATCGGAGTTCGAGGAGACCGCCGAGGGGCTCTATCTGACCTCCGGCTACGTCTACGGTTCGGCGGCCGAGGCGGAGAAAGCGTTCACCGGTGAGGTCGACAGGTTCGTCTACTCCCGCTACGGCAACCCGACTATCGAGATGTTCCAGGAGCGGCTGCGGATGATCGAGGGCGCCCCGGCGGCCTTCGCCACCGCATCCGGGATGGCGGCGGTGTTCACCGGACTCGGGGCGCTGCTCAAGGCCGGCGATCGTCTGGTGGCCGCGCGCAGTCTGTTCGGTTCCTGTTTCGTCGTCTGCAACGAGATCCTGCCGCGCTGGGGCGTGGAGACCGTCTTCGTCGACGGCGAGGATCTCGACCAGTGGGAGAAGGCACTGTCGGTGCCCACCCAGGCGGTGTTCTTCGAGACCCCGTCCAACCCGATGCAGTCCCTGGTCGACATCGCCGCGGTGTCGGAGATGGCACACGCCACCGGCGCCAAGGTGGTCCTCGACAACGTCTTCGCCACTCCGCTTCTGCAGCAAGGTATCCCGCTGGGTGTCGACGTGGTGATCTACTCCGGCACCAAACACATCGACGGTCAGGGCCGGGTCCTCGGCGGTGCGATCCTCGGTGACAAGGAGTACATCGACGGCCCGGTGCAGACCCTGATGCGGCACACCGGTCCGGCGCTGAGCCCGTTCAACGCGTGGGTGCTGCTGAAAGGCCTTGAGACGCTCTCGGTTCGGGTGAACTATGCCAACGCCTCGGCGCAACGGGTGGCCGAGTTCCTGGAGGGGCACCCGTCGGTGCGCTGGGTCCGGTATCCGTTCCTGGCCTCCCACCCCCAGTACGGACTGGCCAAGCGGCAGATGTCCGGCGGCGGGACCGTCGTCACCTTCGAACTCGACGCACCGGAGGGTCGCGGTAAGCAACGCGCGTTCGAGGTTCTCGACAAGCTGTCCGTCATCGACATCTCGAACAACCTCGGCGATTCCAAGTCACTGATCACCCACCCGGCCACCACCACGCACCGCGCGATGGGTCCTGAGGGGCGTGCGGCCATCGGTCTGGGCGACGGAGTGGTGCGCATCTCCATCGGCCTTGAGGGCACCGAGGACCTGATCGCGGACCTCGACCGGGCGCTGAGCTAGCCGTGTCGAAGAACTCTGCGGCCAAGAAGGCCCGCCGCAAGAAGCGCCAGGCCGCCCGCGGGCCGTCGTGGGTGGCCAACGACGTGATGGGCGATCTCGACAGCCCGGCGCTCGACGAGCATGCGGCCCAACTGCTTTCGGCCGCCGAGAAGTTCGACGAGTTCCTGGTCTCCCGTGGTTGGACGTTCGACGAGGAGAACGTCGCCGAGGGTCTGGCGACGTGGTTTTTCGAGCCTTCGGCGGACGGTCTCGAGGTCGCCGGCGAGGCCGAACCGGTGACCCGGGTCTGGTTCACCGTCACCGGCGGCGAGGACGACTTCCCGCACGCGGTCCATGCCGTTCTGGTCGGCAGTGGCGAGGACGACGGATACTTCACGCTCAGTCCGGACCTGCTGGTGCAGAAGGTTGCCGAAGTCGAGGCCTACCGCCCCGGCGATCCCGAACCGCTGGGCTGACAGGCGCTACTCGACCAGACCGGTGGCTGACTGCGCACGCTGCTCATAGGCGGCACGCGCCGAGGCGTCGTAATCAAGGAACACCCGCGCGGTGCCCATCTTCGAGGCCAGCCACCGCCGTCCCTTCGCCGGCAGGAACGCACTGGCGGCGGCGATGTACCGGTAGGTGTCCGGAACCGCCACCGCCGTCTTCTTCTTGTCCAGGGTGGCGACCACCGCCGCGGCGATGTCCTCGGGTTGCACCGGCTTGGTCATCCCGCCGGTGGCGGTGCCGGCGATCAGTTCGGTGTTGGTGAACGTCGGCAGCACGGCGCTGATCTGAACGCCCTGCGGGGCGAACTCGTCGCTCAGGGCGGCGGTCAACCCGACCACGGCGTACTTCGTCCCGCAGTACAGCGACAGCCCCGGCGTCGGCAGCATGCCGGCCAGCGAGGCGATGTTGATGATGTGGCCGTCGCGGCGGGCGACCATGTCCGGCAGGATCAGCCGGCAGCCGTTGACCACGCCGTAGAAGTTGACCTCGACGGCGGAACGCATCGCCTGCTCGGAGAGGTCCAGGAACGGCCCGATCGGCATGACGCCGGCGTTGTTGATCAGGACGTCGATGTGCCCGCCACCGTCGGCGCGGGCCTTGTCCAGGAAGGTCGCGAAGGAGTCCTGATCGGTGACATCGAGCGGATAGCCGGACACCGTACCCAGATTGCCGAGTTTGGCGACGGCAGACTCCTCCAGTGCCACGTCCCGGTCGCCGATCACCACGCGTGCGCCCCGGGCCAGCAGGGCCCGGGCGGTGGCGAAGCCGATTCCCCGGGCGGCCCCGGTGATCGCGATCGTCTTGCCCCTGATGTTGTCCATCTCTCGGAGATTAGTCGCTGGGCAACTTCTGCCGGGCCGCCTGACGGGCCGCCTCCCGGACCGGCCCGAGCCATAGATCGCCGTGGCCGGGGATCAGCACGTCGGTGCCCGCCGCGGCAATGGTGCTCAGGCTGCGCACGCAGTCGGCCTCATCGTGGTTGAACATCGCCGGCAGCAACTGCGGGCCTTTGTCCCGGGCCAGTGGGTGTCCGGTGATCAGGGCGTCGCCGGCGACCAGCACGCCGTCGACGATGTAGGAGCAGTGCCCGCCGGTGTGTCCCGG
The DNA here is from genome assembly GCF_017853185.1 of Mycolicibacterium sp. GTDB lineage: Bacteria > Actinomycetota > Actinomycetes > Mycobacteriales > Mycobacteriaceae > Mycobacterium. The sequence goes on from NZ_JAFMJZ010000006.1 coordinate 25,276, forward strand.
CGTCGGCAGGGCCACCGGCTGCCCGGGCAGCGTCGCGGCGATCTCGCCGGTCAACGCGCGGGTGCTCGGGATGCCCTCCCGCACCAGGCCGCCGTTGCGAACCGCCTCCAACGACCACATCAGCCAGCGGGGGTGCCAGGCCCGGGTCATCAGCGCCGCCGGGGAGACCTGCTCGAGGTACTCCCGTTTGGCGTGCCGTACCTCGTCGGTGTGGCAGTACACCGGGGTGCCGTGGTTGGCGGCGAACCAGATCGCCGTTCCGAGGTGGTCGATGTGGGCGTGGGTCAGCAGAATCGCCCGCAGATCGGCCGGTCCGAAGCCGAGCCGGTCCAGCGAGGCCAACACATCCTTGCGGCTGCCCGGATAGCCGGCGTCGATGAGCAGCACGCCGGAGTCGTCGGCGACTAGCGTCCAGTTCACCAGCGGGGTCTGCGCCAGATGCACCTGCTCAGTGACGGCCGTCAGCACCGGAACCATGGGGTGAGTGTAGAAACAATCCTGTGGCTGAACTCAAACTGGGATACAAGGCGTCGGCAGAACAATTCGGGCCGCGCGAGCTGGTGGAACTCGGTGTGCTCGCTGAGGCGCACGGGATGGACAGTGCGACCGTCAGCGACCACTTCAATCCCTGGCGTCACGAGGGCGGTCACTCCCCGTTCTCGCTGGCGTGGATGACCGCGGTCGGCGAACGAACCGAGCGCATCATCCTGGGCACCTCGGTGCTCACCCCGACCTTCCGCTACAACCCCGCGGTGATTGCCCAGGCCTTCGCGACCATGGGCTGCCTGTACCCGGGCCGGGTCTTCCTCGGTGTGGGCACCGGTGAGGCGCTCAACGAGATCGCCACCGGATTCACCGGCGAGTGGCCGGAGTTCAAGGAGCGCTTCGCCCGGCTGCGCGAGTCGGTGCGGCTGATGCGTGAGCTGTGGCGGGGTGAACCGGTCGATTTCGACGGCGAGTACTACCACCTCAAGGGCGCCTCGATCTACGACGTGCCCGAAGGCGGTGTGCCGGTGTACATCGCGGCCGGCGGTCCGGCGGTGGCCAAGTACGCGGGCCGGGCCGGCGACGGGTTCATCTGCACCTCCGGCAAGGGCGAGGAGCTCTACGCCGACAAGCTGATGCCGGCCGTGCGCGAGGGGGCCGCGGCCGCCGAGCGGGACCTCGACGCCATCGACAAGATGATCGAGATCAAGATCTCCTACGACACCGATCCCGAGGCCGCGCTGAACAACACCCGGTTCTGGGCGCCGCTGTCGCTCACCCCGGAGCAGAAACACAGCGTGACCTCTCCGCAGGAGATGGAACGGCTGGCCGACGAGTTGCCGATCGAACAGGTGGCCAAGCGCTGGATCGTCTCCTCCGATCCCGACGAGGCCGTGGCGAAGGTGGCCGACTACGTCGGCTACGGACTCAACCATCTGGTGTTCCACGCACCGGGATCCGACCAGCGCCGGTTCCTCGAACTCTTCGAGAGGGACCTGCTTCCCAGGCTGCGGAAACTCGGCTAGTGAGCCGGGCCACCACCTCGATCTACATCGCGTCGCCGGAAGGCGAGACCGGCAAGTCCACCATCGCCCTGGGCCTGCTGCACCGGCTGTCGGTGATGGTGCCGAAAGTGGGTGTGTTCCGGCCCATCACCCGTCGGGAGGACCGCGACTACATCCTGGAACTGCTGCTGTCGCAGAGCGACGCCGGGCTAAGTTACGAAGACTGCGTCGGGGTGAGTTATCAACGGCTGCACGAGGATCCGGACGGCGCGATCACCGACATCGTGGACCGCTATCACGCGATCGCCGACCGGTGCGACGCCGTGGTGATCATCGGCTCGGACTTCACAGATGTGGCCACCCCGACCGAACTGGCAGTCAACGCGCGCATCGCGGCCAATCTCGGGGCGCCAGTGCTGCTGTCGGTGCGGGCCACCGGACGCACCCCCGCCGAGATCGCCTCGGTAGTGGAACTGTCCCTGGCTGAGTTGAACCTCGAGCACGCCCACGCCGCCGCGGTCGTCGCCAACCGGTGTGAGCCGGCCCGGATGGACGCCGTGCTGGATGCCTGCAAGGACCTCGGACCGAGTGTCTACGTGCTGCCCGAGGAACCGTTGCTGGTCGCTCCGACGGTCGGCGAATTGTGCACCGCGGTCCAGGGTTCCCTGGTGCACGGTGACCGGTCGCTACTGGCGCGCGAGGTGATGGGCGTGATGGTGGCCGGGATGACGGCCGATCACTGCCTGGAGCGACTGACCGAGGGGATCGCCGTCATCACCCCCGGTGACCGCTCCGACGTCGTGCTTGCCGTGGCCAGTGCCCATGCGGCAGAGGGCTTCCCGTCGTTGTCGGCCATCATCCTCAACGGTGGTCTCTCGCTGCACCGCGAGATCGCCCGTCTGGTCACCGGCCTGGGCCTGCGGCTGCCGATCGTCGCCACCGATCTGGGCACCTTCGCAACCGCCAGTGCGGTGGCTGCCGCCCGCGGCCGGGTGACGGCGGCATCGGAGCGCAAGATCGACACCGCGATCGAACTGATGGAGCGGCATGTCGACACCGCCGAACTGCTTGAGCGGCTGGCGATCCCGATCCCGACCGTGACCACCCCGCAGATGTTCGCCTACCAGCTGATGGAACGCGCCCGCACCGACCCCAAACGCATCGTGCTGCCCGAGGGGGACGACGACAGGATTCTGCAGGCAGCCGGCCGGATACTGCGTCGCGGTCTGGCGCACCTCACCATCCTCGGCGAGGAGACCCGGGTGCGCGCCCGCGCGGCCGAACTCGGCGTCGACCTCAGTGCCGCTACCGTGCTGAACCCGCAGACCTCCGAATTGTGTGAACTGTTCGCCGCGCAGTACGTCGAACTGCGCAAGAAGAAGGGTGTGACGCTCGAGCAGGCCGGCGAGATCATCCGGGACGTCTCGTATTTCGGAACCATGCTGGTGCACAACGACATCGTCGACGGGATGGTGTCGGGTGCGGCGCACACCACCGCTCACACTGTGCGCCCGGCATTCGAGATCATCAAGACCCAGCCCGGCGTGTCGACGGTGTCGAGCATCTTCCTGATGTGCCTGAGCGATCAGGTGCTGGCCTACGGCGACTGCGCGATCGTGCCGGACCCGACCGCCGAGGAACTCGCCGACATCGCGATCAGTTCGGCGCGGACCGCCGCTCAGTTCGGCATCGAACCCCGAGTGGCCATGCTGTCCTATTCCACCGGGGAGTCGGGGACCGGAGCCGGTGTCGACAAAGTCCGGGCCGCAACCGAACTCGTCCGGCAGCGGGATCCGGCACTGCTGGTCGAGGGGCCGATTCAGTATGACGCAGCCGTCGATCCCACGGTGGCGTCGGCGAAGATGCCCGGCTCGGAGGTGGCCGGCCGCGCCACCGTGCTGATCTTCCCCGACCTCAACACCGGCAACAACACCTACAAGGCGGTCCAGCGCAGCGCAGGCGCGATCGCGATCGGACCAGTGCTGCAGGGTCTCAACAAGCCGGTCAATGACCTGTCCCGCGGCGCGTTGGTCGAAGACATCGTGTACACGGTCGCGATCACCGCGATCCAGGCGCAGGGGGTGTGATGGCCGGAACCGTTCTGGTCCTCAACTCGGGGTCCTCGTCGCTGAAATACCAAGTCGTCGAGCCGGATACGGGTGAGTCGCTGAGTCAAGGCATCATCGAGCGGATCGGTCAGGACGGCGGGGTGACCGACCACGAAGCCGCCCTGCGCGCGGTGTTCGACCGGCTCGCCGAGGAAGGCCACCACCTCGACGGCCTCGGCCTGGTTGCGGTCGGCCACCGGGTGGTGCACGGAGGCTCGAACTTCTACCGACCCACCGTCATCGACGACGCCATGCTGGATCAGATCCGGGAACTCTCCCCGCTGGCGCCACTGCACAACCCGGCAGGGATCCTCGGCATCGAAGTGGCCCGTCGGGTGTTGCCCGATCTGCCGCATGTCGCGGTCTTCGACACCGCGTTCTTCCACGATCTGCCGGCCGCGGCCTCAACCTATGCCATCGACCGCGAACTCGCGGAGCAGTGGGGCATCCGGCGTTACGGATTCCACGGCACCTCACACGAGTTCGTCAGCGGTGAGGCCGCCGAATTCCTCGGTGTCGCGCCGGAATCGGTGAACCAGATCGTCCTGCACCTCGGTAACGGCGCATCGGCTTCGGCGATCGCCGCGGGCCGGGCCGTCGACACGTCGATGGGCATGACTCCGATGGAGGGGCTGGTGATGGGCACCCGCTCCGGTGATGTCGATCCCGGCGTCATCTTCTACCTCTGGCGGGCCGCCGGGCTGGGTGACGATGAGATCGAGTCGATGCTCAATCGGCGCTCCGGGATGCTGGGCTTGTCCGGTGAGATCGACTTCCGGACCATCCAGGCGCGCATCGACGCCGGCGACGAGGCCGCCCGACTCGCCTACGACGTCTACATCCACCGGCTGCGCAAGTACATCGGCGCGTATATGGCGGTGCTCGGACACACCGACGTCATCACCTTCACCGCCGGGGTGGGTGAGAACGACGTTCGGGTCCGCAGGGATGCGCTGAGCGGGTTGGCCGGGCTCGGCGTCGAACTCGACGAGCACCTCAACGCCCAACCGGCCAAGGGGGCGCGGCGCATCTCGGCGGAGCGCTCACCCACGACGGTCCTGGTGATCCCGACCAATGAGGAATTGGCGATCGCGCGGGCCTGCCTGACAGCGCTCTGACCCCACGACTCCCCGGTGAGTGGGGAGGGGTCAGAACGTCGTGACCGGCCGCACCTGATTGGCGAGGTCGACCAGGGCGTAGCGGTGCGACTGGCTGGGAGTCACCCGCGCCAGCCCGCGCAGTGCGGACTCGACTCCGAGGCGCAGTCCGTAGTCGGTGAACGGGAATCCCAGGATGTGCTGCGGACTGGCCTGGTGCGTCGCGATCCAGTCCATCGCGGTGCCGAGCACCAGCGCCCTGATCTGCAGCACCCGCGGTTCGGTGTCGGGCAGCGACTCCACCCGGCGCGCGGCGTCGCGGATCTGATCCTCGGTCAGCTCGTGCGCCGAACGACCGGACAGCAGGGTCACCGCGCTGGTCAGCCGCGCGGTGATGAAATGCCTTGAGGCAACTGGGACTTCGTCGAGGGTGGTGACCGCGCCGTCGCGGTCGCCCTCCACCGACTGGGCCCGGGCCAGGCCGAATCCGGCCGAGATGATGTTGTTGTCGGTGTGCCACACGGCCTGATAGAACGGCCGTTCATCAGAGGATCCGGCGAGTTCGGCGGTGGCGGCCAGCGCCAGCTTCGGCGCCAGTTCGCCGGGGAAGGTGTCGAGCACCTCGTTGAAATGCTTCTTGGCAGAGTCGAAGTCGCCGGTGAGCAGTTCCGACACCGCCTTGAACCACACCAGCCGCCACCGCCAGCCCACCCGCGCCGCGAGGTCCTCCAGCTTGCGGTTGGCCTTGGCGACGTCACCGAGGTCCAGCAGTGCGCGCACTTCCATCAGTGGCAGTTCCACTGACTCGGTGATGTCGAGTTCCTCCGACTCGAGGCTGCCATGCCGGGCGGCGCGCAACGAGTCCAGGGTCTGCACCGGCTGGGACAGCACCGTCGCCGACAGGACCGGGGCGGCGATGTCGGTCGGGTCCACCAGTGGCACCGGCAGCGCGGTGACGATCTCAGTGGCGGTCAGGCGTTCGGTGTGGACCAGCCCATCGACGTAGACGTCGGTGTGCGCGACGAGCAACTCCACCCCGAAAGTCGAACGGGTGCGGGTGAATACGGTCGACAGGCCCGCCCGTGGCACACCGGTGTCGTCGGCCACCACTTCGCGCAGCACACCGAGCAACTGGGCGGACATCTCCTCAGCGCTGGCGAAGCGGCGCCGAGGATCCGGGTCGATCGCCCTGCGCAACAGCCGCCCGAACGAGTCGTATCGCTTCAGTACCGGGTCATCCTCGGGAAGCCCGTCGACGTAACGGCCGTTGCGGGTGCGCAACTGCAGGGTCAAGGCCGCGAGCGTGCGCCCGACCGTGTAGATGTCGGTGGCGACGGTAGGGCCGGTGCGCACGATCTCCGGCGCCTGATAGCCGGGTGTGCCGTAGAGGTATCCGAACGAGTTGATCCGTGACACCGCACCGAGGTCGATCAGCTTGAGCTGCTCCTCGGTAACCATGATGTTCTCGGGCTTGAGGTCGTTGTAGCACAGGTCCATTGAGTGCAGATAGCCCAGTGCCGGCAGGATCTCGAGCATGAAGGCGATGGCCTCGGCCACCGGAAGCTTCTCACCGTTGGGCGGCTTGAGTGACTTACCGCCGACGTACTCCATGACGATGTAGCCGACCGGCTCGCCGCGGGAGTCGGGGTGCTCGACGAAGTTGAAGATCTGGACGATCGACGGGTGCACCACCTCGGCGAGGAACTGACGTTCGGCCATCGCGATCGCCTGAGCCTCGGCGTCCCCGGAATGCACCAGGCCCTTGAGGACCACCGGCCGGTCGTTGACGTTGTGGTCGACGGCCAGGTACACCCAGCCCAGACCGCCGTGCGCCACGCAACCCTTGATCTCGTACTGGTCGGCGACCAGGTCTCGGGGTTGCAGCTGAGGTAGGAATGAGAAGGCGCTGCCGCAGTGCGGGCAGAATCCCTCGGACTCACCTTTCCGCCCATCGGCGGATCTGCCCACCGGCCGGCCACAGTTCCAGCAGAACCGCTTCGACTCGGCGACAACGGGATTCACCATGAGAGCGGACAGCGGGTCGATCTCGGGGACCCGGGGAATCTCCACCAGGCCGCCGCCGAGGCGGCGTCTCGACGATTTCGTGCGGGACACCGTCGGGTGTTCCTCGATCTCGATCGGCTCGCTGTCCACCGAACCGGCGTCGTCGTCATCGAACTGAGGGCGGAACACCGCCTGAGTCGACATCGGCCGCATCGTGGCCACTGAGTCGACCATCGGTTCGACGCCGAGATCAGACCGGCTGGCGGGCTGGGTCCCGACTTCGGGCTCGGGGTCGGGGGCCCGGTGTTTGGGGTCGGAGTGTGCGCCCATCAGTCCACGTACCTCGGTGCGGGCGGTGACGGCGCGGGCCCCAGCACCGTCAGCCACTTGCGGTAGAGGGTGTCCCAGGTTCCGTCGGTGCGGATGCGTTCCAGCGTGCCGTTGACGAACCGGACCAGGGGAGTGTTCGTCAGGTTGATACCGACTCCGTAGGGTTCCTCGGCCATATCAGGTCCGACGATGTGCAGGTAGGGATCCTGGGCGACGAGTCCGGCCAGGATCGCGTCGTCGGTGCTGACCGCGTCGACCTCGCGCTGCTGCAATGCCACCAGGCAGTCCGCCCACGTCACCACCGCGACGATGCTCGGCGGTGGGGTGATCTCCTGCACCCGTTGCAATGAAGTGGTTCCGCGTGCGACGCAGACCCGCTTACCGGACAGATCCGACGGTTGGGCGATCGCTGACTCGCGCGGTGCCAGAATTCGTTGGAAGGCAGTGAAATACGTTGTCGAGAAGTTCACCAACGCACGCCGTTCACACGTCATCGTCATGGTCTTCACCACGATGTCGACGGTGTTGTTCTGCAGCGCGGTGATGCGGTCCGCTGAGGACAGGATCCGGTACTCCACCGCCGACGGCCGGCCGAAGATGTCGCGGGCCACCTCGCCGGCGATGTCGACATCGAAGCCGGTGATCTCACCGGTGATCGGATCGCGGAAGGAGAACAGGTTGCTGCCGATGTCCAAGCCCACCACCAGCCGACCACGGTCCCTGATGGCGGCCACCGCGGCGTCGGCCTCGGCGGGGTTGGTGAAGGGGCGCAGGCTGGCTGTGCGGTCGCAACTCTCGTCGACGGGATCAGCCGGCTGGGGCGCGTCGGTGAGGAGCTCCATTCCTGCGGGGGTGGGTGGTGCCAGTGTCGGCGTCGGTGCGGCCGCCGGGTCCTGGACAGGCGCGCAACCGGCAAGCACCGCAGTCAGCAGGACCACGGCGGCCAGAGCCTTTCGAGCGCTCATCACCGCCTGTCTGTTCTTCGCGCGAGCGCTCATCACCGCCTGTCTGTTCTTCGCGCGAGCGCTCATCACCGCTTGTCTGTTCTTCGCGCGAGCGCTCATCACCGGTACTCGCTCATCCGTGGCCACAGGCCCAGCGCCACCGCGACCGCCGCGCCGCCGGAGAGGAGCACCCCACCCACCGTGGTCCCGGACAGCACCCGGCGGGCCGAAAGGATGTCATTGCGCAAACGGCCGCGGCTCTCCTGAATCCCTTTGGACAGGGCGTCATTCAGCTTGTCGAATGCCGGGGTGGAGTCATCCTCGGCGGTCCCCAGAGCCACCTGGGTGGCGGCCTGGTAGTCGCCGACCCCGATGTAGGCGTTGATCCGTTCGTCGGCTTGTCGCCATCTGGTCAGCAGTGGGCCCGCATCCGCCAATTGGTCGGCCGCGATCGCGTTGCGGCCTTCGAGGTAGTCCTTGAGTTGGGTCTGCATCGAGTCGACGCGCTGGTAGTAGGACCGCTTGCGGACATCCTCGTCACCGCGCCGGATCAGTGCCAGGGTCTCGTCAGCCCGGGCCTGCTGGGCCGTGATGGCAAGACCGGTAACGGTTTTCAGCGATTCCGCGGCGGTGTTCTTGGCCGCGCGGCTGCCGGCTGTGGAGATCGCCAGTGCGGTGCCGACCCAGATGATCAGGACGATGAAGGCCAGGCCACCGGAGACCAGGCCCAGATTGACCCGCCGTTTGGTCCGTTCGGCTAGCCATCGGTGGGCGAAGATCCCGAAGATCACCGTCGCGGCCACCACGACGATCACCGGCGCCGGGATGGCCGCCGACTCGGTGGTCTCGGCATCCACCCGGGCCGAGGTCAATTCGTAGAGCCGCTGGGCGTCGGGCAGGATCATCTGCTGCATCAGTGCGGAGGCCTCGGACAGATAGGACGAGCCGACCGGGTTGCCCACTCGGTTGTTGGTGCGGGCCGTCTCGATCAGCCCGGTGTAGACGGCCAGTTGCGCATTGACCCGGCCGAGCAGCTCCACCAGCGGGGGATCGGTGAGTCCGCTGGAGGCGCGGGTGATCGCCACGGCGGCGTCGGTGATGGCCTGCTCGTAGCGCTGCCGAACCGGCCGCGGCTCGGCGCCGGCGATGAACGCCGTCGACGCGGCCGCGTCCGCCACCGACAAGGTGGTGTAGAGCTGTCCGGCGGCGAAGGCCAGCGGTTCGGTGTGGTCGAGCACCCGGGTCAGCTGCTGCTGACGGCTTGTGATGGTGGTGGAGATGGCGAAGGCGCTCAGGATGCCCAGGCTGGCCAGGATCATTCCGATGGTGAGGATCCGGCCCGGGGTGGTCCTGGCGAACCACCACCACTGATTAACGGGCTCAGCGACGGACCGTTGTGCCAACGGCTCGGTCGAGGGGTGCGCCAGCTCAACGGTCACCTCGGGTGAGACCTCACTCCTCTAGCCGGGATCTATCGGCCGCCTGAGTAAAGCTTAAGAGCAGTCGCCGCCCATTGCGCTTTATTGCCTATCCTGAGCGCGTGCGAGGTGACGGCGACGGTTGGGTGGTGTCGTACGCCGGTACCCACCACTGGGGCCGGTTCGGTGCGGCCGGCCTGCTGCTGCGCGCACCTCGTGCCGACGGTAGTCCCGCCGTGTTGTTGCAACACCGCGCCGCGTGGAGTCACCAGGGCGGCACCTGGGGTCTGCCCGGTGGGGCGCTGGACAGCCACGAGGACCCGGAGGACGCCGCACTGCGCGAAGCCGAGGAGGAGGCCGGCCTGTCCGCCGGCCAGCTCGCGGTCCGAGCCCGGGTGACGACGGCCGAGGTCGAGGGTCCCGACGGCGTCTCCTGGCGCTACACCACCGTCGTCGCCGACGCGCCGGCCCTGCTGCCCACGGTGCCCAACCTGGAGAGCACCGAGTTGCGCTGGGTGGCCGAGGACGAGGTCACCGAACTGCCGCTGCATCCGGGTTTCGCGTCCAGCTGGCACCGGCTGCGGATCAGCGTGGGGGCGCCACCGCATGACTGCGGGTCCGGCCCGCACACCCTGGAGATCGTCGACGTCGGCTTCGCCTGGTGCACATCGGTGACGCCTGCCGGGTGATCAGGCCCCCCGCATGATCAGGAAGCAGCCTCCAGGGCGGCCCGAAGACGGCCGGCAGCGGCACCGGGATCCTGGGCGTCGGTGATGGCGCGGACCACCACCACGCGGCGTGCTCCGGCCTCAATCACCTCGTCGATCCGCCGTTCGTCGATCCCGCCGATGGCGAACCACGGCTTGTCCGAATGCATCGAGGCCACCGCCCGGACCAGGTCCAGGCCGGGCGCCGGACGGCCGGGTTTGGTCGGCGTCGGCCAGCACGGGCCCACGCAGAAGTAGTCCACATCCTCCATCAGCGCCCGAGCGGCCTCGCCGGTCTCGTGCGTGGAGCGGCCGATCAGAGTCCCAGGCCCGACGATCTCCCGGGCGATCGCCGGCGGCAGGTCGCCCTGACCCAGGTGCAGCACATCGGCGCCGGCGGCGCGGGCGATGTCGGCGCGGTCGTTGACCGCTATCAGCGCCCCGTGCCGGCGGGCGGCGTCGGCCAGGATCTCCAGCGCGCCCAGCTCGGCACCGGCCTCCAGCGGGCCGAACTCGCGCTCACCTGCCGAGCCCTTGTCCCGCAACTGGATGATGTCCACCCCGCCGGCCAGGGCCGCCTCGGCGAACTCGGCAAGGTCGCCGCGTTCGCGGCGGGCGTCGGTGCACAGATAAAGCCGGGCCTCAGATAATTTCGAGCGGGACAGTCTTGCCAGTCGAGGTTCGTGCACACCGCGACGGTAGCGGCTAGCGTTGGAGTCCGACACGGGAGTCCCGGGCGCGGGGCTGAGAGTGGGCGGCGCATCCGCCCTGACCGTCACACACCTGATCCGGGTCATGCCGGCGAAGGAAGCGAAGGGGACGCCGTTACTTGAACGCCGTTGATGGGAACGCCGTGAATTCAGGGTCCGACGACCTGGCCGTCATCGGAGGCGGCGTGATCGGACTGGCCGTGGCTCGACGGGCCGCTCAGGCCGGTCTGTCGGTACGGGTGCACCGCCGGCCCGACGACCGCGGTGCGGGCTGGGTGGCCGGCGGCATGATCGCTCCGCACAGCGAGGCCTGGCCGGGGGAGGAATCCCTGCTGCGGATCGGTCTGGAATCGCTGGCGCTGTGGAACGCCCGGGGGCCCGGCGCGTTCCTCGACGGCCTGCCTGCCGACGTCGTCACCGCGCGCGGATCACTGGTCGTCGCCGTCGACCGCGCCGACGTGGCGGACCTTCACATGGTGGCCGGGTTGCTGGCGGCCCAGGGGCATCCGGTAGCCGTGACCACCGCAGCCCGTGACGTGGAACCGCTTCTGGCACAGGGAATCCGGCACGGATTCGTGGCCGCTGACGAGCTGGCGATCGACAACCGGAAGACGATCGAGGCGCTCGAAGCGCACTGTGGTGAGCTGGGCGTGCGCTGGGCGGGCCCGGTCGAGAACATCGGGGAGGCGCGCGCCGGAGCCGGCACCGTCGTGATCGCCAACGGCATCGACGCCCCGGCGATGTGGCCGGGTCTGCAGGTGCGTCCGGTCAAGGGTGAGGTGCTGCGACTGCGCTGGCGCCGAGGTTGCATGCCGCCGCCGCAGCAGGTGGTGCGGGCCAAGGTGCACGGCCGGCCGGTCTATCTGGTCCCGCGCTCCGACGGTGTGGTCATCGGTGCGACCCAGTACGAACACGGCCGGGACACCGCCCCGTCGGTGAGCGGGGTGCGCGAACTACTCGACGACGCCTGTGCGGTGATGCCCGCACTCGGGGAGTACGAGTTGGCCGAAAGCGCCGCCGGGTTGCGGCCGATGACCCCGGACAACATGCCCATCGTCGGCCGCCTCGACGACAACACCCTGGTGGCGACCGGCCACGGACGGTCCGGTTTCCTGCTGGCGCCGTGGACGGCCGAGCGGATCGCCGCCGAACTCCTGGTGGGAGCAACCCGATGAACGTGCTGGTCAATGACAAGGAAGTCCGGGTCGAGGAGGGCACCACGGTGGCCGCCCTGCTGACTGATCTGGGCTTTCCCGATCGCGGAGTGGCGGTCGCGGTGAACTGGGCGGTGCTGCCCCGTTCGCAATGGGACTCCGCGGTGTCCGACGGCGCCCGCATCGAGGTTGTGACGGCGGTGCAGGGTGGCTGAGACGCTGACCATCGGCGGCCGGTCATTCGGCTCGCGGCTGATCCTCGGCACCGGCGGGGCGCCCAACCTGACGGTGCTGGAGGAGGCACTGGTGGCTTCGGGCACCGAACTGACCACGGTGGCGATGCGCCGGGTCGACGCCGAAGGCGGCACCGGGGTGCTCGATCTGCTCGAGCGGCTGCACATCACCCCGCTGCCCAACACCGCCGGCTGCCGCGGTGCGGCCGAGGCGGTCCTCACCGCACGGCTGGCCCGCGAGGCGCTGGGCACCGACCTGGTGAAGCTCGAAGTCATCGCCGACGAGCGGACGCTGTTGCCGGACGCGGTGGAACTTCTGCGGGCCGCAGAGCAATTGGTCGACGACGGATTCGTGGTGCTGCCCTACACCAATGATGATCCGGTGCTGGCGAAGCGGCTGGAGGACACCGGCTGCGCTGCCGTCATGCCTCTCGGCTCGCCGATCGGAACCGGGCTGGGGATCTCCAACCCGCACAACATCGAGATGATCGTGGCCGCCGCCGGCGTGCCGGTGATACTCGACGCCGGCATCGGCACCGCCAGTGATGCTGCCCTGGCCATGGAACTCGGCTGCGACGCCGTCCTGCTGGCCACCGCGGTGACCCGGGCGGCGGATCCGCCGACGATGGCTGCGGCGATGGCGGCCGCGGTCACCGCCGGCCATCTCGCCCGGCAGGCCGGCCGGATTCCCAGACGGTTCTGGGCGCAGGCTTCTAGCCCTGGTCCCGACCAGTGATACGCGCATCCCGGACCGTCGCCGTCGTCGTGCTCGTCGCGGCATTGGCGTCCTGCAGTCGCACCGCCGAACTCGCGCGGCCCGTCACCGAGGGTGGTCCGGCTGTCGCGTTCGCCAACGGATTGCAGAAGCAGGTGAGCGTCGATGTGATGTTCACCCATCTGACCAAACTTCAGGACATCGCCACCGCCAACGGCGGAACCCGTGCGGTCGGAACGCCCGGATATGAGGACAGCGTCGACTACGTCGCGGAGATGTTGCGCGGCAAGGGATTCGAGGTGGTGACCCCGGAGTTCAGCACCAGGGTATTCACGGCCGAGAAGCCGGTGCTGACCGTCGGAGGGACCGATGTCGCCGCACACGCGCTGGAGTTCAGTTCCGGCACCTCGGGACTGGAGGGTCCTCTGGTCGCCGCCCCCGCCGACGAGACGCCGGGTTGCGTTCCGGCCGACTACGACGGGCTTCCCGTGCAGGACGCCGTCGTCCTGGTCGACCGGGGAAGTTGCCACTTCAACGACAAGGCGGCCATCGCGGAGAAACTCGGTGCGGTTGCGCTGATCGTGGCCGACAATGTCGACGAGGAGAAGATGGGCGGCACTCTCGGAGCGGACAGCCAGGTGAAGATCCCGGTGGTGGGTATCAGCAAGTCCGACGGCGCGCGACTGCGCGCCGCACCCGGTCCGGTAACGCTCAAACTCGATGCGGGCTCCCGGGACGTCAAGGCCCGCAATGTCATTGCGCAGACCAAGACCGGCTCCACCCAGGATGTGGTGATGGTGGGAGCTCACCTCGACAGCGTGCCGGCCGGGCCTGGCATCAACGACAACGGATCCGGCGTGGCCGCCGTGCTGGCGACTGCGGTGGCACTCGGCCCCGCGCCGCAGATTCGCAACGCGGTGCGCTTCGGTTTCTGGGGCGCCGAGGAGATCGGCCTCGTCGGCTCCAAGCGCTACGTCTCCTCGCTGAATGTCGAGCAGCTCAAGGACATCGCGCTGTATCTGAATTTCGACATGATCGGCTCGCCGAACCCCGGTTACTTCACCTACGACGGCGATCAGTCCGCCCCGCCGGAAGATCGCGGGCTGCCGCGGGTTCCGGAGGGATCGGCCGGAATCGAGCGGACATTGGTCGGCTATCTGAAATCTCAGGGCAAGACCGCCGAGGACACCTCGTTCGACGGCCGCTCCGACTATGACGGATTCACCATGGCCGGCATCCCCGCCGGCGGATTGTTCACCGGAGCCGACGACGACATGACAGCGGACCAAGCCAAACTGTGGGGCGGTACCGCCGATGCCCCGTTCGATCCGAATTATCACAAGGCCACCGACACCCTCGACCACGTCGACCGGGATGCGTTGCGCATCAACGGTGGCGGGGTTCCCTTCGCCGTCGGTCTCTACGCCCAGGATATCGGCGGTCGTAACGGGATGCCCGTCCGCGAAGACCGCACCCGTCATGTCCTGAGTGAATCCTGAAGTTATGCAATGAAGTTCGACCTCGATGCGGTCGCGCCGGGTGTGGCGCAGTTCCGCGGGTACCAGAGGTCGTTCCTGCGCGGCGATGTGATGGGCGGGCTCACGGTGGCCGCCTACCTGGTGCCACAGGTGATGGCGTACGCAACCCTGGCCGGCCTGCCGGCGGTCAACGGACTCTGGTGCGCACTGGTCCCGTTGGTGGTCTATGCGTTCTTCGGGACCTCCCGGCTGCTCTCGGCCGGACCCGAGTCGACGACCGCTCTGATGACCGTGACGGCGGTGGCCCCACTGGCCGCCGGAGACACCGCCACGTATGTCTCGATGGCGGCGGTCCTGGCCATCATGGTCGGGGCCGCCTGCCTGTTCGCCGGGCTGATCCGGCTCGGGTTCCTGGCCGACCTGCTGTCGCGTCCGGTGCTGGTCGGTTACATGGCCGGCCTTGCGCTGATCATGATCTTCAGCCAACTCGGCAAGCTGACCGGCGCCCCGGTGGAGGGCGACGGGATCATCGATCAGATCAAGTCCCTGGTGGCGGTCCGCCACCACGTGCACACCCCGACGCTGGCCTTCTCCCTGGCCGTGCTGGTGGTCCTGATGATCTTCGCGAAAACCATTCCGCGACTGCCGGGTCCGCTGTTCGCGGTCCTGATGGCCACCGCCGCGGTGGGGGTGTTCGGGTTGGACAAGGCCGGCATCAAGGTGATCGGCACGGTTCCCGGCGGCCTGCCGGAATTCGGCCTGTCGCACATCACCCTGCGCGGCGGTGATCTCGGCAATCTCATGGCCGTTGCCGTCGGTATCGCAATCGTCGGGTTCGCCGACACCGTACTGACCGCCGGCACCTTCTCCGCCCGGGACGGCAGCAAGATCGACGCCAACGCCGAACTGCGCGCGATGGGCATCTACAACATGGGCACCGCCCTTGCGCAGGGGTTCCCGGTCAGTTCGAGCGCGAGCCGCACCGCACTCGGTTTCCTGGTCGGCGCCCGCACCCAGATGTACTCACTCGTGGCGATGGGCTGCCTGCTGGTCATCCTGCTGACCGCGCACGGTGTGCTGGCGAAATTCCCCACTGCCGCGCTGGGTGCCCTGGTGGTCTTCGCCGGTCTGCGGCTGATCGAGATCCCGGAATTCAAGCGGCTCTTCAAGTTCCGCCGCAGCGAGTTCATGATCGCCGTCATCACGGTGGTTTCAGTGCTGCTGTTCGGGGTGCTCTACGGGGTGGTCGCCGCGGTCGGAATCTCCATCCTCAACCTGCTGCGCCGGGTGGCCCGCCCGCATGACGGCGTGCTCGGCTTCGTTCCGGGGCTGGCCGGCATGCATGATGTGGACGACTTCCCCGAGGCGGAGCTGGAGCCGGGTCTGATGATCTACCGCTACGACGCCCCGCTGTTCTTCGCCAACTCGGACAACTTCGTCAGCCGCGCGTTGTATTCGGTCGACGCCAATCCCGAAGCGGTGCAATGGTTCATCCTCAACGCCGAGAGCAACGTCGAGGTGGATCTCACCGGGTTGGACGCGCTGCGTTTCCTACGTCAGACGCTGGTGGATCGTGGCGTCGTGTTCGGTATGGCCCGGGTGAAACAGGACCTCCGCGACGCCCTCGAGCGGGCGGACCTGCTGGAGGAGATCGGGCCGGAGAACATCTATCCGACCCTGCCCACGGCCGTCCAGGCCTACCGCGACCGGGTCGTCCGCTAGATCAACGATTGCGGACGAGGCTGGCTCCGAGATACCCGGCGTAGCCCAGCAGGCCGGCTACTGCCAGCTTGCGGGTCTTCGGCGCGACCAGCCCGAGGCCCAGCGCAGTCTCGATCCCGCCGTTGATGTAGGTGTGCCGACGGGCGTTGGTGGGGAACGCGGTTTCGGTCAGACCCTGGAAGGACGCCGGTTTGACGAAGTGCGCCAGACCGGTAACCGCGAGCACCAGACCGAAGATCCGAGCGGCCATTCGCAAACCCCTTGTCGTTTAGCTGAACGAGTAGTCGCTGAGCGGGAAATCGGAGGCCTGCGCGATGGCGGCCTTGGCCGTCATCGGACGCAGCAGCGTCGCCTCACCGTGCGGGTTGAAATAGTACGACCGGGCTTCGGCGCAGTGTCCGACTGCGAAGACCGTGTCGCCGACCTGATCGAGCATCTGGTCGAGGAACCGGGAGTTGGCCTCCTCGGTCACCTCGAAGGTCGTCGCCCCGCGCTGCTTCGTCTCGCGCAGCAACCGGTCCATGATCCGCATCTGGTATTCCATCGTGTTGAAGAAGTTCAACCCGATGAACGCATACGGACTCGCCAGGCTCAGATAGTTGGGGAACTGTGGGATCGACACGCCCTGATAGGCCTGGAATCGGTTTTCCCGCCACCACTTTCCGAGATTGCGGCCACCGCGGCCGATGATCTCGATGGCCGGGATGTTTGCCTCCCACAGATCGAAACCGGTCGCCAGGACCAGGGTGTCGATCTCGGTCCGGCTCCCGTCGTTCGCGACGATCGCATGCGGCTCGATGCGCTCGATCCCGCTTGTCTGCAGGTGCACGTTCGGCTTGGTGAAGGTGCGGTAGTAGCTGTTGGAGAAGGTGGGCCGCTTGCACCCGAAGTCGTAGTCCGGGGTCAGCTTGCGGCGCACCTCGGGGTCACGGACCACCAGGTAGCGGTACAGCTTGGCGATGTCGGACGCGCCGATGTTGAGCCGGCGGAACAGCGTCTGCCGGTGGTGCAGCACCACGTAGTTGAAGAACTCGTAAATGGCGTCGGTGACCGCGCGTACCGCTCGCTGGGCGAGTGGTACGCGGGCGAACAGCTTCTTGGCGCGCTCTGGGTAGCCGAAGTCGATCTTGGGCACCACGTAGATCGCGGTGCGCTGATAGACGGTCAGATCGCCGGCCGTCTTGGCCAGTTCGGGAATGAGCTGGACGGCGGTGGCGCCGGTCCCGATCAGGCCGATCCGCTTGCCGGCCGGATTGAACGAGTCGTCCCACGCGGTGGTGTGGATGACCTTGCCTTCGAATCCGTGGATGCCGGGGATATCCGGGGTGTGCGGTTGGGACAGGAAGCCGGTCGCGGTGATCAGGTACTGCGAGCTCAGTGTGCTGCCATCGGCCAGTGCCACCCGCCACAGCCGGGCTTCGTCATCCCAGCGGGCACCCTCCACTTTGGTGTTGAACCGGATGTGGCGGCGCACGTCGTACTTGTCGGCGACGTCGTCGGCGTACCGCTTGATCTCCGCACCGGGGGAGAAGAGCCGTGACCAGTTCGGGTTCGGCTCGAAGAAGTACGAGTAGGTGGTGGTCGGCACATCACAGGCCAGGCCGGGGTAGTGGTTGACGTACCAGGTGCCGCCGAGGTCGTCGAGCCGGTCGAGCAGCACGAAGTTCTCGAAGCCGAGACGCTTGAGCTGGACCGCCGCACCGATGCCTCCGAAGCCGGCTCCGACGATGATGACGTCGTAGTTCTGCTCGGTCATGAATCCGACGGTACCGGAGCTAGCCGAGTCCGCTCCGTCGCAGCGCGGCGTCCACCGCCAACACCGGCACATCAAGGACTTTGGACCCTAAATCGTGCCGCGCCCCGGTCACCTCGACGATCTCCGTCGGCCCGCTGACGAGCCGGGCTGCCGCTTCCAGTTCGGCGATGCTGCCGAACGGGTCGGAGGTGCCATGGGTGAACACGGTGGGCACGGTGATCGCCCCGAAGTGTTCGGTGCGCAGCCGTTCCGGCTTACCCGGCGGGTGCAGCGGATAGGAGAACAGTGTCAGCGCATCGACTTCGTCGCCCGCTGCCACCGCCATCGAGGTCAGCCGCCCGCCGTAGGAGTGACCTCCGACGATGACGGGGCCGCCGGTCAGCGCGCGTCCCGCCGCGATCGCCTCGACGATCCCGGCCTGATCGGCGGCCGAGGATCCCGACGGCGGCCCCTTCGGGCGGCGTCGCCGGTACGGCAGGTTGTAGCGGATCGCCAGCCAGCCGCGCCGCGCCCACTCCTCGCAGATCGCGATCAGCAGCGGGGAGTCCCGGCTGCCGCCCGCGCCGTGGGTGAGAAGCACCACGCCATGCGGTGCGCCCCCGGGTTCGTGGGCGACGCCCGCGATGTTCTCAAGCGCCGTCGTCAGAGTCACTCCTGAAGCCGGAACAGGGCCGACACCGGGCCGTGTCCTGCGCCCAGTGGATAGGCCGCCCGCAGACATTCGGTGACCCACTCCTTGCCGAACGCAACCGCGTCCGGCATCGCGTAGCCGTGCGCGAGTGCGCACGCGGTGGCCGCCGCCAGGGTGTCGCCTGCGCCGTGGTCGTGGGTGGTGTCCACCCGGGCCGCGCGGAACTCATGAAACTCCGAACCGTCGAACAACAGGTCCGGGCTGTCCGGAGCCGACCTCAGATGGCCGCCCTTGACCAGCGCCCACTGCGGACCGAGGTCGTGCAAAGCCCTGGCGGCGTCGCGCTGGGTGGCGACGTCGACCACGTCGATGCCGACCAGCAGTCGCACCTCGTCGAGGTTCGGGGTCACCAGGCTGGCCAACGGGAACAACTCGGTGCGCAGGGTGTCCAGCGCGGAGGTGTGCAGCAGGGGGTCGCCGTGCATGGAGGCGCACACCGGGTCGACGACGAACGGGACGGTTCCGGCCAGGCCCAATGAACGCCAGGCGCCGGCCACCGTCTCGATGATCGCGCTGGAGGCCAGCATCCCGGTCTTGGCGGCCTGCACGCCGATGTCGGTCGCGACGCATTCGATCTGGCCGGCGATGATGTCGGTGGGAATCTCGTGGAAAGCTCTGACGCCCAACGAGTTCTGCACCGTCACTGCGGTGACGGCGACCAGCGAGTGCACGCCGAGCAGGGCGAAGGTGCGCATATCGGCTTGCAGGCCGGCGCCCCCGCCGGAGTCCGTCCCGGCGATACTCAGCACCCGCACCGGGGTCTGGCCGGGCGGTGTCAATGGCAGAAACTTCACTTCGGATCCTCCCTACGCCGGCATTACCCGGTCAGGTTCAGACGGTCGACGGCACCAGCCGTCCTCTCAGCGCATTCGTATGCGCTCCCGTTGGTGTGTTCACCTTCACGCTAGCAAGGAGTAATTTCAGGCGGTGCCGACGAATCGCCAAATCGTGCTGCGCCGCCGCCCGACGGGACTGGTGGCCCCGGGCGACACCGAGTTGATCAGCTCCCCGGCTCCCCGGCCAGCCGAGGGTGAGGCCCTGCTGCGCACCACCTACATCGGCCTGGATGCCGCGGTCCGGACCTGGCTGAACGACCAGCCCGGTTATCTCCCTCCGGTCGGGATCGGCGAGGTGATCCGCGCCGCCGGCGTTGGAGAGGTGGTCGAATCACGTTGTCCCGCTTATCAGGTGGGTGACATCGTCACCACCCTCACCGGATTCCAGGAGTACTCGATCATCCGGGACGACATCTTCAGCACGCCGATCCCGGGGGAAAGTGACCAGCGGGCGATCATGAGCGTGTACGGGTCGGGCGGCGCCACCGCGTACTTCGGTATGAAGGAAGTGGGCCGCCCGCAACCCGGGGAGACGGTGGTGGTCTCGGCGGCGGCCGGAGCCACCGGTTCCATCGCCGGCCAGATCGCCAGGATCGCCGGTGCCCGCGTGGTCGGCATCGCCGGCGGTCCCGAGAAGTGCCGTGCCGTGGTGGAGGACTTCGGCTTCGACGCCTGCATCGACTACAAGAACGACGATCTGCGCGCCGCGCTCAAACAGCACTGCCCCAAAGGGGTCAACGTCTACTACGACAACGTCGGCGGCGAGATCCTCGACGCGGTCCTGGGGCGGCTGGCGCCCAAGGCCAGAGTCGTCCTCTGCGGTGTGATCTCGAGCTACCTGACGGGCGAGCATCCCGGTCCGGCGAACTACGTCAACCTGCTGTCCAAGACGGCGTCGATGCAGGGCTTCAACGCGCTGGAGATGTGGGACCGCTTCGATGAGGCGTTCGCCGACCTGCGCCGGTGGGGAGCCGAAGGGCTGCTGGTGCACCGGGAGACGGTCTTCGACGGACTCGAGTCGTGCGTCGATGCGCTCAACGGACTGTTCACCGGAGCCAACATCGGCAAGATGCTGGTGAAGGTCAGCGAGCCGACGGCGAGCTGACCAATCGGGCAGGCGTCAGCGAGCCGACGGCTAGCTGATGTCGACCAGCACGGGGGCGTGGTCGCTGGGCGACCCGATCCGCTCCTTGCCGGTCTTGCGCTCGTCACGCGCGATCTCGGCGTGGGTCACCTGACGCGCCAATTCCGGTGAGGCCAGGATGAAGTCGATCCGCATGCCCTGTTTCTTGGGGAACCGCAACTGGGTGTAGTCCCAGTAGGTGTACACCCCCGGACCGGGTGCGAACGGACGCACCACATCGGTGAACGACGACTCGATCGCCGAGAACGCGGCCCGTTCCGGTTCGGTGATGTGCGTGCTGCCGCGGAAGAAATCCACGTCCCATACGTCCTCGTCGGTGGGTGCGACGTTCCAGTCGCCGACCAGCGCGATCCGGGCCTGCGGGTCGTCGCGCAGCCATTCGGTGGCGCTATTACGCAGTGCGGCAAGCCAATCCAGCTTGTAGCGGTAGTGCGGATCCTCGACGGTGCGACCGTTGGGAACGTAGAGACTCCACACCCGCACGCCGCCGCAGGTGGCCCCCAACGCCCGGGCCTCGTTCTTCTCACCGAACGGAGGCTGGCCGTCGAAGCCGATCTGGACGTCGTCGAAACCCACCCGGGAGGCGATCGCGACCCCGTTCCACTGATCGTGGCCGCAGTGCACCACCTCGTAGCCCGCGCCCAGGAAGGTCATCATCGGGAACTGATCGTCGGAGCACTTGGTCTCCTGCATGGCCAGCACGTCGACGTCGGCGCGCGCCATCCAGTCCACCACCCGCTCCGCCCGGGCTCGGACGGAGTTGACGTTCCACGTTGCAATTCTCATGAGCTCGCCTGTCTCAAATCCCCTGGACCAAATCCCCTAGTCCAAAACCTCAGTGGCCGAACGGATCCGGAACGTCGCCGGGCATCCATGACAGTCCGGGAACGCCCCAGCCGTTGGCTTTGGCGGTCTTCTTGGCTGCGCGGGCGTGCCGGCCGATCAGCTTGTCCACGTAGAGGAATCCGTCGAGGTGCCCGGTCTCGTGCTGAAGCATTCGGGCGAACAACCCGGTGCCCTCCAGCGTCACCGGGTTGCCGTCGGCATCCAGGCCGGTGACCTTGGCCCACTCGGCCCGGCCGCAGGGGAACGACTCGCCCGGAACCGACAGGCAGCCCTCGTCGTCGTCATCCGGGTCCGGCATCGTCTCCGGCACCGGTGAGGTCTCCAGCACCGGGTTGATCACCACCCCGCGTTGGTAGGTGGCGCTGCCGCGCTGCTCGGGGCAGTCGTAGACGAAAACCCGCAGTCCGACCCCGATCTGGTTGGCCGCCAGACCGACGCCGTTGGCGGCGTCCATGGTCTCGTACATGTCGGCGATCAATCCGGCCAGATCCGGCGGTAGTGAGCCGTCCGGGCTGACCTGGACCGGGGTGGTGGGGTTGTGCAGAACTGGATCGCCGAGGATCACAATGGGACGGACCGCCATGGTCGGAAAGCTTAAGTGAGCCGACGCGCGGGGTTCGATGCCATGCATGTGCACCCCGGCATGATTCAATGACGACGAACCACAGGGATGTCATTTTCCGGGGCAGTCATCAGAAGGGATCGAATGGACGGCGCCATTGCACGGGCCGAGCGGTCGCATGACGACGCCGAACTCCCTGAGGGGCTGACCCGCCGCGAATACGACATCCTCGCTTTCGAGCGGCAGTGGTGGAAGTACGCCGGGGCCAAAGAGGAAGCCATCAAGGAGCTCTTCTCCATGTCGGCGACCCGCTACTACCAGGTTCTGAACTCTCTCGTCGACCGGCCGGAGGCCCTTGCCGCCGACCCGATGCTGGTCAAGCGTCTGCGCCGGCTGCGGGCCAGCCGTCAGAAGGCCCGGGCCGCACGTCGGCTGGGCTTCGAGCTCCCCTGATCGTCCGGTTACAGTTGGCCGGATGAACGAGCGCGTTCCCGATTCCTCCGGGCTGCCCCTGCGCGCCATGGTGATGGTGCTGCTCTTCCTCGGGGTGATCTTCCTGCTGGTCGGCTTCCAGGCGATGAGCTCGGACAACGATGTCGACGACAGTTCGGCTCAGACCGTCACCAGCACCAGCACCAGCAAGACCGTCGCACCCAAGCCGGACGTCCGGGTCTACAGCATCGCCGACGACCAGGCCGGCGCCACCCGCGTCGGGGACCGGTTGCGCGAGGCCGGCTGGAACGTCACCGAGGCGGCCACCTCGACTGCAGCCCAGGTTCCCGCCACCACGGTCTACTTCGGCAACGCCGAGGGCGAGAAGGCGGCCGCCGAGGCGGTCGGCAAGGTTCTCGAGGCGCCGGTCGCGGCCCGCATCCCGGAAATAGCCGAGCAGCCTCCCGGAGTGATCGTGCTGGTGGCCGGTTAGCTCGGATAGGCTCAGCGTCATGGCCAGATCCGCGAAAACCCGGAAGTACGCCGTCCTCGCGCTGACCGCTCCGGTCGCCCTACTCAGCGCCTGTAGTCCGCACGAGCCCGTCGCCACCGGGACCTACACCCCTCCGGCCGTCTGGACCGGATCCCCGGCCCCGGGCGCCCCGGCCGAGGTGCACGGCGCCTCGGCGCCGGCGGCCCCCGCCCAGTCATCGGCCGCCCAGGCACCCGCCGTGCCGGCGGACGCACTGACGGCCAAGATCATCGCGCCGGACGGATCCCAGGTGGCCGCGGCGACCATCGAGTTCAACGACGGCTTCGCCACGGTGACCATCCAGACCTCCGAGCCGGGCAAACTCACTCCCGGCCCGCACGGACTGCACATCCACGCCGTCGGCCGCTGTGAGGCCAACTCGGTGGGCCCCGACGGCGGCGCCCAGGGTGACTTCCTCTCGGCCGGCGGCCACTTCCAGCCCGGCGCCCCGGCCGGACATCCTGGCCATGCCGGCGATCTGAGTTCGCTTCAGGTGCGCCCGGACGGCACCGCGATGCTGGTGACGACGACCAGTGCCTTCACCAAGGACCAACTGCTGGCCGCCCCCGGCACCGCGATCGTCATCCACGCGGGCGCCGACAACTTCGGCAACATCCCTGCCGACCGGTACCAGCAGATCAACGGAGCACCGGCGCCGGATGAGACCACCTTGGCCACCGGCGATGCCGGTAAACGGGTCGCCTGCGGTGTCATCAGCGCCGCTTAGGATCGATTTCGCCGGCTCCCCACGGCCGACGCTCGGCGTGGAGTGGGAGTTCGCCCTCGTCGACGCAGAGACCCGGGATCTGTCCAACGAAGCCGCGGCGGTGATCGCCGACATCGGCGAGAACCCGCGTGTGCACAAGGAGTTGCTGCGCAACACCATCGAGGTCGTCACCGGCATCTGCGACACCGTCGCCGGGGCGATGGACGATCTGCGTTCCACCCTGACCTCCACCCACGAGGTGGTTCGCGACCGTGGCATGGACCTGTTCTGCGCCGGCACCCATCCCTTCGCGCAGTGGTCGGCGCAGGAACTGACCGAGGGGCCCCGCTACGCCGAACTGATCAGCCGAACCCAGTGGTGGGGCCGCCAGATGCTGATCTGGGGTGTGCACGTGCACGTCGGCGTCTCCTCGGCGCACAAGGTGATGCCGATCATCTCCTCGTTGCTCAACCACTACCCGCACCTGCTGGCACTGTCGGCGTCGTCGCCGTACTGGGCCGGCGAGGACACCGGCTATGCCAGCAACCGGGCGATGATGTTCCAGCAACTGCCCACCGCGGGACTGCCCTTCCAGTTCCAAACCTGGCGTCAGTTCGAGCGGTTCGTGCATGACCAGAGGACCACCGGAATCATCGACCATGTCAACGAAATCCGTTGGGACATCAGGCCTTCACCGAATCTGGGCACCGTCGAGGTTCGCATCTTCGATGGCGTGTCCAACATCCGCGAACTGTCCGCGCTGGTCGCACTGACGCACTGCCTGATCGTCGACCTCGACCGTCGGCTGGAGGCCGGCGAGCAGCTGCCGGTGATGCCGCCGTGGCACGTGCAGGAGAACAAGTGGCGTGCCGCCCGTTACGGGCTGGACGCGATCATCATCCTGGATGCCGACAGCAACGAGCGGCTGGTCACCGAGGACCTCGACGAACTACTGAACCGCCTTGAGCCGGTGGCCAAGTCGCTGGAGTGCGCCGACGAACTGGCCGCGGTGGCCGAGATCCCCCGCCGCGGCGCGTCGTATCAGCGCCAGCGGCGGGTGGCCGAGGAGCAGGACGGCGATCTGCGCGCAGTCGTCGACGCGCTCGTGGGTGAACTGGAAATCGGCTGACTCCCGTGGCGAGACTTCGGACGTCCGCAGGCGTCGCTGTGATGATCTGCGTCGTGCTCGGCGGCTGCACCCGCGCGATCGGCGGCACCCCGGTGCCCGACCCCGCCGGAGTCGGCGTCGCGGCACTGCTCTCCACGACCTGCCGGGACTACATTGGTATGAAGGACAGCGCCCGGCGCGACGTGATCACCGCGATCGGGGAGGACGGCAACAAGCTGGTGGCCGCCAACCCCGATCTGTGGGTGGGCGTGGCCGCCGCCCTGTGCACCTTCGTCGCCCCCGGCGCACCGGTCAAGGATGTGGTCACCGGTGGTGTCCGCTGATGTTGCCGATGTTCCCGCTGCAGTCGGCCCTACTTCCGGGGGAGACGCTGCCGCTGCGGATCTTCGAACCGCGGTACTCCCGGCTGGTGCAGGACTGCCTGGCCGCCGCGGACCCGGTGTTCGGGGTGGTGCTGATCAGTCAGGGCCGCGAGGTAGGCGGCGGCGATATCCGCAGCGACGTCGGGGTGCTGGCCCGGATCACCGACTGGGTGGAGGACGGGCCGGGGCAGTACCAGCTCGTCGCCGCGGCCGGAGAGCGGATCCGGGTCACCCGCTGGATGCCCGACGATCCCTATCCGATCGCCGAGACTCAGCTGTGGCCTGACGATCCGGGGCCCGCGGTGGGCCCCGACCGGATCGGCGAGGTGGTGGACGCCGTCCTGACGCTCTACCGGCGGGTGTCCGACGCCGCCGGCGGCCGGCTGCGCCCGGACGCGCTGGCGGTCGACGCCGAAACCGCCGACGATCCGGGTCGGCACATCTACGCCCTGGCCACCAGGGTTCCGATGGGCCAGGCCGACCGGTACGCCGTGCTGTCCGCACCGACGCTGGCTGCGCGGGTCGACGCCCTGATCGATGCGGTTGAAACCGTCACCGCGATGGTCGAGTTCCAGCTGTCCGACGAGTGAGTTGTTCCCAGGTTTGGGCACTCGGGGCGCGGGCCGCGGTTGGGCGCGATATTGTTTCGCCCCATGAAGCTCATCGGTCGGATTCTGGTCGCGCTGACACTCGCCGTGTCGGGTTTGTTCGTCGGCGTGGGGTCCTCGCAGGCGGCGTTGGACA
>NZ_JAFMJZ010000228.1 GCF_017853185.1 Mycolicibacterium sp.
GGTGCACGTGGTGGAGGACGACGGCCGCAGGTTCCTGGCGTACTACGAACGCGACGGGGTGCTGGTCGGTGTGGTCGGCGGCGGAATGCCGGGAAAGGTGATGAAGGCCCGGGCCAAGATCGCCGGCGGCGCTCCCATCGGCGACGTTCTGGGCTAGCGGCTAGGGCAGACCGTCGGCGACTGCGTCGAACGCGTTGCCGAGGGCCCCGTGCAGAGACACCGACTCATCATTGAGTCAGTGTTCATAGGCCGACAACGCCACACCGAGCATGAGCCATGCGATGGTCTGCGGTGCCAGGTCGGTCGGGTGCGTTCCGGTCCGCTGGGCGACGAAGTCGGCGACCACTCTGCGCCAGCCTGCGTACATCGTCATCGAATACGCCTGCAGCTCAGTGCTTTCCAGGATCAGCCGCATGCGCAGCCGGTGCCGCTCGGTCTGAAAGTCATCCCCGGAATTGAAGTCCAGCAGGGCGGTGCGCAGCGCACTGCGGACCGGGAGGGCCGGGTCGCTGCTGTCCAGAACCGCCGCGAAATGCTGCAGATGGGAGTCGAAGTCCCCCCACGGGATGGCGTTCTTCGAGGGGTAGTAGCGGAACAGGGTGCGGCGGGCGATTCCGGAGGCCAACGCGACGTCGTCGACGCTGATCTCGCTGAAGCCGTAGGTGGCGAACAAGTCCAGCGCGATGTTGGCGATCTGGTCACGAGTGGTGGACCGGCGCCGCCCCACCCGGCCACCGGCGGGGGCGTTCACAACGTTCATCGCAGAACCCCCTTCATTTACGGCACCTGATGCCATATTCTTGCGGACACCGTCGGGGACTGTCCCGGCAATCCGCGAAACACCGAGAGGAACGCAGATGGACACGAACCGCACCGAAGCCGAAACCGGCACCGAACTGGTCGCCGAGGCCCTGGTCGAAGAGGTGTCCATCGACGGCATGTGCGGGGTTTACTGATCGTGGACCCGGCGGGGTGCTGGCGACTGCACCCGCAGGTGGCGATCCGGCCCGAACCCTTCGGCGCGCTGCTGTACCACTTCGGTACGCGCAAGCTGTCGTTCCTCAAGAACCGCACCATTTTGTCCGTCGTGGAATCACTGGACGCACACCCGGACGTCCGCTCGGCGTTGACCGCCGCCGGCGTGGACAGCGACCATGACGCTCCCTATCTGCACGCACTCGGTGTGCTGGCGGCGTCGAACATGCTCGTGGAGGCCTCCCGATGACCACCGCGAGGGTGCCGACCCTGATCGAGCAGTTCGAGCGCGGGCTTGACGCGCCGATCTGCCTCACCTGGGAGCTGACCTACGCCTGCAACCTCGCCTGCGTGCACTGCCTGTCCTCATCGGGCAAGCGCGATCCCCGTGAGTTGTCCACCCGGCAGTGCATGGACATCATCGACGAGTTGCAGCGCATGCAGGTCTTCTACGTCAACATCGGCGGCGGCGAGCCGACGGTGCGCCCGGACTTCTGGGAACTGGTCGACTACGCCACCGCCCACCAGGTTGGAGTCAAGTTCTCCACCAACGGAGTTCGGATCACCCCTGAGGTTGCCGCGCGGCTGGCGGCCAGCGACTACGTCGACGTGCAGATCTCCTTGGACGGCGCCACCGCCGAGATCAATGACGCGGTCCGCGGGGCCGGGTCGTTCGCGATGGCGATCCGCGCGCTGGAGAACCTCGCCGACGCCGGCTTCGCCGACGCGAAGATCTCGGTGGTCGTCACCCGGCACAACGTCGACCAACTCGACGACTTCAAGACCCTCGCCGATCGGTACGGCGCCACCTTGCGCATCACCCGCCTGCGGCCGTCGGGTCGCGGTGCGGACGTCTGGGATGAACTGCACCCCACCGCCGATCAGCAACGGACTCTGTACAACTGGCTGGTGGCGCACGGTGAGGGCGTGCTCACCGGCGACTCCTTCTTCCACTTGTCCGGCCTCGGCGAGCCGGGCGCGCTGTCCGGACTGAACATGTGCGGCGCGGGCCGGGTGGTGTGCCTGATCGACCCTGTCGGTGACGTCTACGCCTGCCCGTTCGCCATCCACGATCGCTTCCTGGCCGGAAACGTGCTGTCCGACAGTGTCGACGGACGTGGGGGATTCGAGAACGTCTGGAAGAACTCGGCGTTGTTCACCGAACTGCGGGCACCGCAGTCGGCGGGTGCCTGCAGTGGGTGCGGCCATTACGACGCGTGCCGCGGCGGGTGCATGGCGGCGAAGTTCTTCACCGGCCTGCCGCTCGACGGCCCGGATCCCGAGTGCGTCGAGGGTTACGGCGCCCCGGCCCTGGACGCCGACCGTGACGTGCCGCGGCCGCGCGTCGATCATTCCCGCACCGTGATGCTCACTCTGGCGAAGCCGCCCAGTAAGCCCTGCAACGAAAGTCCGATCTGATGGCTCGAGACGCCTGGTTCGAAACCGTCGCCGTCGCCCAGGAGCGCGCGAAGAAGCGACTCCCGAAAGCGGTGTATTCCGCGCTGCTGGCCGGCAGTGAGAAGGGGCTGACCTACTCCGACAATGTCGAGGCATTCGGTGAGTTGGGTTTCGCACCGCATGTCATCGGAGCCACCGCGACGCGTGACCTCTCAACAACCGTGATGGGACAGGACATTTCGCTGCCTGTTCTGATCTCACCGACGGGCGTTCAGGCCGTCCACCCGGACGGCGAGGTCGCGGTCGCCCGAGCGGCGGCGGCGCGGGGCACGGCGATCGGGCTGTCCTCGTTCGCGAGCAAGCCGATCGAAGAGGTGGTCGCCGCCAACCCGAAGACCTTCTTCCAGATCTACTGGCTGGGCGGGCGGGACGCGATCGCCGAACGCGCCGACCGGGCCCGCGCCGCGGGCGCGGTCGGGTTGATCGCCACCACCGACTGGAGTTTCTCGCACGGTCGTGACTGGGGCAGCCCGAAGATCCCCGAGAAGATGGACATCCCCACCGCGATCAAGATGTCGCCGCAGGGCATCGTGCGGCCGGGTTGGTTCCTGGAGTGGGCCAAGACGCTGAAACCGCCGACGCTGACCGCCCCGAACCAGGGCCGTCGCGGCGAGGACGGCCCGCCGTTCTTCCACGCCTACGGCGAATGGATGGGCACCCCGCCGCCGACCTGGGAGGACATCGCCTGGCTGCGCGAGTACTGGGGCGGCCCGTTCATGCTCAAGGGTGTGATGCGCGTCGATGACGCCAAACGCGCGGTGGACGCCGGAGTCTCGGCGATCTCGGTGTCCAACCACGGCGGCAACAATCTGGACGGCACCCCGGCCAGCATCCGTGCGCTGCCGGCGATCGCCGCGGCGGTCGGCAGTCAGGTCGAGGTGCTCCTCGACGGCGGTATCCGGCGCGGCAGCGACGTGGTGAAGGCGCTCGCACTGGGAGCGCGCGCGGTGATGATCGGCCGGGCGTACCTGTGGGGTCTGGCCGCCAACGGTCAGGCCGGTGTGGAGAACGTGCTCGACATCCTGCACGGTGGTATCGAGTCCGGGCTGCGCGGATTGGGCAAGGCCAGCGTGCGCGATCTGGACCCCGGTGACATCCTCGTGCCGGCCGGGTTCAACCGCGGGCTGGGCGTCTGACCAGGCTTCCCGCTTCATCCGCGGACCGAACGCAACTGGACTATCGTTCGCCGCAGACGCGCCGGTTAGCCGCGTTCTGCCGGGAGTGAGGTGACGGGTGAGCCCATCCGGAACATCGCGGCGCACCGCCTACGAGCTTTTCGTCGCGGGTGAAGTCGACGGTTCGTTCCTGGCCTCCGCGCCGGTGCGCCCCGTCGTCGCGAAGAGTTGGCAGCGCAGCCTGGCCAAGGGTGTGGACCCGGACCGGTCGGTGGAGCCGACCCCGGTCGGCG
>NZ_JAFMJZ010000073.1 GCF_017853185.1 Mycolicibacterium sp.
CTGCCTAACCAAATTGCACTAACCACTTGACTTCACTTCGCACTTTGTCTGCGTGGTTCCTCACTCGGCGGGGATTGGGACGCCCACTAGGCTGTCACGAATGCGCCTAGGTCGAATCGCCAGCCCTGATGGGGTCGCCTTCGTCAGCATCGAGGGTGAACCGGACGCCGAAATCGCGCGCGAGATCGCCGAGCATCCGTTCGGCACGCCCACCTTCACCGGCCGGTCCTGGCCGCTGGCCGACGTCCGCCTGCTGGCGCCGATCCTGGCCAGCAAGGTGGTCTGTATGGGCAAGAACTACCTCGACCACATCAAGGAGATGGAGGACCTCACCGGCCCGGCGCCGGAGGATCCGGTCATCTTCCTCAAGCCCAACACCTCGATCATCGGCCCGGGCGTCCCGATTCAACTGCCCGCCAACGCCTCTCCGGTGCATCACGAGGGTGAACTGGCCGTGGTGATCGGCAAACCGTGCAAGGACGTCGCAGCCGATCGCGCCGGCGAGGTCATCCTGGGCTACACGATCGCCAACGACGTGTCCGCCCGTGATCAGCAGCAGGCCGACGGCCAGTGGATGCGCGGCAAGGGCCACGACACGTTCTGCCCGGTGGGCCCGTGGATCGTCACCGACCTGGACCCGTCGGATCTGGAGATCCGCACCGAGGTCAACGGGCAGCTGCGCCAGCAGGGCCGCACTTCGATGATGATCCACGACATCGGCGACATCATCGAATGGATCTCGGCGGTGATGACCCTGCTGCCCGGCGACCTCATCCTCACCGGAACGCCGGCCGGCGTGGGCCCGATCGAGAACGGCGACACCGTGAGCATCAGCATCGAGGGCATCGGAACCCTCACCAACCCCGTCATCCGGAAGGGCAAGTAGCTCATGAGTTCCCCTGTGCGCGTGAGGTTCTGCCCATCGCCGACCGGCACCCCGCACGTCGGCCTGGTGCGCACCGCGTTGTTCAACTGGGCCTACGCCCGGCACACCGGCGGCACCTTCGTCTTCCGGATCGAGGACACCGACGCCGCGCGGGACTCCGAGGAGAGCTACGCCGCGATCCTCGACGCGCTGCGCTGGCTCGGTCTGGACTGGGACGAGGGTCCGGAGATCGGCGGCCCGCACGAGCCCTACCGGCAGTCGCTGCGCAGTGACATCTACCGCGACGTCGCCGCGCGCCTGCTCGAGGCGGGGGAGGCCTACCCGGCCTACTCCACCCCCGAGGAGGTCGAGGCCCGCCACCTGGCGGCCGGCCGCAACCCGAAACTGGGGTACGACAACTTCGACCGCGACCTGACCGACGAACAGCGCGCCGCATTCGAGGCGCAGGGCCGCAAGCCGGTGCTGCGGTTGCGGATGCCCGACGAGGACATCACCTGGCACGACCTGGTGCGGGGCAAGACCACCTTCGCGCCCGGTTCGGTGCCGGACTTCGCGCTGACCCGCGCCAGCGGCGAACCGCTGTACACGTTGGTCAATCCGGTCGACGACGCCGTGATGAAGATCACCCATGTGCTGCGCGGTGAGGATCTGATGCCGTCGACCCCGCGTCAACTCGCGTTGCACCAGGCGCTGATCCGGATCGGCGTGGGAGAGGTCATCCCCGAATACGCCCACCTGCCAACGGTTCTCGGCGAGGGCACCAAGAAGCTGTCCAAGCGCGATCCGCAGTCCAACCTGTTCCTGCACCGCGATCGCGGCTTCCTGCCCGAGGGTCTGCTGAACTACCTGGCGACGCTGGGCTGGGGTATCGCCGAGGACCGCGACGTGTTCAGCCTCGGTGAGATGGTGACCGCGTTCGACGTCGTCGACGTCAACTCCAACCCGGCCCGGTTCGACCAGAAGAAGGCCGACGCGATCAACGCCGAGCACATCCGGATGCTCGACCCGGCCGAATTCGCCAGCAGGCTCAAGGCTTTCTTCGACGAGCACGGCTATCACACCGGCCTGGACGAGAAGGATTTCGCCACCGCCGCGGATCTGGTGCAGACCCGGATCGTGGTGCTCTCCGACGCGTGGGACCTGCTGAAGTTCTTCAACGACGACCTGTTCGGCATCGACCCGAAGGCCGGCGCCAAGGAACTCACCGGCGATGCGGTCAGCGTGCTGGACTCCGCACTCGGCGCACTCGACACCGTCGGGGACTGGACGACCGCCAACCTCGAAGAGGCGCTCAAGGGTGCGCTCATCGAGGGCCTGGGCCTCAAGCCGCGGAAGGCGTTCGGCCCGATCCGGGTGGCGGTCACCGGGTCGACGGTCAGCCCGCCGCTGTACGAGTCGATGGAACTGCTCGGCCGCGACCGCAGCATGCACCGGCTGCGCGAAGCCCGTGACGGCGCCGCCCGGAATCTTTGGTAGTCTGCTGTGCGGCCCGTAAGAGCTGGTTCTGACCAGCCGTTATAGGTCGCCAATGGGGTATGGTGTAATTGGCAACACAGCTGATTCTGGTTCAGCCATTCTAGGTTCGAGTCCTGGTACCCCAGCCAAATCGCAGCAATTATGACGGCTCTGACCGTTCGGTTATGCTGTCTCACGTTCTAGCCCCCGTCGTCTAGCGGCCTAGGACGCCGCCCTCTCACGGCGGTAGCGTGGGTTCGAATCCCATCGGGGGTACACATCATGGATTTTGGGCACGCCTGTGAACTTGCTGACGTCGACGCGATCGGTCAAGCCGCCCTGGTAGCCACCGGCGAGGTATCCGCCGAAGAACTGCTCGACGCGGCGATCCTGCGTCTTGAGGCGGCCCGGTCGCTCAACGCCGTCATCACCGATCTGTTCGACCGCGCCCGCGCTCAGGCGCGCACCCTCAATGCGTCCGGACCGCTGGCCGGCGTGCCCTTCCTGCTCAAGGATCTCGGCGCCTCCCTGGCCGGAGCGCGCGAGGCGATGGGCTGCAAAGCCTTGAGCACCTATGTCGCCGACCAGAACTCCTGGCTCGTCGACCGGTACCTGGACACCGGTCTGGTGGTATTCGGCAAGACCAACACACCCGAGTGGGGAAACCACTGCACCACTGAGCCTTCGCTGTTCGGCGCGACGGTCAACCCGTGGGCGCCCGGCATCACCCCGGGCGGATCCAGTGGGGGATCGGCCGCCGCGGTGGCCGCCGGCGTGGTGCCCGCGGCCTCCGGCGGCGACGGCACCGGGTCGATCCGGGTGCCCGCAGCCTGCTGCGGACTGGTGGGCCTCAAGCCGCGCCGGGCGCGGACGTCGTTCGCTCCGGGCGGGCACGCCCTGGAGGGCCTGGCCGTCGAGCACGCCCTGACCCGCACGGTCCGCGACAGCGCGGCACTGCTGGACGCCGTCACCGGATCGGATCCGGGCGACCCGTACTCGGCGCCACTGCCGGCCGAACCGTTCAGCACGGCCATCACCAGAACGCCCGCGCCGCAACGCATCCTGCTGGCCGCCGACTCGCCGTTCCGGGGACCCGGTACCGACCCACAGGTGCGCGCCGCGGTGGAGGCGACCGCGAGAGCACTGCAGAACCTCGGGCATCACGTCGACACCGGAGCCCCCGCATTCGACGCCGACGCCGTCGCCGACGCGATCGCGGTGCTGCACACGGTGAGCAACGTCGGCCTGCTCAACCTCGCCCGCGGGCACCTCGGCCGCGAACCCCGCGAGGACGAGTTCGAGCCCAGCAGTTGGGTGATGATCCAGGAAGGCCTGCGCACCCCGGGCATCGACTACGCCGACGCGATCGACGCCGTGCACGCCCAGACCCGCCGGTTCGTCGCCGGAATGGCAAGCCATGACGTGCTTTTGGCGCCTACCCTGCTCGCGCCGCCGCCGGCGTATCACGTGCTGGATCAGCCGCGGGGGACCACCCGGGCGTTCTTCGACGTCGAGTTCGCCCACACCGGATGGACTCCGATGGCCAATGTCACCGGCTGGGCGGCGATCTCGCTGCCGCTGGGGATGTCGGCCGACGGACTGCCGATCGGCGTGCAACTCATGGCGCCCGACGAAACGATCCTGCTGCAGTTGGCCGCCCAACTCGAGCAGGTCATGCCGTGGGCGGACCGCCGCCCGCCGGCCTGGGTGTCAGCTGCGCGGGGCGGTTGACCCGGCCACCGGCATCGCCGGCAATCCCAGCTTGTTGTGGTCCCAGGAGCGGATCCGGCCGGCCCGGATGCGCACGGCCACCCGTTTGTTCATCATCATGTCGACGGCCTGCTTGAGGTCGTCGGTGTAGGGGCCGTTGTAGCGCTCCCACACGCTGACCCCGACGGCGAAGATGGTGTCCGGGTCGTCGTGGATCTCGGCGACACCCTCGAAGGTCACCCCGCGCAGGCTGTCGTAGGTCATGCCGTCCTCGATCAGGAAGCTGACCTTCGGATTGCGCTTGAGGTTGACCACCTTCTGGGACTTGACCTTGGTCTCGACCCAGATGTCGCCGTCGAGCACGCCGTACCACATGGCCACCAGATGGGGCTGTCCGTCCGGGCCGACGGTGGCCATCGTTCCGGTGCGGTTGGACGCCACGAATGCGGCGATCTCCTCGTCGGTCATGACGATCTGGCTGCGCTGGTTGCTTCCCATGACCAGTGAGTGTGTCAGGTGCCGATCACAGCCGGCGGGTCAACGCCTCACTGGCGGCCAGCAGGTCGGCCGCCCAGCGCTCGCCCGGCCGCTTTCCCATCCGGTCGATCGGGCCGGAGACCGATATCGCCGCGATCACCGTGCCGTCCCGGTCCCGCACCGGCGCTGAGACACTCGCGACGCCGGGTTCGCGTTCGGCCGCACTCTGCGCCCAACCCCGGCGGCGCACGTCGGTCAACGCACGGACGGTGAACTTCGCCGCCGGCAGCACCGCCTGCTGGGTGGCGTTGTCGCCGTAGGCCACCAGCACCCGCGCCGCCGACCCCGCCGTCATCGGCAGCCGCGCCCCGACCGGAACCGTGTCGCGAAGTCCCGCAGGGGGTTCCAGTGCGGCGATGCACACCCGGGTGCTGCCCTCGGCCCGGTACAACTGCACGCTCTCCCCGGTGATCTCGCGCAGTCGCGGCAGCACCGCCGCCGCCGCGGCCAGCAGCGGATCGTTCACCCGCGCGGAGAGTTCACTGATCGCCGAGCCCAGCACCCAGCGGCCGGCGTCGTCGCGGGCCAGCAGGCGGTGGACCTCCAGGCCGGCCGCCAGCCGGTGCGCGGTGGCCCGGGGTAGACCGGTGCGCTCGCAGAGTTCGGCCAGCCCGCAGGGGGATTCGGCGATCGCGTGCAGCACGGCCACGGCTTTGTCGAGAACGCCGATGCCGCTATTCTGTCCCATATCGAGATATTAGCGTCCCACGATGTGGGACAGTGCGGCAAAGCCGCAAGGTGAGATTGCGAGTTTCAGTGATGAGTCAGAAACCCAGAACCCTGGCCGAGAAGGTGTGGGCCGATCACGTCGTGGTGCCCGGTGCCGGTGAGGGCGCCGCGCGCGAACCCGATCTGATCTACATCGACCTGCATCTGGTCCACGAGGTCACCAGCCCGCAGGCGTTCGACGGCCTGCGCCTGGCCGGACGTCCGGTGCACCGCCGTGATCTGACCATCGCCACCGAGGACCACAACGTCCCGACGGTCGACATCGACAAGCCGATCGCCGATCCGGTGTCGCGCACCCAGGTGGAGACCCTGCGCCGCAACTGTGCCGAGTTCGGCATCACGTTGCACCCGATGGGCGACCCGGAGCAGGGCATCGTGCACGTGATCGGTCCGCAACTCGGCCTGACCCAACCGGGGATGACGATCGTCTGCGGCGACAGCCACACCTCCACGCACGGAGCGTTCGGCGCGATCGCGATGGGTATCGGCACCTCGGAGGTTGAGCACGTGCTGGCCACCCAGACGCTGGCGCTGCGGCCGTTCAAGACGATGGCGGTCAACGTCGACGGCGAACTTCCACTCGGCGTGACGGCCAAGGACATCATCCTCGCGGTGATCGCCAAGATCGGCACCGGCGGCGGGCAGGGTTACGTCATCGAGTACCGCGGCAGCGCCATCGAATCGCTGTCGATGGAAGGCCGGATGACGATCTGCAACATGAGCATCGAAGCCGGCGCCCGGGCCGGCATGGTGGCCCCCGACGAGACCACCTACGAATACCTGCGCGGCCGCACCTATGCGCCGACCGGCGCCGAATGGGACGCCGCGGTGGCCGCGTGGGAGACGTTGCGCACCGACGAGGGCGCGAAGTTCGACACCGAGGTCCACATCGACGCGGCATCGCTGAGCCCGTTCGTGACGTGGGGCACCAATCCCGGTCAGGGTGTGCCGCTGTCCGAATCGGTGCCGGATCCGGAGTTGATGCGGGGGGACGCCGAACGCCATGCCGCTGAGAAGGCCCTGACCTACATGGATCTCAAGGCCGGCACGCCGATGCGCGACATCGCGGTGGACACGGTCTTCGTCGGTTCGTGTACCAACGGCCGGATCGAGGACCTGCGCGCGGTGGCCGAGGTGTTGCGCGGCCGCAAGGTCGCCGACGGAGTGCGGATGCTGATCGTCCCGGGCTCGATGAAGGTGCGTGCGCAGGCTGAATCCGAGGGTCTCGGCGAGATCTTCACTGCCGCAGGGGCGGAATGGCGGCAGGCCGGCTGCTCGATGTGCCTCGGGATGAACCCCGACCAACTCGAGCCGGGCCAGCGATGCGCCTCGACGTCGAACCGCAATTTCGAGGGCCGGCAGGGCAAGGGCAGCCGTACCCACCTGGTGTCGCCGGACGTCGCCGCGGCGACCGCCGTGCGCGGCACGTTGTCTTCTCCTGCTGATCTGAAGAACTGAGGAACGAGAAATGGAAGCCTTTCGCACCCATACCGGGATCGGCGTGCCGTTGCGCCGCTCGAACGTCGACACCGACCAGATCATCCCCGCGGTCTACCTGAAACGGGTCACCCGAACGGGTTTCGAGGACGGTCTGTTCGCGGCCTGGCGCAACGATCCGTCGTTCATCCTCAACCTGAGTCCCTTCGATCGGGGATCGGTGTTGGTCGCCGGACCCGACTTCGGTACCGGATCCTCCCGCGAGCATGCGGTGTGGGCGCTGATGGATTACGGGTTCCGCGTCGTCATCTCGTCACGGTTCGCCGACATCTTCCGCGGAAACGCCGGCAAGGCAGGACTGTTGGCAGCGGAAGTCGGTCAGGACGACGTCGAGCTGTTGTGGAAGCTCATCGAGCAGAGTCCGGGCTTGGAACTCACTGTGAATCTTGAGGATCGGACGATCGCGTGCGGAACGGTGGTGGTGCCGTTCACAATTGACGATTACACCGCGTGGCGACTGCTTGAAGGACTCGACGATATAGGCCTTACGCTGCGGAAATTACCGGAGATCGAGGCATTCGAAGCGGCCCGGCCTAAGTGGAAACCGCGGATTCCCATCTCGTAGAGGTAGCTCTGCGCGCCTTCCAATTCGGTTCACCGAACCCGTTAATGGTGTGCTCCGTAACAAGGTTTACGAATCGGTTTCACCCCCTCAAGGGCGGCAATCGAACTCAGAAAACACGCCGAGCTTTTTGCTGAAAATGCGCGTGGCTCATGGAAATTTGCGTGTAAACCGTTTACCGTATTGCGCAGTCGGTCCAAAGCGGACCACTGTTTCGGAGGATTTGAATGAACAAAGCAGAGTTGATCGAGGTTCTCACAGAGCGTTTGGATGTCGATCGCGCACATGCGAGCCGCGCTGTTGAGGAATTGATCAGCGCCATCGTTCGTGCTGTCCACAAGGGCGAGAGTGTGACCATCACGGGCTTCGGCGTTTTCGAACGTCGTCACCGTGCCGCTCGCGTTGCGCGCAACCCGCGCACCGGTGAGACGGTCAAGGTCCGTCCCACGTCTGTTCCCGCGTTCCGTCCCGGCGCCCAGTTCAAGTCCATCGTTTCTGGCGTCACCAAGCTCGCTGCCGAAGGTCCCGCTGTTAGGAGAGGCGCCGTCGGTGGCGCAGTTAGGAAGGCTGTTGTGAAGAAGGCTGCTGTGAAGAAGGCCGTCAAGAAGACCGTCGCCAAGAAGGCTCCGGTCCGCAAGGCCGCTGCCAAGAAGGTCGTCAAGAAGGCCGCGGTCAAGAAGGTCGTGAAGAAGGCTGCAGTCAAGAAGGTTGCCGCCAAGAAGGTCGTGAAGAAGGCTCCGGCCAAGAAGGTCGTCAAGAAGGCCGCAGTCAAGAAGGTCGTCAAGAAGGCTCCGGCCAAGAAGGCTCCGGCCAAGAAGGTCGTGAAGAAGGCTGCAGTCAAGAAGGTTGCCGCCAAGAAGGTCGTGAAGAAGGCTCCGGCTAAGAAGGTTGTCAAGAAGGCCGCAGTCAAGAAGGTCGTCAAGAAGGCTCCGGCCCGCAAGGCTCCGGCCCGCGGTCGTCGCTAGACACCAACAAGAAAAGCCCCGTGGACTCCGGTCCGCGGGGCTTCTCTGTTTCTCCGGTGATTCAGCCGGGGAACGGGCTGGCCAGGTGGTCCGCCGCGACCAGCCGGCCGTCCACCAGGGACAGCACCCAGGTGCTGCCCTTGCGGTTGCGCGACTTGTCCGGCTTCACCCCGTCGCGCTCGCACCACCAGTCGATCAGGTAGGGGATCACTTTGCCCTGTGTGCATATCACCGGCGTGCTGCTCTCCGCGGCGATCTCGAGCACCCGGCGGTGGGCGTCCTTGGGCGATGCGGCGTAGGCCTCCTCGGTCAGCGTCGGCTCCGAAGTGATCCCGACCCCGAGTTCGGCGGCGAACGGTTCCACCGTCTGACTGCAGCGCACCCGGTCGGCGGCGTACACCTCGTCCCCGCCGAACGCCAGCAGTTGGGGCACCAGCGATTTCGCCTGCTTGCGCCCGGACGAATCCAGCGGTCGCTTGCGGTCGTCACCCTTGTAGCGGGCCTTGCGCCCGGCGGTGCCGTGCCGCACGATCAGCACGGTCTGGGTGTCGAACGGCCGTTTCACGAACCGCCGCAGCACCTTCCGGTCCAGCGGGTAGCTCAGCCGTTCGGCCGCCTCCTTGGGCGGCAGCCACAACACGTCGTCGACCTCTTTGTTGGGCTCGAAGTCGCCGCCGCGACTGCGCGCCGCCCAGTACCGGACCACCTTGGTGCCCGAGGAGATCGGGTAGCTCACCTTGGCCAACCGCCGGCCCAGATGTGCGCGCTGGCCGGTCTCCTCGAAGATCTCGCGGACCGCTGCCACCGGCGCCGTCTCGCCGGGATCGAGTTTCCCCTTCGGGATCGACCAGTCGTCGTACCGCGGCCGGTGGATCACCGCGATCCGGGGTTCGCCCGATTCGGCGTCGGGCCGCCACAACACCGCGCCGGCCGCCGGCACCGTCTTGCCTTCGGCCGCAGTCTTATCCGCTATGTCGACTCCCGCAGATTTCAGAGTTGTTTGATCCAAGAGTGCTGAACTGATCAGCCCTGCCGGTGCTTTTCCATCAGCCACACCTGATGGTCGCGGACCGCCTGGCCGGCCTGCGGCGAGGCGGTCCAGTTCCCGTCCGGTCCGAGTTCCCAGCAACGGGTCGACGGATGCATCGCGGAGTCGAAGACCTCGCCGAGGTAACCGGTCAGCCGGCGATCCTTCACCTGCGCCATCACCTCGACGCGACGATCGAGGTTGCGGTGCATCATGTCGGCGCTGCCGATCCAGAACTCGTCGATGGCCTGGAAATGCATGACCCGGGAGTGCTCGAGGAACTCGCCGAGGATCGAGCGCACCGCGATGTTCTCCGAATATCCCTCGGCGCCCGGACGCAGTGCGCAGATGCCGCGCACCACCACCTCGACCCGGACCCCGGCCTGGGACGCCCGGTAGAGGCCGTCGATCACCTGCTCGTCGACGATCGCGTTGGCCTTCACCCGGATCCGCCCGTTGCCGCCGTTGCGATGTGCGGCGATCTCGCGTTCGATGCGCTCCAGGATGCCCTTCCGGATGCCGTACGGGGCCACCAGCAGGTTGCGGTAGGACACCTTGCGCGAATATCCGGTCAGCGAGTTGAACAGGTCGGTCAGGTCCGCCCCGATCTCGGGCGAGGCGGTCAGCAGGCCGACATCCTCATACAGCCGTGCGGTTTTCGGGTTGTAGTTGCCGGTGCCGATATGGCAGTAGCGGCGGATGGTGGAGCCTTCGCGGCGCACCACCAGACAGGTCTTGCAGTGCGTCTTCAGGCCGACCATGCCGTACACCACGTGCACGCCGGCGTCTTCCAGTGCGCGCGCCCACTTGATGTTGGCCTGCTCGTCGAAGCGGGCCTTCAACTCGACCAGGGCGACCACCTGCTTGCCGGCGTCGGCCGCCTCGATCAGCGCGTTGACGATCGGCGAGTCACCGGAGGTGCGGTACAGCGTCTGCTTGATCGCCAGCACGTCCGGATCGGCGGCGGCCTGTTCGATGAAACGCTGCACGCTGGTGGAGAACGACTCGTACGGATGGTGCACCAGCACGTCGCCGTCACGCAGGGTGGCGAAGATGGTCTCGCGGTCGGTGAACGCCGGATGGGTGGCCGGCACGAACGGTCGCTCCTTGAGCGCCGGACGGTCGACGGCGTAGATCTGCCACAGCGACT
Source organism: Mycolicibacterium sp. (assembly GCF_017853185.1). Lineage (GTDB taxonomy): Bacteria > Actinomycetota > Actinomycetes > Mycobacteriales > Mycobacteriaceae > Mycobacterium. The sequence continues at coordinate 10,519 of NZ_JAFMJZ010000073.1, forward strand.
TCAGGTCCAGCAGACCCGGAACCTGCACCACGTCTCCGGGATGGACGTCGAGTTCGCGCAGCAGCAGGCCGAGCATGTGCTCGCTCATGTTGCTCGAGATCTCCAGTCGCACCGGCGGTCCGAAGCGCCGGCGGGCCAGTTCGCGTTCCAGCGCCTGAAGCAGATCCTCGTCGCGGTCCTCGACGTCCATGTCGGCGTTGCGGGTGATCCGGAACGCGTGCCGTTCGACGATCTCCATGCCCGGGAACAGCGCCGGCAGGAAGGCGCCGATGAGTTCCTCCATCGGCAGGAACCGGATGATCTCGCTCTCGCCGTCGGTCGCAAGCCGGATGAAGCGGTCGACGTTGTCGGGAACCTTGACGCGGGCGAAGTGCTCGGTGCCGTCCTCGGGGGACTTCACCGTGATCGCCAGGTTCAGGCTCAGCCCGCTGACGAACGGGAACGGGTGCGCCGGATCGACGGCCAGTGGGGTCAGGACGGGGAACAACTGGTCGTTGAAGTACTTCTCCAGCGCCGGGTGCTCGGAGGAGTCGAGTTGGTCCCACCCGCCGAACTCGATGCCGTGCTCGGCCAGGGCCGGCCGGATGGACTCCATGAACACCTGGGCGTGCCGGGTGGCCAACTGCTGGGTGCGTTCGGCGATGCGTCGCAACTGTTCCCGCGGGCTGAGCCCGTCGGCGGAGCGCACCGACAGTTTCATCTCGTCGCGGCGCTTGAGGCCAGCGACGCGCACCATGTAGAACTCGTCGAGGTTCGAGGCGAAGATGGCCAGGAACTTGGCCCGCTCCAGCAGGGGCAGCGAGGTGTCCGCCGCCAGGGCCAGCACGCGCGCGTTGAAGTCCAGCCAGCCCAGTTCCCGGTTGAGGTAGCGGTCGTCGGGCAGGGCGTCGTGCGCGGCCGCCGGGGTGGCGGCCGGCGGGGCCTCGGGTGCGCGCTCTTCGATCTCAGGCCCCCGGGACCGGGTCTCGGCTTCGGTCATACCCTCATCATCCCCCACCGCAGGCGCCGATCAGCCCGAAATCCGGTGCCCGCTGACCGCCGCGGAGGTGGCCGGGCCGAGGCCGAGGCGTTGCGCCTGCGCCAGATCGTCCGGGGTGTCGATGTCGCAGCGCAGGCCCGGCCAGTCGCCCGCGAGTTCCACCGCGCCGGACTCGTGGTGCCGCCCGGCCGATCCGGCGCCCAGCAACGGTCCGGGATGCACCCCGAACCCGAACAGCGCCGCGGTGCCGGTGGTCTGCCGGTCGGCGACGAAACTGCGGCCGTGCGCCCGGGCGGCGACCAAAGCCTCGGCCAGCTCGCTGCTGCGCAACGCGGGCAGATCGCCCTGCAGCACAACGATGTTGGACGTCGCCGACGCCACCGCGGCGCAGGCCGCCAGGATGGCGTTGTTCAACGGATCGGGATGATCCACCGGAGTCGGGTCGATCAGGACGTCGGCGCCGAGGTCTCGGACGGCGGCCGCGGCGGTGTGATCCGGGGTCACCACCGTCAGCGAGGCGACCTCCGGCACCGCCAGCGCGGCGGTCAGAGTGTCGATGAGCATCGCCAGCACCAGGTCGCGGCGTTCGGCGGGGCCGAACAGTGGCGAGAGTCGGGTCTTGGCCGCGGACAGGTTCTTGACCGCGACGATCAGGCCGACATCGGACGCGCCGCTCATGGGGCAATCCTGCCAGCGCCTGCTCCGTCAACCGACAGGGGGCGATCGGCGGGGGGCAGATTAAGTTGTCACCCATGAGCGAGTCGGTGGGCACGGCGGCGGTGATGGGCGCCGGGGCATGGGGGACCGCGATGGCCAAGGTGCTGGCCGACGCCGGCAGCGAGGTCCGGCTGTGGAGCCGACGACCCGAGGTGGCCGAGGAGGTCAACACCCGGCACGCCAATCCCGACTATCTGCCCGGGATCGTGCTGCCGGACGCGATCCGGGCCACCGCCGACCCCGCTGAGGCGCTGGACGGGGTCACCACCGTGCTGCTCGGCGTGCCGTCGCAGACCATGCGGTCCAACCTGGAGGCCTGGCGGGACGGTATCCACCCGGACGCCACCCTGGTCAGTCTGGCCAAGGGCATCGAACTCGGCAGCCTGATGCGGATGAGTCAGGTGATCGGCGCGACCACCGGCTTCCACCACAGCCAGATCGCGGTGCTCTCCGGACCGAACCTGGCCAGCGAGGTCGCCGAGGAGCAGCCTGCCCTGACGGTCATCGCCTGCACCGACTCGGGCCGGGCGGTGACGTTGCAGCGATCGCTCAGCACCGCCTATCTGCGGCCCTACACCAACACCGACCTGGTGGGCACCGAGATCGGCGGCGCCTGCAAGAACGTCATCGCCCTGGCCTGCGGGATGGCGGCCGGTGTCGGACTGGGGGAGAACACCGCGGCGGCGATCATCACCCGCGGCCTGGCCGAGATCATGCGATTGGGAATTGCGTTGGGCGCCAAGACCGCAACGCTGGCCGGTCTGGCCGGGGTCGGCGATCTGGTGGCCACCTGCACCTCGTCGCATTCGCGCAACCGCACCTTCGGGCAACGGCTGGGTCAGGGTATGACGCTGGCCGAGGCCAGGCACGCCGGCGAGGGGCACGTCGCCGAGGGCGTCACCTCCTGCACGTCGATCCTGGCGCTGGCGACCAGTTACGACGTCGAGATGCCACTGACCGATGCGGTGAACCGGGTGTGCCACAGGGGATTGTCCGTACACGAAGCGGTCGCGCTCCTGCTGGGCCGTAGCACGAAAGCGGAGTGAAACCCATGAGCGAGCGATACGGCGACTCCACCCGCACCGTCAAGGCAGTGGATTCCGAGGCGCTTCCGGGCCGCCCGGTGGTCGCCCCACTGGTGTCGGCCTCGACGTTCCACCTGTCCCCGGCGGAGGCGGGGGAGTCCGACATCTACGGCCGGTACTCCAATCCCGGCTGGCGGCAACTGGAGTCGGCGCTGGCCAACCTGGAAGGGGCGGCCGCCGCGCTGACATTCGGGTCGGGCATGGCCGCGATCAGCGCCGCGCTGCGTGTGATGGCCCGGCCCGGTTCGGTGCTGGTGGTCCCTGTCGACGGCTACTACCAGACCCGCCGCTACGCGCGGGAAAGCCTTGCCCCGCTGGGCATCACGGTTAGGGAGGTGCCGGCCGGGCAGATGTGCGAGGCGGCCGCCGACGCCGACGTGGTGCTGGCCGAGACGCCGACCAACCCGGCGCTGGACGTCGTCGACCTGCACCGGCTGGCGACGATCTGCCACGGCCGCGGCGCAAAACTGTTGGTGGACAACACCGCCGCCACACCGCTGGGCCAGCAACCGCTGTCCCTGGGCGCCGATCTGGTGGTGGCCAGCGCCACCAAGAGCCTGGCCGGGCACAGCGACCTGATCGCCGGCTACGTCGCCGGCAGCCACCCCGAGTTGATGGCGGCGATCGAGTCCGAGCGGATGCTGTCCGGACCGATCCTGGGTCCCTTCGAGACCTGGCTGCTGCTGCGCAGCATGGGCAGCCTCGGCCTACGCTTCGAACGGCAGTGCCAGAACGCCCAGGGACTCGCCGCCGCCCTGCACGGCCACTCGAAGGTCAAGACGGTGCGTTACCCGGGTCTGGCGTCGGACCCGTCCCATGCGGTCGCGGCCGACCAGATGCGCCGGTTCGGCGGCATCGTCTCGGTCGAACTGGCCGACGCCGACGCGGTGCACGCGATGGTGCAGAACAGCGAACTGCTGGTGGCCGCGACCAGTTTCGGCGGACTGCACACCTCGGTGGACCGCCGGGCGCGCTGGGGGGACGATGTCGCGGGCGGTTTCGCACGAATCTCTGCGGGCATCGAGGACACCGACGATCTGGTCGCCGACGTCCTGCGGGCGCTGGGCTAGTTTTCCCTCTGGGCTAGCCTCTCTAGGTTGTGACTCCCCGCATCCGTGTCGCCGTCGTCTACGGCGGCCGCAGTTCCGAGCATGCGATCTCCTGCGTCTCGGCGGGCAGCATCCTGCGCCACCTGGACCCACAGCGGTTCGAGGTCATCCCGGTCGGCATCACCCGCGACGGATCCTGGCTGCGCGAGGACGTCGACCCGGCGCAACTGGCGATCAGCGACCGCCACCTGCCCGAGGTGGCCGGGCACACCGACACCCCGCTCGCGCTGGCCGCCGAGATCCTGGCGACGGTCGACGTGGTGTTCCCGATCCTGCACGGCCCGTACGGCGAGGACGGCACCATCCAGGGCCTGCTGGAATTGGCCGGGCTGCCCTATGTGGGCGCCGGGGTGTTCGCCAGTGCGGCCGGGATGGACAAGGAGTTCTCCAAGAAGCTGATGGCCGCCGACGGGCTGCCGATCGGCGACTACGTGGTGCTGCGTCCGCGCCAGGAGGCGCCGGCGCCGGAGGACATCGAACGGCTCGGCTTCCCGCTCTACGTCAAACCCGCTCGCGGCGGCTCCTCGATCGGGGTGAGCCGGGTGCTCGACGCCGCCGGATTACCGGCCGCGATCGCCGAGGCGCGCCTGCACGACCCGAAGGTCATCATCGAGGCCGCCATCGCCGGCCGCGAGGTCGAGTGCGGAGTGCTGGAGTTCCCGGACGGTTCGATCAAGGCCAGCACCATCGGGGAGATCCGGGTGGCCGTCGGCGGACGCGACGACGCGTTCTACGACTTCGAGACCAAGTACCTCGACGACGCCGCCGAGTTGGACGTCCCAGCCGCCGTCGACGAGGAAACCGCGAACCTGTTGCGCCGCTTGGCGATTCGCACTTTCAATGCGTTGGACTGCCAGGGGCTGGCCCGGGTCGACTTCTTCCTCACCGAGTACGGCCCGGTGGTCAACGAGATCAACACCATGCCCGGTTTCACCACCATCTCGATGTACCCGCAGATGTGGGCGGCCAGCGGGATCGAGTACGACACCCTGGTGGGGACGATGGTCGAGACCGCACTGGCGCGCGGCACCGGCCTGCGCTAGCTGTACTGACCACGGACGTTGGTGACGGCGTGGCGTGGTGACATGACGAAGACCTCCGAGTGAAGTGCGAGCTGTCTAGGAACGCACCAACCCACCGGAGGTCTTCGTGTCCCACCGTAATGCCCCTTTGTCTGAAACCGGTCGTCTGAGGCTGGCGCACTGCGTCGTCGAGGACGGCTGGCCGCTGCGCCGGGCCGCCGAGCGGTTCCAAGTCGCAGTGACCACCGCGGCTCGCTGGGCCAGCCGCTACCGGGAGCTAGGCGCTGCCGGCATGGCTGATCGCAGCTCACGGCCGCATCGCAGCCCCCGCCGAACTCCGACCCGCACCGAGCGGCGGATCATCAAAGTGCGGGTGCTGCGCCGCTGGGGTCCGGCCCGTATCGGCTACCTGCTGGGGATTCATCCCTCGACGGTGCATCGGGTGCTGACCCGCTACAAGCTGGCCAAACTGCGTTGGCTGGACCGCTCGACCGGTCGGGTGATCCGGCGCATCGAGACCTCTCGCTGCGGGGAACTGGTGCACGTCGATGTCAAGAAGTTGGGCAAGATCCCTGCCGGGGGCGGCTGGCGCATGCTGGGCCGCACGATGGGCAACCGCAACTCCCACGCCGACAAGAGTTCGGGGCGCCGCAGCAAGCACGGTGATCCGCTGCACGGCCACCACTTCCTGCACACCGCGATCGACGCTCACTCCCGGCTGGCCTACACAGAACTGCTGGCCGATGAACGCCAAGAAACCGCCGCGGCCTTCTGGCTGCGCGCCAACGTCTGGTTCACCGAATGCGGCATCACCGTGCGGAAAGTGCTGACCGACAACGGGTCCTGCTACCGATCTCATACCTTCCGGGACGCTCTTGGTGACATCGAGCACCGGCGCACCCGCCCGTACCGACCGCAGACCAACGGCAAAGTAGAGCGGTTCCACCGAACCCTGGCCGATGAATGGGCCTACGCACGCCTCTACCGAAGCGACGCCGAACGCTGCGAGCAATTCCCCATCTGGCTACACACCTACAATCACCAACGCGGCCACACCGCACTCGGCGGCCAACCACCCGCCAGCCGCGTACCTAACCTCCGTGGTCAGTACAGCTAGCGCG
>NZ_JAFMJZ010000229.1 GCF_017853185.1 Mycolicibacterium sp.
GACGTTGAAGGAGAACCGACCGGGCTGATAACCGCGAACCTTGGCCTCGGTGGTGGCGGCGAACAAGCTGCGGATCTTGTCGAATACCCCGGTGTAGGTGGCCGGGTTGGAGCGGGGGGTGCGCCCGATCGGCGACTGGTCCACCCGGACGAGCTTGTCCACCTGGTCCAGGCCGTTGACCCTGGTGTGCCGCCCCGGCACCAGCCGGGCACCGTTGAGCTTGTTGGCCAGCACGGCCGCGAGGATGTCGTTGACCAGGGTGGACTTGCCCGACCCGGACACCCCGGTGACCGAGGTCAGTACGCCGAGCGGGAAGGCGACGTCGATGTCGCGCAGGTTGTGCTCGCGGGCCCCGACGACGGTGAGCTGGCGCTTGCGGTCCACCGGCCGACGGATCGCCGGGACCTCGATGCTCTGCTTGCCGGACAGGTAGGCCCCGGTGATCGAATCCGGGTTTTTCAGCAGGTCCGCATACGGACCGCTGTGCACCACCTGACCGCCGTGCTCGCCGGCCGCCGGACCGATGTCGACGACCCAGTCCGCGTGGGCGATGGTGTCCTCGTCGTGCTCGACGACGATCAGCGTGTTGCCGAGATCCCTTAGGCGGGTGAGGGTTTCGATGAGCCGGCGGTTGTCGCGCTGATGCAGGCCGATCGACGGCTCGTCGAGGACGTAGAGCACGCCCACCAGACCGGAGCCGATCTGGGTGGCCAGCCGGATGCGCTGCGCCTCACCGCCGGACAGCGTGCCCGCGGCCCGGCTCAGCGACAGATAGTCCAGTCCTACATCGAGCAGGAAGCCCAGCCGGGACTGCACCTCCTTGAGCACCTGCCCGGCGATCGCCGCCTCACGGTGACCCAGGGTGAGTTCGTTGAGGAACTTCGAGCAGTCCGCGATGGACAACTCGCACACCTCGGCGATGGACTTCTTGCCGTGCTTGCCGGCGGTCAGGGTGACGGCGAGGATCTCGGGCTTGAGCCGGGTGCCGTTGCACTCCGGGCACGGAACGTCGCGCATGAAGCCCTCGTAGCGTTCCTTCATCAACTCCGAGTCGGTCTGCTCCATGCGTCGCTGCAGGAACGCCATCACGCCTTCGAAATCGGCGTAGTAGGAACGGGTGCGGCCGTACCGGTTCCGGTACTTCACGTGCACCTGCTCGTCACAACCCTCCAGCAGTGCCTTGCGCGCCTTGGCGGGAAGCTTCTTCCAGGGGGTTTCGATGTCGAAACCCATGATCTCGCCGAGGCCGGCCATCATGCGGGTGAAGTAGTCGGAGTTGTGCCCGATCGACCATGGCGCTATCGCGCCCTCGGCCAGTGTCAGGTCCGGGTCGGGGACGACGAGTTCGGGGTCGACCTCTTTGCGGATGCCCAGACCGCTGCACTCCGGGCAGGCGCCGTAGGGCGAGTTGAACGAGAACGACCGGGGCTCGAGGTCATCCACCGCCAGCGGGTGACCGTTGGGGCAGGCGAGCTTCTCGGAGAACCGCTGCTCGCGGTGCGGGTCGTGTTCGTCGCGGTCGACGAAGTCGAGCACCACGATCCCGTCGGCAAGGCCGAGTGCGGTCTCCACCGAGTCGGTGAGCCGCTGCTTGGAGCCGGTCTTGACCGTCAACCGGTCGACCACCACCTCGATGTCGTGCTTCTCCTGCTTCTTCAGGGTGGGCGGCTCGGTCAGCGGGTACACCACGCCGTCGACCCGGACCCGGCTGTAGCCCTGGGTGTTGAGCTTGTCGAACAGGTCGACGAACTCGCCCTTGCGGGTGCGCACCACCGGGGCCAGCACCTGGAACTTGGTGCCCTCCTCCATCGCCAGCACCTGGTCGACGATCTGCTGCGGGGTCTGCCGGGCGATGTGTTCCCCGCACACCGGGCAGTGCGGAGTGCCGGCGCGGGCGTAGAGCAGGCGCAGGTAGTCGTAAACCTCGGTGATGGTGCCGACCGTCGAGCGCGGATTGCGGTTGGTGGACTTCTGGTCGATCGAAACCGCCGGGGACAGACCCTCGATGAAATCGACGTCGGGCTTGTCCATCTGACCGAGGAACTGCCGGGCATAGGCGCTCAGCGACTCGACGTAGCGGCGCTGTCCCTCGGCGAAGATGGTGTCGAACGCCAGCGAGGACTTCCCCGACCCGGACAGCCCGGTGAACACGATCAGAGCGTCCCGGGGAAGGTCGAGGTCGACGCTGCGGAGGTTGTGCTCGCGGGCACCCTTGACGATCAACCGGTCAGCCACCCGCTCATGCTATGTGCCCGGTCTGACGGCAGTACGGTGGCCTCATGACAGTCGTGGACGACACCTACACCGGTCACGTCGAGACGCAGACCGCTGCGCGGCGCACCATTCCCGGGGCGGCCATCATCAAGATGTCGGTGGGGCCGATGGACAACAACGCCTACCTGGTGACCTGTGCGAAGACCGGCGAGTCGGTGCTGATCGACGCCGCCAACGACGCCGATCTACTGGTCGGACTGGTCCAGGCGCAGGCTCCGAAGCTGGAGATGATCGTCACCACCCATCAGCATCCCGACCACTGGCAGGCGCTCGAAGCGGTGGCCGCGGCCAGCGGCGCACCCACCGCCGCGCACCAGCTCGACGCCGAGCCGCTGCCGGTCACCCCGGACCGGTTCCTGGCCGGCGGTGACGCCATCGTGGTGGGCGACCTGACCTTCGACGTCATCCATCTGCGCGGCCACACCCCCGGTTCGGTGGCCCTGGCGCTGCGGCCCTCCGACGAACGCGACACCGTCCATCTGTTCACCGGCGACTGTTTGTTCCCCGGCGGCCCTGGACGGACAACAAATCCGGCGGAGTTTGACTCCCTAATGTCCGGCTTGGAGAGCCAGGTGTTCGGGGTCTACGGCGACGACACGGTGGTCTACCCCGGCCACGGCGACGACACCACGCTGGGCGAGGAGCGGCCCCGGCTGGCGGAGTGGCGCGAGCGCGGTTGGTGAGGTCGCGTCGCCCTATGGGTTCTGCCAGAAATGCTTTGAGAGCCGCCGCCGGTTCTCGCGTGCGTCCCGGTCGGTGAAGTCGTTGATGCCCTGCGTCGCGGCTTTCACCGGGGTATCGGAGTCCATACCTTTAACCGGGAACGGCATCAGGGGAACCTCAAGGGCGAGCGCGCCGGAGATGTGCAGATCGGCTCCGTGGTTGAGAACGAACTTGGTGCGGCGCAGCGTCGCGGGATGCTTGGCGAGGATGACCTCGGTGAGTGCGGCGACTTCGGCATCAAGTTTCGCCGGTGCGCAGATGCGGTTGACGAGGTCGTAGCGTTCTGCGGTCTGGGCATCGAACAGCGCACCGAGCAGGTTCCACTCCTTGGTCTTGCGTCGCCCGGCGAAGCGGGCCAGGCGTGAGGTTCCTCCCCAGCCGGGCGTGATGTCCCAGTCGATTTCGGGCATTCCCCACCGGGAGCGGTCGGTGGCGATGACGAAGTCGCACACCAGGGTCAACTCCAATCCGCCGCCGGTGCAGACACCGTCCACCGCTGCGATGGTGATCGCGGTGAGGTCTTCCAGCATCTGGGCAGTCTCCTGGTATTTGCGCACCTGCCAGTACGGGTCGTCGAGCGTCCAGGTGTTGAACTCGGTGATGTCATCGCCCGCGCAGAACGTCTCCCCGGCTCCTCGGAGGATCAGGACGCGGCAGTGGCGGTCATCGCGAACTTCGCGGACGGCGCGGTTCAGCTCGGCGGACAACGAGCGATCCAGCGCGTTGTGCACGGCGGGCCGGTTCAGCGTGATGGTGGCGACCGCCCCGGCGCGGTCGAGGATCAGGTCTTTGTACGG
>NZ_JAFMJZ010000074.1 GCF_017853185.1 Mycolicibacterium sp.
CGGCCAGCAGCTGCCGATACAACACCGCCGCCACCGCCGCGGCGACGACCCCAAACGACACCATCACCACCAGCGCGGCCGCCAGCGCCGAGCGCACCGGGATCCCCCACGTCCGCGGATCAACCCACCACAGATACCGCCGCCCCCAACGGCGACACCGCTCTATCACCAGCCCGACCCCGTCCACCACGCCATTGTCACCGCAGGCACTGTGCCCATCGTCTGCAACGCGGGCTGACAGCACGCTGAGAGACCAGGCGGGGCGAGAAACCGTCGCGCGTGACGTCGATTTCACGGGGCGACGGGGTGGGCGCGCGAGACTGGGCCCATGCACACATCCCAACCCGTCATCGGTCCCGCCCTGGCCGTGGTCTGCATCGTGATGGTCGCCGCGGCCGCGCTGGTGTACCGCATCGCCGCGCTCGGGTCGGCGTGGACAGTCCCCCGCGCGGGCCTGCGAGCGGTAGCGCAGTTGGCTGCGGTCGCCGGGGTCCTGGCCGCGGCGATGAGCCGGCTGTGGTCCTCGGCGCTGATCCTGTTGGTGATGTTCGTTGTCGCCGCGGCCACAGCGGCGCGGCGCAGCCAAGCCCAGCGGGGCTCGTGGTGGCTGGCCGGATCGCTCGGGGTGGGGCTGCTCTCGGTGCTACCGCTGCTGTTGCTGTCAGGGGTAGTCCCAGTCGACGGGGTGGCGATCGTGCCGATGGCCGGCATCGTTCTCGGGGGGACGATGACCGCCGTGGCCGTCGCCGCGCGGCGAGCCCTGGACACGCTCGGCCTTCGGGCCGGCGAAGTCGATGCGGCGCTGAGCCTTGGCTTCACCGACCGCGACGGCCGAATGGAGGTTATCGGCCTCTCCGCCGCCGATGCCCTGCTGCCGAATCTCGATCAAACCCGCACCGTCGGGGTCGTGACGTTGCCCGGGGCTTTCGTCGGCGTGCTGCTCAGCACCGGTTCACCCCTGCAAGCCGGAGCCGTTCAAATCCTCATCCTGCTCGCGCTGCTGCTGTCGCAGACCTGCGCCGTGGCGACAACCATCGAACTCATCGCTCGAGGCGTCATCTCCCGCGACTCTGAACCATCCCAATTCGGTGATGCATCACGAAATGCCGGCATTCTCAACAATCTGAAGCTGAAGCGTCACAGAGGAATCCGGGCCAGCTGAAGTTGTTCGTTTCCTCCCGATACCGCGAACGGTTTCGGAATCCGCTACTCCCCAAGCCGAAATGGGGGCCTTAGTTAGCCTGATGAGCTAACAACTTTCCGGCGGATCCGCCATCCATCCGCCACCGAAAGCGGAATTCCGCCACCGGAAAGCGGAACCTACAAAAGGCTAGCCTAGCTAAACACTTTCCGGCGGATCCGCCATCCTTCCGCCACCGAAAGCGGAATTCCGCCATCGAAAAGCGGAACCTACATTAGCAGGAGCTACTGGCGCGCCATATTCGTGAACCGCGACAGGTGCAGCTGATGCGCGACGGTGACCGTCTTCGTCGGGCCGTTGCGGTGCTTGGCCACGATCAGGTCCGCCTCACCGCCACGCGGGTCGTCACGCTCGAAGGCGTCCGGCCGGTGCAGCAGGATCACCATGTCGGCGTCCTGCTCGATGGCGCCCGATTCACGAAGGTCGGAGAGCATCGGCTTCTTGTCGGTGCGCTGTTCGGGTCCTCGGTTCAGCTGGCTCATCGCGACCACCGGTACTTCGAGTTCCTTGGCCAGCAGTTTGAGCTGACGCGAGAACTCCGAGACTTCCTGCTGCCGGGACTCGACCTTCTTGCCCGAGGTCATCAGCTGCAGGTAGTCGATCACCACGAGGCGAAGGTCGGACTTCTGCTTCAGCCGGCGCGCCTTGGCCCGGATCTCCATCATTGTCAGGTTCGGAGAGTCGTCGATGTACAGCGGGGCCTCGCTGATCTCGCTCATCCGCCGGGCCAGCCGGGTCCAGTCGTCGTCGCTCATCCGGCCCGAACGCATATCGGCCAGTTTGATTTTCGCCTCTGCCGACAGCAGGCGCATGACGATCTCTGTCTTGCTCATTTCCAGGGAGAACACCACGCTCGAGAGCCGATTCTTGATCGAGCAGGACCGCAAAAAATCCAATCCCAGGGTCGATTTTCCGACACCCGGTCTGGCCGCCACCACGATCATCTGACCCGGGTGCAGGCCGTTGGTCAGCTCGTCGAGTTCGGTGAAGCCGGTGGGCACGCCGCGGGAGATTCCGCCGGCCGAGGCGATGGCGTCGATCTCGTCCATCGTCGGCTGCAGCAGTTCCTCGAGGGCGACGTAGTCCTCGGCGGCGCGGCGTTCGGTGACGTCGTAGATCTCGGCCTGGGCGCGGTCGACGATCTCGTTGACGTCGGCGCCCTCGGCTCCGGCGTAGCCGTACTGCACCACCCGGGTGCCGGCCTCGACCAGCCGGCGCAGCAGCGCCTTCTCGGCCACGATCTCGGCGTAGTAGCCGGCGTTGGCGGCAGTCGGCACCGTGGAGATCAGGGTGTGCAGATACAGCGCGCCGCCGATGCGGCGCAGCAGGCCGCGGCGATCGAGTTCGGCGGCCACCGTCACGGGGTCGGCGGGCTCACCGCGGCCGTAGAGATCGAGGATCGAGTCGTAGACGTTCTGATGGGCCGGGCGGTAGAAGTCGCCGGGCCGAAGCTTCTCGAGGACGTCGGCGATGGCGTCCTTGCTCAGCAGCATGCCGCCCAGCACCGACTGCTCTGCAGCGAGGTCCTGGGGAGGTTGGCGGCCGAAGTCCTCCGCGGGCGGGGAGGACTCCGTCCTCCCCGGCTGTCCGAGATCGTCAACGACCGCCATCGGGCTGCCCCAACTCCTCTCGACTGATCCGTCCGCCGTATCGAACTGAAGTTCGATCCATCAGGTTCACGGTAGGCCAGGGCACTGACATCCGATCTTGCGATCGGTCCCACCCGTGGTGCCGAGGGGAAACGCTAGACGTTGCTGAAACCTCTGCAAACCGACCCTGTTAGGCAATCTGTTAGTGGCCTGTGCATAGCTGCCGACAAGTGTGTTGGCGGGTTGTGGAGAACCTGTGGATCGCTGTTGAATTGTCGGCCGTTTTGCCACGTAAACGCAGAGTAAGCGGCATCAGACGCTGTGGATGAGAAGTTCATCGGCGTGTCGGCCGAGGTTGCCGTTCCGGGCGTGTTGCATTGCCGTTGCGCATGCAAGGAGTGAACAGCCGGTTACGTTAACTGTGGCCACATCAACCCCGTCTGTTCGCCCGGAACAAAAAATTCCCCGGGCGGCCTGGCTGGCCGTCCCGGGGAATTTTTAGGGTTCGTAGGGGCCTACTGGCCGACGACCTCCAGGGTGACCTTCACGTCCACCTGGGGGTGCAGGTGCACGTCGACGGTGTGGGTGCCGGTCGCCCTGATATGGGCCTTGGGCAGGTGCACCGAACGCTTGTCGATGTTCGGGCCGCCGGCCTTCTTGATCGCCTCGGCGATGTCGCTGGCGGTCACCGAACCGAACAGCTTGCCCGAGTCGTGGGTCTTCACCGGCAGCGCGATGGGGCCGAGAGCGGTGATGGCCGCCTTGATCTCATCGGCGTGCTCGCGGTCGTGCACCTTCTTGGCGTCACGGGCCCGTCGGATCTCGTCGGCCTGCTTCTGGGCGCCACGGGTGGCCACGATGGCCAGTCCGCGGGGCAGCAGGAAGTTACGGCCGTACCCGTCCTTGACCTCGACGGTGTCGCCGGCCACGCCCAGGTGGTCGACCTCTGCAGTCAGAATCAGCTTCATGTCGTTACTCCTGCTCTACCGCGTCGCCGAGGTGAACGGCAGCAGGGCGACCTCGCGGGCGTTCTTGACGGCGATCGCGATGTCACGCTGGTGCTGGACGCAGTTACCGGTCACCCGACGGGCGCGGATCTTGCCGCGCTCGCTGATGTAGGTGCGCAGCATCGAGGTGTCCTTGTAGTCGATGTTCTGCAACTTGCCCTTCTTGGAGCAGAACACGCACTTGCGCGCCTTGATCGGCTTGTCCGGAAGCGGACGCCGCTTGGTGGGCTTGGCTTTAGCCATTTTCAATCTCTTTCGTTCTCATGCCGCGCGCCGGGCGCGCGTTGGTTTATGTCAGAAAGGCGGTTCGTCGTCACTGCCGCCGAAGGAGCCCGACGCCGGGGCGCTGCCCCACGGGTCCTCCTGGGGTTGGCTTGCGCCGGAACGGCTTCCGCCGCCCGACGGCGCACCACTGCCGAAGCCGCCGCCGCCACCGCCACTGCCACCGCGGGAGGCCTTGTTGACCTTGGCGGTCGCGTAGCGCAGGGAGGGTCCGATCTCGTCGACCTCGACCTCCATGACGGTGCGCTTCTCGCCCTCTTTGGTCTCGAAGGACCGCTGCTTGAGCCGACCGGTCACGATGACCCGCGAACCCCGGGTGAGGCTCTCGGCCACGTTCTCGGCCGCCTCACGCCAGATGCTGCAGCGCAGGAACAGCGCCTCGCCGTCCTTCCACTCCCCGCTCTGGCGGTCGAAGGTCCGCGGGGTCGACGCCACCGTGAAGTTGGCGACGGCGGCACCCGCGGGGGTGAATCGCAGTTCGGGGTCGGCGGTCAGGTTTCCGACGACGGTGATGGTCGTTTCACCGGCCACAAGGTCCTCCTGGAGTTGGCGATCGCCTGGATATTGGCGGATGTGGGGCGAGCCTACGTACGAGCACTGACGCTTTGCGGCGTTCTAGTGCTTGTCGGTCCGCATCACCTTGGTCCGCAGCACCGACTCGTTCAGGTTGAGCTGACGGTCGAGCTCGGCGATGGTGGCGTGTTCGGCCTTGACGTCGACGACGGCATAAATGCCCTCACCGTGCTTGCGGATCTCGTAGGCCAGCCGGCGCCGGCCCCAGATATCCACCTTGTCAACGCTTCCGCCGTCTCCGCGGACAACGTTCAGGAACGTGTCCAGGGACGGGGCAACAGTGCGCTCATCAAGAGTGGGGTCAAGGATGACCATGATTTCGTATTGACGCATGGGAACCTCATCACCTCCTATGGTCGTAGCGGCCACGGTCGATCCGTGGCAGGAGAGTCGCCTGCGTCGGCAACCGCCCCAGGTTACAGGGGGCAGCCCTGATCAGCGAAATCAGTCGCGCTGCTCGGAGTACTCCCGGGCCAGTTCGACGATCCGGTCCGGGGCCTTGGCCAAGCTGCCGCAATTGAACGGCGGCTGCGGGTCGTACTCGATCATCAGCTGGCTGGCCTCGGCCGCCTGCCGGTCGACCAGCAGCTCGAGCAGTCGCAGCGCCATGTCGATGCCGCTGGAGACCCCGGCTGCGGTGATGATCCGCTGCGGCCGGTGCTCGACCACCCGGTCCTGGGTGTAGACCGCGCCGAGCGAGGCCAGGATGTCCTGGGTCGACCAGTGCGTGGTGGCGGTCATCCCGTCCAGCAGGCCGGCCGCGGCCAGCACCAGGCTGCCGGTGCACACCGAGGTGGTGAACAGCGTCCCCGGATGCACCGCGCGGATCCAGTCCAGGATCACCTCGTCCTTGATGAGCTTGCGGGTGCCGACGCCGCCGGGGATGACGACGACGTCGGGTTCGGTCACCTCGTCGAAGGTGGCGTCGACGACCAGGCCGAGCATCCCGTTGTCGGTGCGGACCTCACCGCGCCGGTGACCGACGAAGACCACGTCGATGGACGGGACCCGCTGCAGCACCTCATAGGGCCCGATGGAGTCCAGCGCGGTGGTACCCGGAAACAGCGCGATCGCGACCTGCATCGAACATCTCCTTTGTCGGAACGGTGCCGGCGGCGCGCGGCTTGAGCCAGGCGGGCCAGCGGGCGGGGAAGGCATCGGGGGCGTCGTCGAACACTCCGCCGGAGGGATCGTCGACGCCGTGCCGGCGGACCGGATCCTGCGCCGGGCGGTAGATCTGGCGGACCACCAACGCGATCAGCACCATGACGGCGATGTCGCGCAGCGCGACGGTGGCGGTGAACCACTGCTCGGGCAGGCCCTTGTTCTGCTCGCCGTAGAGGTAGAGCATCCGCGGAACCCACACCAGTGCGTCGATCGTCATCCACACCAGCAGGATCCGCCGGTGCGGCAATGCCAGCACCGCCAGCGGCACCAGCCACAGCGAGAACTGCGGGCTCCACACCTTGTTGACCAGCAGGAAGGTGGCGACCACCAGGAACGCCAGTTGCGCCAGCCGGGGACGGCGCGGGGCGGTCAGCGCGATGTAACCGATTGCCGCGCAGCACAATCCGAAGAGCACGGCGACGACGCTGTTGAGCAGGATCGGCGGCTGCCAGAACCCGAGGCCGGAGTCGAAGCCCTTCCATCCGGTGAACGACTTCACCACGTTGTAGAGCGAGTCCATGTCGTCGCCGCGACGGCTGTTGAGCCGGAAGAACTCCGACCACCCGCGCGGGTAGCGGATCGCCACCGGCGCGTTGACCACGGCCCAGGTGCCGACGGCCACCAGTGCGGTGCGGGCGGCGTCACGCAACCGGCCGGTGCGCGCCCCGAGTAGGAACAACGGCAGCAGGAACAGCGCCGGATAGAGCTTGGCCGCCACCCCGAGACCGATCAGGACACCGGCCAGCGTCGGACGGCGGCGTGCCCACGCCAATAGGCCGCCGGCCGCCAAAGCCGTTGCCAGCGCGTCGAAATTGGTGAAGATCTGGAAGATCAGGATCGGTGAGGCGGCCACCAGCGCGGCGTCCCAGATCCGCCGGCCGGCCAGCATCGCGGTGGCCCACACCGTGGCCAGCCACGCCAGCGCCAGCCCGAAAGCGGCGATGTTGAAGAACATCACCACCTCGGCCACGCTGCTGAGCGCCCTGGCGATGGGCCCGGTGCCGTGGGTGGCCTTCGCGACCGCGGTGTAGGTCTTGGCCAACGCCATCGAGACGTACTGGTAGACCCCGGTCAGCACCGGATACTCCATGTAGCGCACCGCGGTCTTGCCGTCGTACTGGGTCTTCACCTGACCCTTGGAGTCGGTCTCCAGCCAGCTCGACTTGTACGGAAACCTGCCCTGGCTCAACAACTCCGCGCCGTAGAGCGGAACGGTGTCGGAGTAGCACAGCTCGTAGTAGGCGCGCTGGTTCTCCCAGTTGGCCACCCGCTGGTCGGGTGTTCCGCTGCCGATGGTCTGCAGGCACGGCGATTTGGTGGTCCAGCCCAGCGCCAGGAACACCAGCGCGATGAGGAACATCACCCGCAGCGGGGTGAACAACCGGGTGCGACCGATCAGCGCGTGCCGGCCCACCGGACCGCCGACGACTTGCGAGAGCGCCACACCCATCACATCGGTCCGGCTGGGCAGATCACGGTCGTCGTCGCTGCGCAGATCCTCGGCGAGCGGCGCGGGGGACACCGTCTCGCGCAGGGTCACGGCGCTGCGGGCGGTGGCGGAGCGGGCTCGGGCGCTGGCGGCGGGGCTACCGGTGCGGGTTCAGGCGCGGGCGGTGGCGGTGGCAGCCCCGGCTCGCCCGGGGGTGGCGGGGGCCCCAGCGGAATCGTGACGCCCGGCAGCACCTCGACCATGCCCGGCGGCAGCGGCGGCGGTGGCGGGACCCCGTTGTCGGTCGGCGCCGGCTGACGCACCGGCGCCTGCACCACCGGCGGGGCCGGCACGCCCGCGTACCCGCCCACCTCGGTCGGGGTGGGGAACGATTCGAAGTCGGAGCCCCGCAGGGCGCCGTCCATGGTGGCCTTCCAGATGTCGGCCGGCAGGCCCGCGCCGTACACCGGGCCGCCCCAGCTGTTCACCAGGGGCTTGTCCCCCTTGACCGTGCCCACCCAGACCGCGGTGGACAGCTGCGGGGTGAAGCCCACCATCCAGGCGTCCCGGTTCGCGCCGGTGTCGCCGAGCTGATGGGTGCCGGTCTTGGCCGCCGCGGGCCGGCCGCCGGCCAGGGTGTGGCCGTTGGACCAGCCGGGGATGGGCTGCATGGCCGCGGCCACGTTGTCGGCCACCGCCTTCTCGATGCGCCGCTCGCCCTTGTTGTCCTCGGTGCTGATGTCGAAGAGCACCTCACCGTCGGCGTTGACCACCTTCTGCACGAAGTGCGGCCGGTGATAGATGCCGGATGCGGCGATGGTCGCGTAGGCCGAGGCCATGTCGATGACGCGGCTCTCGTACTTGCCGAGCACCACACCCGGTGCGGCCGGGCCGCCCTGGCCGTCCTCGGACAGCGTGTGCTCGACGCCGGGGAAGCTCTCCGCCACACCGGCCCGGTGCGCGGCGTCGGCGACATCCTGCGGGCCGTTCTTCAGCTTGAGCATCAGCCGGTAGTAGACGGTGTTCAGCGAACGCTTGAGCGCCTCGGCGATGTTGCAGGTGCCGCAACTCTCGCCCTCGGAGTTGTTGATGGTCAGCTTGTCGTCGACCTTCAGCGGCGAGCTGTCCACCTGATAGCCCAGCCCCATGCCCTGCTCCAGGGCGGCGATCAGCGCGAAGACCTTGAACGACGATCCCGTCGGCAGGCCGCCCTGGGCGTAATCCCAGCCGGCCGCATCCGAGCCGCCGTAGTAGGCCTTCACCCCGCCGTCGCGCGGGTCGATGGAGACCACCGCGGTCCGCATCTCCGGCATCTGCCCGTCCATGTAGGTGGAGACGGCGTTCTCCGCGGCGTCCTGCGCCTGCGGGTCGATCGTGGTGGTGATCTCCAGGCCCTGGGTGTTCAGCGTCTGCTCGTCGATGTTGAACAGTTCGAGCAGTTCCTTGATCACCTGGCGCTCGATCAGACCGTTGGGTCCGGTGGCGATGCCCTGCGGCTTCATCTGGTCCGGCGAGATGGTCTGCGGGAAGACCTGTTGGGCGCGTTCCTCTTTCGACAGCGCACCGATGGTGACCATGCCGTCGAGCACCCAGTTCCAGCGCTTCTCGGCGGCTTCGAGGTTCACCGCGGGATCGAGGCCGGAGGGGCGCTGGATCAGCGCGGCCAGCAGGGCGCCCTCGGACACGGTGAGCTGATCGACCGGCTTGTCGAAGTAGGCGTGCGACGCCGCGGAGATCCCGTAGGAGCTGCGGCCGAAGTAGATGATGTTCAGATAGGCCTGCAGCACTTCGTCTTTGGACCACTGCTGGCTCATCTTGGTGGAGATCACCAGTTCCTTGGCCTTGCGGATCAGTCCGCCGATGCCGGAACGCTGATCGCCGACGAGGGCGTTCTTGACGTACTGCTGGGTGATCGTCGAGCCGCCCTGGATATCGCCGCCGAACAGGTTGTTGCGGATCGCGCGGGCGAAGCCGGAGACCGAGAAACCGGGGTTGCTGTAGAAGTCGCGGTCCTCGGCGGCCATCACCGCGTTGCGGACGTGGACCGGAACCTGGTCGATGTTGACGTCCACCCGGTTGCCTTCGGGTGGAACGACTTTCGCCAACTCTGATCCGTCGCTGGCCAGGATCGTCGACACCTGGTTGGTCCGGATGTCACCCGGCTTGGGCACGTTGACGATCAGGTAGGCCATCCCGAAGGTGACCAGCGGCAGCACGACGAAGACGGCCAGTGCCGCGGCCAGCCAGCGCCGCCCACTCCAGCCCCGGACCTTGTGCAGGATCCGGCCGAGCGGCGGCTCGCCGCCACCACCGCCGGTGGGCGCCGGGGGCGCCGGCGGCGCGGGCGGGGGCGGAGTCGCAGCCGCGCGAACGGTCGGTGCGGCCGAGGCGGCGGGCGTACCCGGAGCGCGGTCGAGGGCGGCCTTGACCTCCTCGACCGGATCGCGCAGTGAGGCCGGCGCGGCGCCGTCGCGCACCGGGGCGATCACGGCGGTCAGCCGGTCGTCGGGCGGGATCGGCCGCATCATGGTGGTGTCGTCATCGGCGCGGTGCCGGCCGGCGGCTACGTCCTGCGGGTCGTCGTTATTCACTGGCAGTCCGTGCCCCTGAGCGCTTGGCCGGTTTGACCGTCCGGGGTGCTCCGAGCACATAGGACTTGACCAGATGATTCCAACTGCAGGTTCGGCATACCTCGACCACGTGTACCGCGAACTCCTCGAAACGAGTGGCCAGCAGGACCAACTCCTCGGCGCTGCGCGCCGAACCGGAAACGGCGCCCAGATGGTCGCCGAACACCCACGACACCAAGGTCAACTGCTCCTTGCGGCAGATCGGGCACATCACCGAACTCTGTTTGCCGTGGAACTTGGCGGCACGCAGCAGATACGGGTTGGCGTCACACACCTCGGTGACGCCGGTGCGGCCGGAGTAGACCTCGGCCAGCAGGGACCGGCGCCGGAGCGCGTAGTCCACCATCTGTCGCTGCAGTCGCACGGAGACCAGAGTACGTCGGTGGTCTGCGCACGGGGTGTGTGACCGACCGGTTACTTCTACGATCGAATCGTGGCGACCGGTCAGAGAGCAGGCACGAGGGCCAAGGACAGCGATCGCACCGATACGTGTCAGATCCTGGACACGGCGCTGGCCGAGGGTCAGCTGTCGATGGCCGAACATCAGCAGCGGGTGAAGGCGGCGACCAATGCCGCCACCATCGGGGATCTGCGGTCGTTGGTCGGTGACCTGCAGACCGCCAACGCTCCCGTTCAGCTTCCGGACCTCAGGGGGCCTCGGCTCGGATCGCGGGCCGGCTGGGGGATCCGTGCCGCGGTCGCCGGTGTTTTGGTGCTGCTGGGTATCGGAATCGGTTGGGGGCTCTACGGAAACACCAGTTCCCCGCTCAGCCTGACCAAGGACCCGGGGGCCAAGGCCGACGGGGTGGCGCCGGTGGTGCTGACCCCGCCACGGCAGCTGCAGTCCCTCGGCGGGCTGACCGGTCTGCTCGAGCAGATGCGCAAGAAGTTCGGTGACACCCTCGGCTACCGGCTGGTGATCTACCCCGAATACGCGGTGCTGGACCGCCCGGATCCCGACGATGAGCGACGCACCCTGAGCTACACCTATCGCGGCGGCTGGGGTAATCCGTCGACCGGATCCAAGGGCAGCGAGTCCGTTGCCGTCGACCTCGCGGCGTTCGACGCCAAGGCGGTCGTCGGGGTGCTGCGCGGCGCGCCGGAGACGCTCAACATCAAGCCCGATGAGGTCAAGACGACCTACCTGATCATCGAACCGTCCGGAGACCTGACTGCGCCGAAAGCGGTCGAAGTCTCGATCTACGTCTCCAGCGAGTTCGGCAGCGGCTACCTCCAGCTGAACCCGGACGCCTCGGTCAAGAGCATCAGCTACCCCTAGCCCCGGTTCTCGCCGAGCGTCACGCTGGCGCCTCGCTCGACACCCAGCGCCACCCCAGCGTGACGTTCGGCACTCTGCCACCTGCAGTTTTGGCGTCGTATATATCGCTCCGATACTATTGCGGTACGTGTCGCTGGGCCGTAACGACGAATGCATGAGGAGGTGACTCGGTGCTGGAACTCGCTGTTCTCGGACTTCTGCTCGAGTCCCCGATGCACGGTTATGAACTGCGCAAGCGGCTGACCGGTCTGCTCGGCGCCTTCCGGGCCTTCTCCTACGGCTCGCTGTACCCGGCCCTGCGCCGGATGCAGGCCGACGGACTGATCGCCGAGGACGCCGCACCCGAAGGCACCGCGGTGCTGCGCCGGGCCCGCCGGGTCTACCAGTTGACCGATAAAGGCCGTGAGCGCTTCACCGAGCTGGTCGCCGACACCGGTCCGCAGAACTACACCGACGACGGCTTCGGCGTGCACCTGGCGTTCTTCAACCGGACCCCGGCCGAGGCTCGGATGCGCATCCTCGAAGGCCGCCGCCGGCAGGTCGAGGAACGCCGCGAGGGCCTGCGTGAGGCCGTCTCCCGGGCCACCAACTCCCTGGACCGCTACACCCGGCAGCTGCATCAGCTGGGTCTGGAGTCCAGCGAGCGGGAAGTCAAGTGGCTCAACGAACTCATCGCCGCGGAACGGGTGGCCCAGAGCCGTCCCGAACACGGCGTCCAGAACTGAAGACCCGTACCACCTAAGTAGAAGTACAAGAAGGAGACCGTCACATGACGAACGAAGTTCGCGTCGCCATCGTCGGCGTCGGCAACTGCGCGTCCTCCCTGGTTCAGGGCGTGCAGTACTACAAGGACGCCGACCCGCATTCGACGGTCCCCGGCCTGATGCACGTCGCCCTCGGCCCGTACCACGTGCGCGACGTGAAGTTCGTCGCCGCCTTCGATGTGGATGCCAAGAAGGTCGGCTTCGACCTCTCCGAGGCGATCTTCGCGTCGGAGAACAACACCATCAAGATCGCCGACGTGCCGCCGACCAACGTCATGGTGCAGCGCGGTCCGACCATGGACGGCATCGGCAAGTACTACGCCGAGACCATCGAGCTGTCCGACGAGGCCCCGGTCGACGTGGTCAAGGTGCTCAAGGACAACAAGGTCGACGTGCTGGTGTCCTACCTGCCGGTGGGCTCGGAGCAGGCCGACAAGTTCTACGCGCAGTGCGCCATCGACGCCAAGGTGGCGTTCGTCAACGCGCTGCCGGTGTTCATCGCCTCGGATCCGGTGTGGGCCAAGAAGTTCGAGGACGCCGGCGTGCCGATCGTCGGCGACGACATCAAGAGCCAGGTCGGCGCCACCATCACCCACCGCGTGATGGCCAAGCTGTTCGAGGACCGCGGCGTCACGCTGGACCGCACCTACCAGCTCAACGTCGGCGGCAACATGGACTTCAAGAACATGCTCGAGCGCGAGCGCCTGGAGTCCAAGAAGGTCTCCAAGACCCAGGCCGTGACGTCGAACCTGACCGGTTCGCTGGCCGGCAAGATCGAGGACAAGAACGTTCACATCGGCCCGTCGGATCACGTCGCGTGGCTCGACGACCGCAAGTGGGCCTACGTGCGGCTCGAGGGTCGCGCCTTCGGTGACGTGCCGCTGACCCTGGAGTACAAGCTCGAGGTGTGGGACTCGCCGAACTCGGCCGGAATCATCATCGACGCGGTGCGCGCGGCCAAGATCGCCAAGGACCGCGGCATCGGCGGTCCGATCATCCCGGCCTCGGCCTACCTGATGAAGAGCCCGCCCAAGCAGCTCGCCGACGACGTCGCCCGCGATCAGCTCGAGGCGTTCATCAAGGGCTAGATTCCCGAACCGAAAGTGCGCCCGGACCCTCGCGGACCGGGCGCACTTTCGTGTCAGGTCCCTTGGCGCGTTAGATGGGTCGCGTGAACGAATTCACGTTCCTGCCCGACAACGCCGAGCAGGCCGGGGTCTCCGGTCCGCTGCCGGCCGTCGAACGGATCCATCGGGATGCTGTGAGCGCGCTGCGCTGGGGCTCAGACCCGCGGGTGGTGTACCTGCACGGCGGCGGCCAGAACGCGCACACCTGGGACACCGTCATCCTGGGCCTGGGGCTGCCTGCATTGGCGATAGACCTTCCCGGACACGGTCATTCGGCATGGCGCGAGGACGGCGACTACGGGCCCAAGCTCAACGCGACGGCCGTCGAACCGGTGATCCGCGAACTGGCGCCG
The DNA here is from genome assembly GCF_017853185.1 of Mycolicibacterium sp. Taxonomy (GTDB): domain Bacteria; phylum Actinomycetota; class Actinomycetes; order Mycobacteriales; family Mycobacteriaceae; genus Mycobacterium. The sequence goes on from NZ_JAFMJZ010000074.1 coordinate 13,402, forward strand.
ACGGCCGATCTGGTGGTCGGCATGTCACTGGGCGGCCTGACCGCGCTGCGGCTGGCCGTCACCGCACCGGACCTGGTGCCCAGGCTCGTCATGGTCGACGTCACCCCGTCGGCCCGGGAACGCCATGAGCAGATGACCAAGGCCCAGATGGGCGCGGTGGCGCTGGTGCAGGGCGACCGCACCTTCGCCAGCTTCGAGGAGATGGTGGACGTCACCGTGGCAGCCTCCCCGCACCGGTCCCGGGAGTCGTTGCGCCGCGGCGTCTTTCACAATTCCAAACAGCTCGACGACGGAACCTGGACCTGGCGGTACGACACCTTCCGAACCGGTGGTGGCTTCGACGGGCTGTGGGACGACGCCCGCGAATTGCGCACACCGACCACGCTGGTCCGCGGAGCCAAGTCGTTCTTCGTCAACGACGACGACGCCGCCGAGTTCGCCCGCGTCGCGCCCGGTTTTCAGCAGGTGATCGTCGTCCCGGACGCCGGACACTCGGTGCAGGGCGATCAGCCGCGCGCTCTGGTGGAGATCCTGCGCTCGGTGCTTGACTGACCGCATGACTTTCCCCATCCGCATCGGCGTCCAACTGCAGCCGCAGCACTCCAGCCACTACGGCTTCATCCGCGACGCGGTGCGCCGCTGCGAGGACCTCGGCGTCGACGTCGTCTTCAACTGGGACCACTTCTATCCGCTCTACGGCGATCCCGACGGTGCGCACTTCGAGTGCTGGACCATGCTCGGGGCCTGGGCCGAGCAGACCTCCCGCATCGAGATCGGCGCGCTGGTGAGTTGCAACTCGTACCGCAACCCAGAACTGCTGGCCGACATGGCACGCACCGTCGACCACATCTCGGAGGGCCGGCTGATCCTCGGCATCGGCTCAGGCTGGATGAAGAAGGACTACGACGAGTACGGATACGAGTTCGGCACCGTGGGAAGCCGCCTCGACGACCTGGCGCTGGCGCTGCCGCGCATCGAGGCGCGGTTGGCCAAGCTGAATCCTGCGCCCACCAGGCGGATTCCGATCCTGATCGGCGGCGGGGGCGAGAAGAAGACCCTGCGGTTGGTAGCCCAGCACGCCGACATCTGGCACGGCTTCACCAACGCCGACACCTACCCGGGCAAGGCCGCGGTGCTCGACGGGCACTGCGCGGACGTCGGCCGCGACCCTCACACCGTCGAACGGTCCTCCGGTGTGGAGGGCCGCGACCCGGAAACGCTGGTGGCCAACGCCGAGGCCCTGGCCCGGCTCGGGGCGACGCTGATGACGGTCGGCTGTGACGGCCCCGACTACGACCTGGGCCCAGCCGAGGCACTGATCCGCTGGCGCGACGCGCGGACTTAAGACTCTCCCTGAGCCGAAGGGTCGTCGTCGGGGGCGGCAGCCACTAGGTTGCGACGGTGACGATTAGCGGGGGGACCATTCGCCGAACCTGTGCGCTGCTCGTGCTGCTGCTGACTCTCGGCTTGGTGGGCGCCCCCGTCGCCAGCGCCGATCAGTGCTCCCCACCGGGGGCGGCCGCGGCCAGCGCGCTGCCCACCAACCTCGCCGCGGCGGCCGGCGGTCCCAGCGACGACAAGTACACGACCGCCACCACCGAACCACTGAGCTCAGTGGATCTCGATGCGCTGCGGCTGATCACGCCCGGCACGCTGACCGTCGGCACGCTGTCGGACGCTCCGCCGAGCATCTGCATCAACGCGGCGGGACAGTTCACCGGTTTCGACAACGAACTGCTGCGGGCGATCGCCGATAAGCTCGGTCTCAAGATCACCCTCGTCGGCACCGACTTCTCCGGACTGCTGGCCCAGGTTGCCGGCCGCCGGTTCGACGTCGGCTCGTCGTCGATCACCACCACCGACGCGCGCCGCCGCACCGTCGGATTCACCAACGGCTACGACTTCGGCTACTTCTCGCTGGTGGTTCCGTCCGGGTCGGCGATCACCGGATTCGGCCAACTGAAAGCCGGTCAGCGGATCGGCGTGGTGCAGGGCACCGTGCAGGAGGCCTACGTCGTCGACACCCTCAAACTGCAGCCGGTGAAGTTCCCCGACTACAACACCGTCTACGCCAGCCTCAAGACCGGGCAGATCGACGCCTGGGTGGCGCCGTCGCAACAGGCGCAGGGCACCGTCAAGGCCGGCGACCCGGCGGTGATCGTCGAGAACACCTTCAGCTTGGACAATTTCGTCGCGTACGCGGTGGCCAAGGAGAACACCGCGCTGATCGACGCGCTCAACGCCGGCCTCGACGCCGTCATCGCCGACGGCACCTGGTCCAAGCTGTACTCCGACTGGGTGCCGCGCGCGCTGCCGCCGGGCTGGAAGCCCGGGTCCAAGGCCGCACCGGTGCCCACGCTGCCGGACTTCGCCGCGATCGCCGCCACTGCGCAGAAGCCGTCCGCTGCCGGGCCGGTGGCGACGAAATCGGTGCTGACCCAGTTGCGGGAGTCCTTCCTGGATTGGGAGTTGTACAAGAAGGCGATCCCGGACCTGCTCAAGACCGGCCTGCCCAACACCCTGATTCTGACCATCAGCGCCAGCGTCATCGGGCTGCTGCTCGGTTTGGGGTTGGCCGTCGCCGGCATCTCGCGCTCAGCGTGGTTGCGGGTGCCCGCACGGATCTACACCGACATCTTCCGCGGGCTGCCCGAGGTGGTCATCATCCTGCTGATCGGGCTGGGCATCGGGCCGCTGGTGCGCGGACTGACCGGTGGCAATCCCTACCCGCTCGGCATCGCCGCGCTCGGACTGATGGCCGCCGCCTACATCGGCGAGATCCTGCGCTCGGGCATCCAGAGCGTGGACACCGGACAGTTGGAGGCTTCTCGCGCACTGGGGTTCAGCTACTCGTCCTCCATGCGGCTGGTGGTCATTCCCCAAGGTGTCCGCCGGGTGCTGCCGGCGCTGATGAATCAGTTCATCTCCCTGCTGAAGGCCTCGTCACTGGTCTACTTCCTCGGGCTGATCGCCAGCCAGCGGGAGCTGTTCCAGGTCGGCCGGGATCTCAA
>NZ_JAFMJZ010000230.1 GCF_017853185.1 Mycolicibacterium sp.
TCCAGCACGGCGAGGTGTTCGTCACCGAGGACGGCGCCGAGACCGACCTCGACCTCGGCCACTACGAGCGGTTCCTGGACCGCAACCTCTCCGGGTTCGCGAATGTGACCACCGGACAGGTGTATTCGACCGTCATCGCCAAGGAACGTCGCGGCGAGTATCTCGGCGACACCGTCCAGGTGATCCCGCACATCACCGACGAGATCAAGCGTCGGATCACCGCCATGGCCGAACCCGACGCCGACGGCAACCGTCCGGACGTCGTCATCACCGAGATCGGCGGCACCGTCGGCGACATCGAGTCGCTGCCCTTCCTGGAGGCGGCCCGTCAGGTGCGCCACGAGGTCGGCCGGGAGAACTGCTTCTTCCTGCACGTCTCGCTGGTGCCCTATCTGGCGCCGTCCGGCGAGCTCAAGACCAAGCCAACCCAGCACTCGGTGGCCGCCCTGCGCAGCATCGGCATCACCCCGGACGCGCTGATCCTGCGCTGCGACCGTGAGGTGCCCGAGCCGCTGAAGAACAAGATCGCGCTGATGTGCGACGTCGACCTCGATGGTGTGGTCTCCACTCCCGACGCGCCGTCCATCTACGACATCCCCAAGGTGCTGCACCGCGAGGAACTCGACGCCTACGTGGTGCGCCGGCTGAATCTGCCGTTCCGCGACGTCGACTGGACCACCTGGGACGACCTGCTGCGCCGGGTGCATGATCCGCAGGAGACCGTGCGAATCGCGTTGGTGGGCAAGTACATCGACCTTTCCGACGCCTACCTGTCGGTCGCCGAGGCGCTGCGGGCCGGCGGCTTCGCTCATCGCGCCAAGGTCGAGATGCGGTGGGTGGCCTCCGATGACTGCGAGACCGACAGCGGCGCGGCAGCGGCACTCGAGGACGTCGACGGGGTGCTGATCCCCGGCGGCTTCGGCATCCGCGGTATCGAGGGCAAGATCGGCGCGATCCGCTACGCCCGGCATCGCGGACTGCCGTTGCTCGGTCTGTGCCTGGGCCTGCAGTGCATCGTGATCGAGGCCGCGCGTTCGGTGGGCCTGACCGAGGCCAACTCCGCTGAATTCGAACCCGGCACACCGGAACCGGTGATCTCGACGATGGCCGACCAACGCGACGCGGTGGCCGGCGAGGCCGACCTCGGCGGCACCATGCGACTGGGCGCCTACCCGGCGGTGCTGGAGGAGGGGTCGATTGTCGCGCAGGCCTACGACTCCACCAAGGTCTCCGAACGCCACCGGCACCGCTTCGAGGTGAACAACTCCTACCGCGACAAGATCGCCGAGAGCGGGCTGCGGTTCTCCGGCACCTCGCCGGACGGCCACTTGGTGGAGTTCGTCGAGTACCCGCGCGACACGCACCCGTTCCTGGTCGGCACCCAGGCGCACCCCGAACTCAAGAGCCGCCCGACCCGTCCGCACCCGCTGTTCGCCGCGTTCGTCGGTGCGGCGCTGGACTACAAGGCCGGCGAGCGGTTGCCGGTCGAGATCCCCGAGCAGCACGCCGGTCATTCCGACCCCGCCGGTCATTCCGACCCCGCCGGCCATTCCGACCCCGCCGGCCATTCCGACACTGTGTCGGAACACGCCCGTGGCTGAGCACGACTTCGACACCCTTTCGTCTGAAATCGTCTACGAGGGAGCCATTCTCGCGTTGCGCACCGATGAGGTGCGGATGCCCGGCGGCGGCTCCGCCGAGCGCGAAGTGGTCGAGCACTACGGCGCCGTCGCGGTGGCCGCTCTCGATGAGGACGGCCGACTGGCGATGGTCTACCAGTACCGGCACGCCCTGGGCCGTCGGCTGTGGGAACTGCCCGCCGGACTGCTCGACGAGCCCGGGGAGGACCCGGTGGTTGCCGCGGGTCGCGAGTTGCGCGAGGAGACCGGACTGGTCGCCGACGACTGGCGGGTGCTGATCGACCTGGCGCTCTCGCCGGGGTTCTGCGACGAGGCGGTCCGGGTGTATCTGGCTCGCGGGCTGCACGACGTCGGCCGCCCGCCGGCCGACCACGAAGAAGCCGACCTCACCGTGCACTGGGTGCCGCTGGCGCAGGCCGTCGACCGGGTGCTGGCCGGCGAGGTGGTCAACGCGACCGCGGTGGCCGGTGTGCTGGCCGCCCACGCCGCCGTCGTCGACGGCCAACCCACCCGGCCGGTGGGTGAGCCGTGGCCGGACCGCCCGACCGCGCTGGCAACCCGTAAGGGGCGCCGGTGACGACGTTCCAGACCACCGCCCTGGACGGCCAGGTTCAGGGCTATCTCGACCACCTCACCATCGAACGGGGGGTGGCGGCGAACACGCTGATGTCCTACCGGCGCGATCTGCGCCGCTACGTCGATCACCTTGCGTCGCGCGGGATCAGTGATCTGCGCGCGGTCACCGAGACCGACGTCAGCGACTTCCTGGTCGCACTGCGCAAAGGTGACCCCGAGGCCGGCGTGGTCGCGCTCTCGGCGGTCTCGGCGGCCCGGGCGCTGATCGCGGTGCGCGGGTTGCACAAATTCGCCGCCGCCGAGGGCATCCTCGACCTCGACGTCGCCCGTGCGGTCAAACCGCCCACCCCGAGCCGGCGGCTGCCCAAGAGCCTGACCCTGGACGATGTGCTGGCCCTGCTGGACGGCGCCGGGGGTGACGCCCCCAGCGATGGCCCGCTGACATTGCGCAACCGGGCGCTGCTGGAACTGCTGTACTCCACCGGGGCCCGGATCTCGGAGGCCGTCGGCCTGGACGTCGACGACGTCGACACCGAGGCCCGCTCGGTGCTGCTGCGCGGCAAGGGCGGCAAGCAACGGCTGGTGCCGGTGGGCCGGCCGGCGCTGGCCGCACTGGAGGCCTACCTGGTCCGCGGGCGTCCTGACCTCGCCCGACGGGGTCGTGGTGTGCCGGCGATCTTCCTCAATGCCCGGGGTGGCCGGCTGTCCCGACAGAGTGCCTGGCAGGTGCTGCAGGACGCCGCAGAGCGGGCCGGGATCACCGCCGCGGTGTCCCCGCACACGCTGCGGCACTCGTTCGCCACCCATCTGCTCGACGGCGGCGCCGACGTGCGCGTCGTGCAGGAACTCCTCGGCCACGCCTCGGTGACGACTACTCAGATCTACACCCTGGTCACCGTCAACGCCCTGCGCGAGGTCTGGGCCGGGGCGCACCCCCGGGCCTGATGGGCTTCGCGCCGGGGCGCACCGCCTCGCCTGAGCCCGCCCTACCGATAGACTCTCGCCGATGACCGAGGAGACAGACGAGGTAGCGGTCGGTCTCACGGGCCGCCCGCCCCGCCCGATTCCCGAACCACAGCCGCTGACCAGCCACGGTCCCGCCGTGGTGATCTCGATGTGCAACCAGAAGGGCGGCGTCGGCAAGACCACGTCGACCATCAACTTGGGCGCATCGCTGGCCGCCTACGGCCGCAAGGTGCTGCTGGTGGACCTCGACCCGCAGGGTGCGCTGTCGGCCGGGCTGGGGGTGCCGCACTACGAGCTGGCCAACACCGTGCACAACCTGCTGGTCGAGCCGCGGGTGCCGATCGACGACGTGCTGATCAAGACCAAGGTCGACGGCCTGGATCTGGTGCCCAGCAATATCGACCTGTCGGCCGCCGAGATCCAACTGGTCAACGAGGTCGGCCGCGAGCAGGCCCTGGCCCGCGCGCTGCGGCCACTGCTCGACCAGTACGACTACGTGCTCATCGACTGCCAGCCGTCGCTGGGTCTGCTCACCGTCAACGCGCTCGCCTGCTCGGATGCGGTGATCATCCCCACCGAGTGCGAGTTCT
>NZ_JAFMJZ010000231.1 GCF_017853185.1 Mycolicibacterium sp.
GGGGGCCTCGGTGGCGACGGCGGCGCGGGCGGGAACGGCGGAGCCGGGGGCGTCCTGGCCGACGGCGGAACCGGCGGAGCGGGCGGTATCGGCGGCGCGGGCGGTTCGGGCCGGCTGCTGATCGTGTTCGGCAACCGGGAGTCCGGCGGTGACGGCGGAACCGGCGGGACCGGCGGATCCGGCGGCGGCGTCGATTCCGGCGCGGGCGATGCCGGTGCAGCGGGCGGCGCGGGCAGTGCCGCCGGCGGCGGCGCCGGGGGTGACGGCGGAATCGGCGGCAGCGCCGGTGGAACCGTCGTTTTCACACCGTTGGCGGCGCAGCTGATCCAGTTCGTCAATGCCAGCCGCACCGACATGTCGGGCACTGCGGCGAGCCTGCTGACGCCGATCAACTACAACGCCGACGTCTTCGCGGCGACGCCGTCGATCATCACGGCCAACTACGGGTTCGACGGTTACCTGGGCGTGCCGGGCCTCAACGGCACCACCGAGACCGACCGCGAGATCGCCGCGCAGTACAACGTCGCGTGGGAGACCGTCGATCCTGCCCTGAACGCCACCCAGCGGGCGTACACCTCGGCGGCGTCCACCGACAATGTGAGCGCCGTCTACGGTGTCGATCTGCTGCTGGCCGACACGATTCCCGTCGTGTTCAGCAATCCGGTGTTGCCGACCACACTGAACTCCACCGACTTCCTCATCACGCTCAGCGACGGATCCCAGCTGACCCCGCAGACCGCGGCCTTGTTGCCCAACCTCGAGTTCAACGAGCGTCAGACCGTCGTGATCGCCGGAGAATTCGGCAACCGGATAGTGCCCGGCCAGCCCGGCGCCCTGTATCCGGTGTCGGTGGCCATCGTCGCCGACAGCACACCGTTGGAGTTGTTGACCAATACCGGGCCGGTGTCCGCGGTGGGTCTCAGCGTGGCGAGCGCCAATCCCTATGTCAGCGGCAACGGTCCGCGACTGGTGGCCGCCAAGCTCGACTACATGAGCAACCTCGGCGAGGGCGGCCCGCTGGGCGTCAGCATCGCGTCCCAAAACAACAGTGGCTCAGACCTTTACGGGAACCAGGCCCAGTACCGGCTGAGGCTCTACACCAGCGCCGGCTTCTCCCCCGACGGCATCGCGAGCCTGTGGCCCAGCGAGTTCGCCCGCTACTTCATTCTCGACGCCACCGCCGACGACGGGTCGACCGTGTCGATCACCCAGTCCGGCACCCCGGTCACGGTGGGAAGCTTCGGCACCGTCACCGTGATCGGTCTGGCCGATCTCGCCCAGGCCGGCGCCACCGAGAACGCCGCCTACGTGGAGGACCACGACAACTACTACGACGTCATCCTCTCCGGTGACCCGGCCGCGATCGCGCGGCTGTCCAGCGTGCGGTGGCCGTCCTCCGGTGACTACTCGCCGGTCTACAACCCCGGCGGACCCGGCAACGATCCGAATGCACCCGGTGCCGCGCCCGGCCCCTGGACGGTGCCCAGCACCGACGGCAGCGTCGCCATCACCAACGACCTCGCCGGCACTCAACTGGTGACGTTCGTCGAGGTGGACGGTCCGGTGCAGCGCAACCCGGTGACCGGCCAACCCATCGGAACCCTGCTGGGCGTGGCCGTGCAGGACATCGTCACCGGAAAGACGATCAACGCCTATCGCGATCCGCAGGGGCTGCTCTTCTACGCGAGCTTCACACCCGACCAGCCCTGACGCAGCCGCCTACTCGACGATCCCGGACAGCCCGAATTCGCCCAGCGCCGTCCGGACGTCGCTCTCCAACTGATCGCGGGAGTTCTCGCCGCCGGCCTTCCAGGCGGTGATGGTCAGGTACACCTTGCCGTGCACCGTGCCCGACGCCACGAACAGCAGTCCGCCGAGGCGGTCGAGGACGTCGGCGGTGATGCCCGAGTCGATCTGGCGGGCGAAGATGAAATCGGCGTCGGTGCCGTCGGGCCGATTGGCCCACGGGTCGTACTGCCCACCGTTGGAGGATCCGATCGGCGCGCCGGCGCCGAGAGCCAGCGCCTCCAGACGCCCCGCCACCCGAGCCGGGATGAGCGGGGTGAGCGGGAGCGGGGCAAGCAGTTCGTTGTGACTGTCGGCCAGCGCGGTGAGTTCGCGTTTCATCCCGGCGCGCAGATCACTGAGGCTCCCGGTCACCGCCGCCGGATCGACGTCGAGGGTGATGACGTTCAGGGCGTTACCCCGGGAGTCCCCTTCGACGCGCTCACTGACCGGGATGGTGAGCTTGGCCCGGCCCTGCGCATCGACCCGGCCGGTGAGGGCGCCCAATCGTGCGGCAATACCGGCAACCAGCGAGTTACTGCTTCCACCAAGGCTTTTCGACCGTTCATTCCACAGGCCTTCGTCCACGTAGGCGACCACCATCGGAACCCGGAGGGGTCCGGTGGTGCTGCGCCGCGCCGGCAGATTCGCCTTCTTGCCCGGTCGTGCGGCCTGATCTTTGTTCTTCGACGCCAACCGGGCTCCGGCGACGATCGCCTTACCGATCTTCGGGATCTCCCGGGTGAATCCGCGCAGATCCTCGCGGAGAGCCCGGCCGCGCGGCCGGGAATGCGGCGGTGGATACCCGAAGTCGTGGGTCACTCCCTTGGCCGCATCGGCGATGGCCAGAACGATCCCCAATCCGTCGCAGGTGGTGTGCGACACCACCAGGGTGACCGCCGCGCCGCCACCGGTCAGCGGCTGCACCGCCATCCGCCAGGCAGGTCCGTTCTCCGGGTCCAGCGGAATCGCGATCTGATCGTCGATCCAGTTCATGACCTCGTCGCGTGGGCGTTCGCCGGCGGCGACCTCCATCGCCGGTCCCGGCGATGCCACCCACCTGTGCCGGCCGAACGGCAGAGGTGATCGTTCGATCCGCCGGCCGAGCAGGCCACGTCCGAGGTTGTCGTGGAAGCGCCGCAGACCGTCGAGATCGACCGGGTGGTCATAGATCCAGGTGAATTGAATCTGCGGACCGCGGCCGAGGGCCCGCAGGCCGAGGAAGGACGCCTGGTCCATGTAGTCGAGGGTGTTGTCCCCGGCCGCGTGGCTGTTCACGTGGCGAATCTACCCGGTCAGTCCGGTTCGATGTCCATCACCGGGGTGGGACGGCGGAATCCCCGGGTGACCGCCAGCAGCCAGACGAATCCCGCCGCCAGCCAGGCCAACCCGACCTTGAGGGTCAGGCCCGACAGACTGGTCCACAACCACACCGTGAGCACGAAGCCGATCAGCGGCAGTACCAGGTTCGACAGCACCGATCGTTCGCCGCGGTCGATGAAGAAGTGCTTGATCACCGAGAGGTTCACCGCCGAGAAGGCAACCAGCGCACCGAAACTGACGATCGAGGCCAACGTCGCCAGGTCGATCACGACGGCGAGCAGCGAGACCAGGCTGACCACCAGGATGGCGTAGACCGGGGTGCTGAACCGGGCCGAGATGTGAGCGAACAACGGCCGCGGCAGGATCCGGTCCCGGCCCATCGCGTAGAGGATGCGGGCCACCGAGGCCTGCGAGGTCAGCGCCGACCCCAGCGCCCCTGCCACGTAGGCGGCGGTGAAGAAGGTCTCCAGGAACTGACCGCCCGCGGTGCGCATGACGTCCAGCGATCCGGAGTCGACATCGCTGAAGGCGTTGGACGGGAAGACCAACTGGGACAGATAGGACAGGATCACGAACACGATCCCGGAGACCACCGTGGCGATGATGATCGCCCGCGGCACGTTGCGGGTCGGGTCCTTGGCCTCCTCCGAGAGCGTGGAGACTG
>NZ_JAFMJZ010000232.1 GCF_017853185.1 Mycolicibacterium sp.
TGGCAGACCGGGGCGCAGCAACTCGACGACTTCACCCGGCAGAACTTCGCCAACGATCCGCGCAACCTGCAGGCCACCGTCGGGTGGGTGAATCAGGAGAAGGGCGATTCCGACGCGGCATCCTGGTTGCCGCCCAACAACTCCTACCGGTGCGCCTACGCATCCCGGATCGTCGAGGTGAAGGCGGCCTACGGGTTGTGGGTGACGCCGGCCGAGCATGACGCGCTCGAACGGGTCCTGCTGAACTGCTAGGCGGTCGTGACGCCGCGCAGGGTCAGGCTCAGCAGGCTTTGGCGCTGCGCCAGTTCGCCGCTGCCGTCATCGGACACCAGCAGCATCGTGTAGGAACCGTCGGAAAGCCGCGGCCCCAAGGTGATTCCCTCGAAATTGGTGAAGGCGAAGTAGCCCTCCCACAGCAGTGTCTTGGTGACCGGGGTGAAGCCGCCGTCGCTGAGACTGGGCAGTCCGGCGACGTCGGTCGCCTCGGTGAGACCGACCTGGTAGATGCGGGACCGGAAGATCGGCAGGAACCCGCCGAGCTCGCGCTCCAGTGTCAGAACCTGCCCATCGGGCAGGGCGACCATGTCAACCAGGCCGCTTCGTTCGACGTCGATCAACGGCGATAGTTCGGCGATCGGATCGGTGCGATAGGCGTACTGGCTCGCCGGCGCGAAGTCCGGGCCGTTGAACTTCTGGATCCTGACCCAACTGCCGGCTGTCGTCGTGGACAGCGCCCCGTCGGTCCGGAGGGCTTCTTCGTTGGCTGTCCACAGGGCACCCGCGCCGTAGGCGAGTGATTCCAGACCGAAGTCGCCCTGGACGTTGGCGGGCCGGTAGATGCTCGGCACCTCGACCGAACCGGTCTTCGCTCCGTCCGACAGGCTGAATTCGGTGATGGTGGAGGCGATTTCGTCGGAGACCCAGACGCCGGAGCCCGACGGTGTCAGGGCGATGCCCTCGGAATCGCGGCCCAGGGCCGGGGCGGTGATGCCGGTGTCGACAAACCCCGACCTGATCCCGCCCAGCGTCGAGGTGACCGAGGTGTAGACCTGCCAGATCGAGCCGGCCCCGTTGTCGCCGACCGAGTAGTAGGTGGTGCCGCCCGCGTAGGTCAGGCCACTGAGTTCGCTAGCCGTGGTCGTGCCACTGCTCAGGGCGTACGGACTCAATGCCGTGGGTTTGATGGAAGGCCCTGCGGTAGCGCCGGTTTGAACCGCCGCGCGGGGCCGTGCGTCCCGCCGCATGACCGGTTTGGCCGTCCCTCTCGCGGCCGCCGGTGCGACGCGGTGGGTGGTGGGCCCCGAGGAGTGCGCGTCGGCGCTGTCGGCGGAGGCCGGCGCCGCGGTCGCGAGCGCCGCACCGACACCCAGCCCTATCCCGAGCGCCAGGGCAGCCGCCCCGGCGCGGACGTCGATCTGCACCTAGACCGCGGTGGTCTTCATCGTGGTGAGGTCGGTCTTCATCAGCACGACGTTGTAGTTGCTCCAGATCGACATGTTCCAGTACAGGTTGTTCACGTCGGGATCGCCTGCGGCGTCGGTCAATTCGCCGGTGCCCGACAGCGGATGGATCATCGGCGCGTACAGGCCCGGGTATGTGATCGAGGTGGCGATGGTGACCGGATCCGACCAGGTGCCCTCCGGGGTGTCGGCGGTGCGCATCACCACGTTGTTGAGGCCGTTGCCGTAGAGCGTCACGTACTTGCCGAGATACTCGTTGTACTGCACCGACAATTCGCTCACGTTGCCGCCGGTCTTGGCGCCGATGAGCCCGGCGAACCAGCCGCCGAAGAAGTTCGGGTTGTTGGCCAGATCGCGGACGAAGCCGAAGATTCCGCTGGAGTTCGGCGAGTCACCGAGCACCGGGGCGGCGTAGGCCTGGTTGGAAGTCCACGCGCTGCCGTCCCAGTACTCGTACTTGGACAGATCGGTGATGTCACCCTCGGCGAACCGGGACAGGAAGGCCGATCCGGCGCGGCCGGCCGGAGTTCCGAACCCGTACACGTAGCGGGTCCCGCCGGGGGCGACCTTGCTCTCCGGTTCGAGCACGTAGGCCATCTGCTGGAAGTTCTGATCGCCGAAGTGCCAGGCCTGCCTGGCCCGCAACAACCCCGCGGAGCGGATGGTGGAGGTCTGCAGAATCCACTTGCCGGTCGCCTCGTCGTACTCGGACACGGCCGAGTAGTTGGTGGTCCAGCGCCCCGGGGTGTCCCAGGACTTCACCGACATGTAGCTGACGTAGTTGTTGGCGTCGGTGTAGATCGCCGAGGTCGGGATGTTGGTGGTCTCCGAGCCGATGAAGAACACCTGGTCGCGGGCAGCCGGGATGAACTGGTAGGCCGGGCCGGTGTTGATCAGGCTCAGGCCGTTGTAGAGCTGGGTGTCACTGCTGAGCAGCAGCACGTTCGATCGCCAGTCGCCGCTCATGTTCGGGCCGCTGAAGGTGTCGCCGAAGGCGAGCTGGGTGTAGCCGTTGACCGGGTTGACCCACATGATGCCCAGGTCGGTGCCGTAGACGTTGGCCCAGCTGGTGTTGTTGGTCTGCGTCCAGGTCGATCCGGGGTAGGCGTTGTTGCGCTGGCCGGTGACCCAGCCCAGCGGCGACGAGGTCAGGCTGGTGGGCGTGGCCGCGACCGCGGCCGAGGTGAGGTTCGCGGCCGAGGTGAGGTTCGCAGCGGCCTGCGCGGCCCGCGCCGACGCGGCGCCCTCGCGGCGGCTCACGGCCAGCGCCGTCACGGCGGCCGTCGAGTCGACCGGGGCGCCGGTGCCGCTGCCCGGTGCGGCGATGGTCCGGGACACCGGGCTGGTCGCCGACGACGCGGTCGCCGTGGCGGCGGCCGGTGCAGAAGTGCTCTTGGTCGCCGGCTTGGCCGCGGTCGCGGGCGTGCCCCGCCGGGCCGTGGCAGCGCGGGCCGGGCCGCGCCGGGAACCGGTGTCGGAAGTGGCCGAAGCAGTGCCCGAGTCGTCGGCGCTGTCGGCCCAGGCGACGGCGGTCCCGGAGGCGATGGCGGCTCCGACGCCCAACGCGATCGCTAACGCCCCGATCCGGCCGACGTGCATCGCGGCGTTCTTGGGAGAATTCATCAATTCGCTCCTGCTCGGTGAATAACTGCAGGTCATCGACCCTGGCAAAGCCGTCCTGACGTGGCCTTCACAGCACTGTACTCACACTTCGCTCAGGATTTCCACAGCCACGGCTAAGCCGGGCAAAGCCGCAATGAACCCGTAATCAGTGACCGGCGAGTAGCTCGGCCATCCGCGGGACGAGGGTCTGCAGCGCCTTGATCGGACGGATCATCACCTTCACCGAGGTGATCTGGTCGGCGTCGTTCCAATGGATCATGTCGATGCCCTCGACGGTGACCCCGTCGAGCTGGGCGGCGAACTCCAGCACCGCCGAACGCTCCCCGAACCACATCCCGACGTAGTGGAAGTCGGTGGTGCTGAACAGCTTCTCGGCCGCCCGCAGATAGGTGGCCGCCTTCTCCCGCCCCTGCTGCGGGGTGAACACCGCGGGGGAGTAGAACACCGCATCCTCGGCGAGCATCTCGTCGAGTTCGGCGGTGCGGCCGTCGACGATGACGCCGAGCCAGCGCTCGATCACCGCCGGACGCGGTGTCACCGCACCCACGACTTCACCAGGTCCATAGGGACGGGTCGGTGGGGTACTGATCGCAGATGTCGGTGGTGCGGGCGGCGACGCCCTTGTTGTTGAAGAACAGCTTGGCCCAGTTCGGCCAGGCGAAGGCCAGCTGCT